>JAHFCH010000244.1 GCA_023249635.1 Fibrobacterota bacterium
AGCCCCCCGCGTCGAATTCCGGTTTCTGCCAATCCATGCCTGGGTCCGCGGTCACGTAACTCCACTCGGTCGGAAACGTCCGGGCATCGCTGACGAGGGTGGCGGCCGTAACGCGCGTATCCAACCACAGGCCCGCGTCTATATATCCCGGGCCCCCGGTATTGCGGCAGGTTATCGCGAGCACGTTTTCGCCCGGCTGCAGTAGGCTGTTGTATTCCTTGGCGAGATAGAACTCGCTGTAGTTCGAGAGCCAGCCGGTTTCCTGGTATACCTGTTGCCCGTTGAGGTAGATGTCGGCATCATCATCATGATGCAAGGACAAGACCAGGGATTCGATTTCCTCGGAAGCCAGGGTGAAGGTCTTGCGGATCCAGATTTGCGGCGTGGACCATTCGCTGTTGATGTGGCTATTCTCGATAGTCCCGCTCCCGAAACCCCCCATCCCCGTGGACCAGGAGGTAGCATCGAAATCCTTGCCATTCCAGGTATCGCTGCCTGGATCGGAAGTAGTGTATTGCCATGCCGTCTGTGTGCCCGAGCGGGCATCGGCCAGGACCGACAAGCGGACACTGGTCTCCTGGGCGCGCGGCGCAGTCAAAAGGATGGTAAAAGCGGCGCCTAGAGCGAGCGCTCCTGCAGGTAGCCTATGGAAAGCCGATCGGTATTGCATAACCCCTCGTAGAAAATCGGATGAAAAGGAACCCTCCCCACCATAGGGCGATTCTGAAGGAAAGGTAAGCCGGAGGAGGCTTTTCGCGGGAGAAATAATGTTTAGTAATCAAAATATCGTATTCTTTACGAAAATCGTATTTTTGTGAATTATGACCATATAAGCCGAATTATGTTTAGTAATCACCTGTAATTTTATCGGACTTTTCCGACCATTCCACCGCCGGCGTCCGGGCGGTGGGAAGAGCCGCCGAAAAGCCAAAAAAAGCCGGAAAATCTACCTTTGGGCAGGGCGCGGACGCGGCGGTTTACGCATCCCCCAGGAGCGCAATGGATCCCCGGCAATATCCCGATCAATGGGGCCGATTCGGCCAATTCGGCGGAAAATACGCCCCCGAAGTGCTCATGCCCGCCCTGGAAGAGCTGGAATCCCATTACCTGAAGCTCAAGGATGATCCCGGTTTCCAGGCCGAGTTGACCGGGTACCTGCAGGATTTCGTCGGCCGCCCTTCACCCCTGTATTTCGCCGAGCGCATGACCAAGCAATGCGGCGGCGCCAAGATCTATCTGAAGCGTGAAGACTTGAATCACACCGGTGCCCATAAGATCAATAACTCCCTGGGCCAGGTGTTGGTGGCCCGGCGCATGGGCAAGCGGCGCATCATCGCCGAAACCGGCGCGGGACAGCATGGCGTTGCGACCGCCACCGCCGCCGCCAAGTTCGACATGGAATGCGTAGTCTACATGGGCCGCGTGGACATGGAACGCCAGGCGCCGAATGTGCAGCGGATGGAAATGCTGGGAGCCACCGTGGTGCCCGTGGAATCGGGCAGCCGCACCTTGAAAGACGCCATCAACGAGGCCATCCGCGATTGGGTCACGAACATCCAAGGCACCCATTACGTGTTTGGATCGGTACTCGGGCCGCATCCGTATCCGCGCATCGTGCGCGATTTCCAAAAGCTGATCGGGGAAGAAACCGAGACCCAGATGCTCGCCAAGGAAGGCCGCCTTCCGGACGTAATGGTCGCCTGCGTGGGCGGGGGCAGCAATGCCATGGGACTGTTCTGGAATTTCCTCACCAAGCCTTCGGTGCGCCTGGTGGGAGTGGAAGCGGGCGGCGAAGGTATCGCGAGCGGAAAGCATGCCGCGCGTTTCGAAGGCGGAACCCTGGGCGTGCTGCACGGGGCCAAGAGCTATATCCTGCAAACGGCGGACGGCCAGATCGCCGAGACCCATTCCATCTCGGCGGGCCTGGACTACCCCAGCGTGGGCCCGGAGCACGCGCTGTACCGCGACCAGGGCCGCATCGAATTCACCCATGCCACCGACGAAGACGCGCTGCGCGCGTTCCACGAGCTGTGCCGCCTGGAAGGCATCATCCCCGCATTGGAAAGCTCCCATGCCATCGCCCATGCCATGCGCCTGGCGCCCACCCTGGGCCCGGACAAGATCATGGTGGTGAATCTTTCCGGCCGGGGCGACAAGGATCTCGCGACGGTGATGGGCGCGGCGGCCGCCGCGAAAACCCCCGGCAAGCAGGCGGGCAAGTGAACCGCATCGACGCAGCCTTCGCGCGCCTCAAAGGGAAAAAGCAGAAAGCCTTCATCCCCTACATCGCCGCCGGCGTTCCCGGCCGCGAAGAGACGGTGCGCATCGTGCTGGAGCTGGAAAAGCTCGGCGCCGACATCCTGGAGCTAGGCTATCCGTTCTCCGATCCCATGGCCGACGGCGTGGTCAACCAGGCCGCGGCCAACAAGGCCCTGGAACTGGGCGTGGACGCCAACGCCTACTTCGCCATGGTCGCGGACATCCGCAAGCAATCGCAGATCCCGCTCATCGTCTTCTCCTACCTCAATCCCATCTACAAGTACGGGATGGAGGCGTTCGCCAAGCGTGCCAAGGCCGCGGGCATGGACGGCATCCTGCTGGTGGACATGCCGGTGGAAGAAACCGCCGAGTTCCAATCGGTGTGCAAACGCGAAGGTCTGGCATTGATTTTCCTGGTCGCGCCTACCACTACGCCGGAACGGCTGGCCAAGGTGCTGGAGGGCAGCTCGGGATTCCTGTACTACATCTCGCGCACGGGCATCACCGGCGAACAGGATACCTTCCAGAAGGATTTCGAATCCAAGGTGGCCGCCATCAAGAAAGGCTGCAACCTGCCCGTGGTGGTGGGCTTCGGCATTTCCAAGCCCGAGCACGTGCGCACGGTCTGCCGCCTGGTCGATGGCGTGGTGGTCGGCAGCGCCCTGGTGCGCCGCACCCTGGAATCCAAGCCTTTCCCAGCCATGCTCGCCGATATCAGCGAATTGGCCGCGCCTTTGATCGCGCCCACGAAGGAAACATGGACCTGAGCGATTGGCGCAAGCGCATCGACGCTCTCAACCTGCAATTGGTGGATCTGCTCAACGAGCGGGCCAAGTGCGCGGTCGCCATCGCCGAGGTCAAGAAAAAGAAAATGCTTCCCGTCCTCGACGCCGAGCGCGAGCAGCAGGTGATCAGCGCGGTCCTCGCCAAGAACCATGGACCCCTGGCGGACGATTCCATCCGCCGCATCTTCGAATGCATCATGGCCGAGCACCGGCGCCTGGAAGAATCCCACTGATGGAATGGCGGCCGGGACGCATCACGGTGGCGGGTTTGGGGCTGCTGGGTGCCTCCCTGGTCGAAGCCGCGCGCCGCCGCTGGCCCGATCTCCGCGTCACCGGCGTTTCCTCTCCCGATACCCTGGCGAAAGCCAAGGCCGCCGGTCTCATCGACGTCGGCCACGGGTACGCGGAAATAGATACCGCCGTCGCCGATGCCGATCTCGTGATCCTGTGCACGCCCATCGATCATATCCTCGCGACCCTGGAAGCCTGGGCCGCGCGCCCTCCGGTCTGCAAGCCCGATTGCATCGTCACCGATGTAGGCAGTACCAAGTCCGGCATCTGCGCCCTGGGGCGCAAGGCCTTCCCCGTCGCGGGCCAGGGGGCCGTTTTCGTGGGTTCGCATCCCATGGCGGGGAGCGAGAAGACCGGGCTGGACGCACGGGATCCGCTTCTGTTCCAGAACGCCTCTTGGGTAATCTGTACGCTACCGGAAACCGGCGGGTTACCCTCGCGGGAAGCGCTTGCGGCCGATCACCTGCAAGCCTTCGCCCAGGCCTTGGGCGCGCGGGCCACCCGCATGCCGGCGGAACTGCACGATCAGGTGGCGGCGCACGTCTCCCATCTTCCCCAATTGCTCAGCACCGCCTTGGCCTCGTACATCGGGGGACGGCGCTCCGTGGTCGAGAATTGCCTGCAGATCGCGGGCGGCGGCTTCCGCGACATGACGCGCCTGGCGGCCTCTTCCTTCAACGTCTGGGAACCCATCCTGCGCTCGAACCGCGCCGTGGTGCGCGAATCCCTGGCGGGCTTCCGCGAGCATCTGGCCGGGGTGGAAACCGCCTTGGACACGGACCTGGACGCGGGCTATTTCGCGGAGGGCAACCGCCTGCGGGCTCAGCTCTCTACCGCCAAGAAGGGCTTCGCCATCCCTCTGAACGAAATCCTGGTCGACCTGGAAGACAAGCCCGGCGAACTCGTGCGCGTCTTCGCGCCCCTGGCGGCGGCAGGCCTGAACGTGCTGGATGTGGAGATCCTGAAAGCGCGGGAAGGCGAAGGCGGGGTACTGATGTTGGGGTTTCACGGGACGGATTCGGCGGAGAAGGCCATTGCGGAGTTGGGTGCGGCGGGTTTCAGGGCGAGGGTGCGATGAATAGGTACATCGTTTGGCGTCGGGCGACGGGCGTCGGGCGCAAGAAAATTGCCTGCATTTTCTTGCGCGCATGCGCAATACGGATCTCTTGCGCCCGACGCCCGACGCCCGACGACGCAGCATCGACCTCAGGGAGCCTTAAATGATAGTCGTGGAGGACGCGTCAGTGGAAATCAAGCGGAGCAAACGCCTCAAGGGGCAACCTACCTTGCAGGGCGACGGATTGACGGGATTCCAGGCCTTGCTGATGGGCGCGTTGGCCGAAGGCCTCACGCGGTTGGAGAATCTGCCGGACTCGCCGTGGTTCCGCGATATCCTCCAGGATTTCGCGCGCCTGGGGTACGCCCAACAGGCCCTGGACGGGCAATGGCATATCCACGGGGGTAGCGCGCCGGTTTCGGGGGAAGAACCCTTGCGCGTGCGTCATGAGGCCGAACTGCTGACCCTGGCCGGCTTCCTGGCCGCCAAGGAATGCCACCGCCCGCTGGCCATCGATCCCGCCTGCGTCTCGGGCGAAGCCATGGAATTGCTGGGACGCATCCTTAAGCTCACCGCCTCTCCCACCCTGGTCAAAGCCTACGAAGTGGGCCTGGCCCAGAATGCCGCGATCCCGGCCCTCGCCGAGGTGGACGAGTTCGCGGAAGAAAACGCGCGCATCGACGCGGGTGAAGGCGAGCTCAGCCCCTCCATGGAAGCCCTACGCCGCATGGAAGCCGAAGGCGAAGAGCCCGACGAAAACGAGATGACGGAAGAAGCCGAAAAGGCCACCTCCGAAGCGGATGGCGCGGCCACGCCGGCTCCGGTTCCCATCGAACCCGCCGCGCCCGCGGACGCTTTCCTCATGGAGGCGCCCATCGGACTCACGCCCAAGGCCGATACCGCCCTGCATCCTTCCGGCGCCGCCGTGGCCTTGTGCAAGCCCGCCGATTTCGGTTGGGACGAATACCAATCCAAGCTGGCATTGCTTTCCTTCCATCTCGCCGCCGGCAAGCCCCTGGATATCGCCCTGTCGAAGGGCGGGCCCGATTGGCTTGAGACCCTGGCGGCCCAATACGGCGGCCCTATCAAGGTTGAGAAGAACGAAGCCCCCGAAGGCGACGAGCTCGCGCGCCGCATCGCGCGGCAAATGCGCGCGGCCGGCAAATCGGAACCGCAAACGCGCATCCGCCTGGCCGCCGGGGCCAAGCTGCAACCCGTAACCTACACGATACCTTCGGATATCGGCCTGGCCTCGGCCTATTGCCTGGCGGCCACCCTCATCAAGGGCTCGGACATCACCCTGGAAAACGTGCCCCTGAATCCCTCACGGGCCGGCTTCATTTCCGCCCTGCGGCGCATGGGGGCCGATATCGAGGTGGCCAGCCGCCGCGAGCGCAACGGCGAAGGCCTGGGCCTGCTGCGGGTACGTTCGGCCGATCTGTTCGGTAAACGCTTCGCGGCCGAGAACCATTCGGGCATGCGTGACGAGGTCTTCCTGCTGATGGTGGCCGCCGCCTTCGCGGAAGGCGAGACCATCCTGCGCGACATCGAGCATCTGCGCAAGCATGACCGCGATCTGCTCAAGGGCTTTACCGCCGCTCTCAAGTCCGCCGGCGTCGAAATCGGCGAGATCGAGGACGGCGTCGTCATCCGCGGCCGCCCCGATTACGACGGTAGCGCCTACGATTGCATGGGGCATCCCGGCCTCGCCCTGGCGGGCCTGGTGATGGGTCTCAAGTCCCACGGTTCCTCCACCCTGCGCGGCGCTCAATGTCTGGACGGCCGCTATCCGGGTTTGCTGGACCAGATGGCGGCCCTGGCCGCGGGGGACAAGGCATGAAGGCCGGGAGCAAGAAGATCGCCCCACCCAAGGCCAAGCGCGGCAAGGTTGCGGCGCCCGCCCAAGGCACGGTCAAAGCGGCGGGCTTCCATTCGCTCCATACCGGACCCTTGTCGCCCCTGGACGATCGCGATCCCATTTCTGCCCACGACTCCCATATCACCTATCCGCATCGCGCGGTCCGCAGCATCGGCGCCGTGGCCTTCGCCGGCAATATGGCGCCGGCCCTCGACATCCTCAACCGCTGGGCCGAAGAGAATCCGTCCATCAAGGTCTACACCAACGAATTCCTCAAGCCCTTCGCCCGCGGGGCCCTTAAGGCAAAACCCGATGCCTTCCTGCGCACCAAGGTCGATCTGCTCCTCTCCCTGGGCGGCGACGGCACCTTCCTCTCGACCGCGCGCATGGTACGCGGATCCCCCACCCCGATCCTGGGCGTAAACCTGGGCCGCGTCGGCTTCCTGGCCGACGTCACCTTGGAAAACCTGCACCGCATCCTCGACGAAATCCTGCGCCGCGAATACAGCTATCGCAAGCGCATGCTGGTCGAGGTCCAGGTCTACCGCGGCAACGAACGCCTGCTCGACGATATCGCGCTAAACGACGTTGCGTTCACGGGTCAGATGGGCCACCAGATGGTCGATCTGCGCGTCACCGCCCAGGGACGTTTCCTCACCGACTACTGGGTCGACGGCTTGCTGGTGGCCACGCCCACCGGCTCCACGGCCTATTCCATGTCCGCGGGCGGACCCATTCTGCATCCTTCCGCCGACTCGCTCCTGCTCACGCCCATGAATCCCACCTCGCTCTCAGTGCGTCCCCTGATCCTGCCCGACTACATGCAGATCAGCGTACGCAGCAATCTGGGCCGCGAGCAAGAAGTGAACATGTTCGTCGATGGGCGCAACCAGTTCAAGCTCAAGCCCGAGCATACCGTGCTCATCCGCAAGCACAAAGGCGGCGTATGCCTGGTGCGCCCCAAAGGCTCGTCCTTCTTCGAATCCCTACGCTCCAAGCTCGGCTGGACCGGCTCGCGCAAGTCGCGCGATACCGTGGTCGGCGCGCCATGAACGACCGCTTTTCCACCGGGAGGCAAGCATGCTGCGTGAACTGAGAATCCGCAACCTGGCCATCATCGAATCCGCCGATCTGGAATGGGCGTCGGGCTTCACCGCGGTCACCGGCGAGACCGGCGCGGGCAAATCCATCCTGCTCAACGCCCTCAAGTTCATCCTGGGTGCCAAAGTCAAAGCCGATCTCATACGCCAGGGCGCGGACAAGCTCAAGGTCGAGGCCGTATTCGGCGTGCCCCCTTCCAAGGCCCTGCGCAAAGCGCTCGAGCGGCTTGAAATAGATCCCGAAGGCGACGAGATGGTGCTGGAGCGCGAACTTTCCCAAGCGGGCAAGAATCGCTGCCGCGTCAACGGCTCGGTCGTGACCCAGTCCGCCCTCGAGGAAATCGGCGGGCACCTGGTGGACCTGCACGGACAACATCATCAGCAAAGCCTGCTCGATCCCGCCACCCATCTCGACTTCCTGGACGGCTACGCCAAGCTCGAGGCCAAGGCGGAAGCCTACTCCGAGTCCTATCGCGCCTGGCGCGCCCTGGGCGATAAGCTACGCGCCGCCGAAGAGCGGGCCCAACGCGTCCGCGAGCAATTCGACTTCCTCAAATTCCAGGCCAAGGAGCTTGAGAAAGCCCCCCTCTCCGCCGGTGAAGAGGAAAAGATCGAATCGGAGCTCAAGATGCAAAGCTCCCTGGAGAAGATCGGCGCGGGCGTACAGGTTTCCCTATCCATGCTCGAAGGCGAGGACGGCGACATGCTCGGTGCCCTCTCCCGCCTTCAGCGCGAGCTGCAGCAGTTGGGCAAGGTCCTTTCCCCCAACCCGTTCGCGGAACATCTGCAGACCCTGGAGTCCGCCCGCAGTGGCCTCTCCGATCTACGTTCCTCCCTGGCCGCGTTCCGTCTGCCGCAATCCGCCGACGCCTCGCGTCTCGACGACCTCAACGCCAAGCTGGCGCTCATCCAGAAGCTCAAGGCCAAATACCACACCGATATGGCCGGGCTGGTGGAATTGCGCGATCGGCGCCGCGCCGAATTGGAAGGCTTCGAGAATTCCGAGGCCGACATCGACGGACTCAAGACGTCTCTCGCGGCCGCCTATACCCGCGCCCTGGAGTTGGCCAAGGCCCTTTCCGGCAAACGCCAGGAATCCAGCCGCGGCTTCGACAAAAAGGTGAACGAAAAACTACAGGGTCTGGGCATGGAAGGCGCGCGCTTCGAAACCCGCATCGCCACTGCGCAAGCGGCCGGTTCCCAACCGGCCGCCGGCGACGGCCGCGACGGCTCCCCTTCCCTGGACGCCACCGGCTGCGATAAGCTGGAGTTCTTCCTGGCCGCCAATCCCGGCGAACCCGCCAAACCCCTGCGCCAAATCGCTTCCGGCGGCGAAATCTCCCGCATCATGCTGGCCATCAAGGCTGCCCTGGCCCAAAGCGATCCCCGGCCCCTGCTGGTCTTCGACGAACTCGACACCGGTATCGGCGGCGTTACCGCCAACCGCGTGGGCGAGGCGCTCAAGGAACTGGCCGGCCATCACCAGCTCATCGTCATCACCCACCTGCACCAGGTGGCCGCCCAGGCTGCCCAACAGCAGCGCGTGGTCAAGGAGCTGGAAGGCGGGCGCACGGTAACCAAGGTGCTACCCCTCTCCGCCAAGGATCGCGTCCAGGAGCTGGCCCGCATGATGGGCGACG
>JAHFCH010000044.1 GCA_023249635.1 Fibrobacterota bacterium
TAAGGGGACACGAAGTGGAAACGCAGGGCGTAACGTCCGTTGGGAAGAGAAGCGAAGCGGTAGGCGCCTACGGGTTTCCGCAGGCTGCGGTATACCGCGACCGGGGCGGCATCGGCCAGGGCCTGGACGGCGACAATGGCCGTGCTCGTCTCGCGCGCGCCACCGGAAGCGGGCGCGAAGGATCCGGTATCCGCCGTCCATCCCGCGGCGGCACTGTCGGCGGCGGCCCCGGCGTCGAGGCGTAGGATATGGCGGGCGACGGAGACATGGCTGGTGCAGGCCAGCGCTCCCACGGAGGCGCGGAACGCATAGCGCGCAAAGTAGGCGGAGTCGGCGATGACGGCGCCGGTCGCGGAGATGGGCAAAGCGTCGAGGGCGCTCCACGTCACGGTCGGCTGGGGCGATAGCGGAGCTCCC
Organism: Fibrobacterota bacterium; assembly: GCA_023249635.1. GTDB lineage: Bacteria > Fibrobacterota > Fibrobacteria > UBA11236 > UBA11236 > Chersky-265. The sequence continues at coordinate 418 of JAHFCH010000044.1, forward strand.
GTCTGATCCAATACCGAGGCCTGGAAGCGCAGGCTATCGCCGGGCCGCAAGGCGGCGTGCATGGGAGCTACCCGCAGGGTGGTGGCCACGGGATCGGAATACTTGAACTTCACGACGTAGGCCGCGCTGTCGGCGCCTTGGCCGAAGCTTATTTTCACCGTGGCGGAATAATCGCCCAGCGCCAGGCCCGCGCGGTCCACCGCGTTGATGAGCTTGGGCGCATTGGTCCCGTTCGCCACCAGGGTCACCTTGAGCCACGCGGGCAAAGCGCCGAGCTTGAGAGCGGGCAGGGTACCATCCCCGGAATTCCCCACCGCCAGGGTATCGGGCCTGGGATCGGCGCTGTCCTGCTTGAGCGACACGAACTCGCTAAGGGTTTTCTTCAATTGGATTTTGGCGGGCGCGGCCCCTTCCTTGATCCACAGGTGCGGGTAATGGTTGATGCCGCCGCCCTTGAGCACGCGGCGGATCTGGTTATTGCCGGTCCAGCCGATGCGCCCCATGTATACATCGCCTTCGGTCCAATTCTCGACTTCCTTGCTACCCACGGCCGTGAAGTAGTCTTCGTTCGTCGACCATTCGGAATGATCCCAGAACAGGTTGCCGCTGCTGTCGTTGTTGCAGTGCACTCCCGGAATGCCCATTTCCCACAGGGGCGTATTCAGGTCCTTGTCGCCGTAGCCGCGGATGACGATGGCCTTGTGATTGTCGAAAACCTCGCCGTTGGCCAAAGTCAGATAGGAGTTGAGGTGCATCAGGCGGTTCTGCCGGGCGGGATCGGAAGAAGGGCTGATGGATCCGTTGCAGGCGCCCCAGCCGCCGCTGTCCTGCCAATTGGTGGCCGAGAAGAACGCGTCCTGGACGCTGTCGGCGTAGAGCTTGTACATGCCGGTGGAATGATGCGAAGTGCCGCCCCAGAGGCCGTTCTTCGAGCGGCCGCTGGCCATCATGAATGGAAGCAAGGTGAGCAAGGGGCCCGAGGGCTTGTTGTCCACGATCTTCTGGGCGAAGGTCTTGCCGCTCTTGGGCGGCCAGGTGAGATCGGCCACGTTGCCCGTGCAGAAGAGGATCCATTCCTCCTTGGTCTTGGGATTGATCCACCAATGCGGCTCGAAGGATTGCCCGTTGGTGGGGCTGCCGGAGTAGATGAGGAAACGCTGGGTGGAGTTCTCCTCCAGCAGGCGGATGTAGATGGAAGCCTGGGACTCGTATACGATGCGGGAACCGTCCGGGCTGATCATGGGACTCCAGCAATACGGATCATCCGAGATCTTGCGCTCCAACAGGGCGCTGTCCGCGAAGTCCACGAAGTAGGCCTGCCTCAGCGAGTTCTTGAGATAGACGACTTTACCGGAACGCCCGCCCAGAAAGGCGCGCGCCTCGGCCCCGGTGACATCGACGGCGGCCCGCAGGGGGGCGGCGGCGGCGAGCAGCGCGAGGGGGGCGAGTGGCGCGAAAAGGGCGAGGGCGGAGCGGAGCGATCGCAGTAGCATGCAGGTTACTTATCGGCCCGGATGGCGGACGCCAGGGTTTCCGCGATCTTGAGCATGCCCGTATTCCCGGGATGCCAGCGCACGCCCGGGTTCGCGAACAGGGCGGTGTCGCCGTAGTTGAGGGTATCCGCCGCGACGGGGCTGATGTCCACGTAACGGTAGGCGGGGAAATCCATCAAGGCGGTATGCATGGCCGCGGCATGGGGCCCTTGCGGATCCTTCTCTCCCCAGGAGGAGACGCAATACACGCGCGGGACGCCGGCCACGCGTAGGGAATCGAGCAGGGCCCGGTATTGGGTCGCCATCTTACCGCTGCGCAATTCGATTTCGCCGCTATGCTCGGCCAACTGCACCACCACGTAACGCGGGCGCACCCGCCGCACCTGATCCATGTTGTGGATCTGCTCATCGATGGCGCCATCGCAATCCGGGCAGTCGCGTTCCGCGAGATGCAATTCCAGGTCCAGGCCCTTCTCCCCCAGCAGGCGCACCAGCTGATGCGCGTAATCCTTTTCCGGCGCGGTCGCCGCCATGCCCCAATCTCCGGTCCATCCGATCACGGGCAACGGAGGATTACGCATGATGCTGTTGCCCATGATTAGAATGGCGGGATCCTGTTTCCGGGTTTCGAATACGCATGCGGCGAATACCGAAACCGCGGCGACGGCCATCGCCACCGCCGTCCGGATCCGGAATTTAAGGGTTGTTGGCCATCCCGGCATGGGGTTCTTCCTCAAACTCCCCCAGCGCGGACGGCCTTGGTCCTTTTCCAATGTTCCATATGCGCATCCAGGTCGATGGGCGCCGTTTTCCGGCATTTCACGAGCAGGGTATCGGAAAGCAGGGGGAATCGCCGCGCCAGGAAACGCGAAGTGAACAAGCGCGGAATGGTGATTTTGGTGGGGAGCAGCTCCGTGATTTTCAGGCCGATGAAATTCAGGGTTTTTTCCAGGGTCAGGTAATCGTAAGTCTGGAAGTGGAAGTCCTGGAGCTTATCTGGATTCCAGTAATCCATGCTCGGGCCGCGCCGGACCATATGCCATAGGAAGCGATGGATAGTGCAGGCGTTGGGGGTATGCAATACCAGCACGCCGTCGTCCTTGAGCAGGGCGCGCAGATGCTCCAGGCCCACCACGGGATTCTTGAGATGCTCGATGACGTCCATGAAGAAGACGGCGTCGAAGCGTTTGCCCGCGAAGGGCGCGACTCCGGCTTCGATATCGGCCAGGTAGGCGTTTTCGAGCTTGACCCCCGCTTTGTCCGCTTCGGCCTGGGCCAGCTTGAGTTGGGTGGGCGCGATGTCACCGACGCTCACTCGGTGGCCTTGGCGCGCCAGCGCGGCCGCCAGCCGGCCTTCGGCGCAGCCCAGGTCGAGCACTTCCAGGCCGCCGCCCTTGGGCAGCACCGAGGCGAACTGGGCCAATTCGATCTCGTCCAACTGCTGGGGAAAGACCGTGGCCTTCTCGTAATAGGCTTGGTAATCGTTGGAGAGCGTCTTTTCCATACCGTCCCTTGCGGGTTACCCCAGCATTCCGCGTACGCGCGTGAAGGCGCCCATCAGGGCCCGGGTTCCCGGCCCCTTCCATTTCTCGATCCCATGGCGCACGACCAGCTCCTGGGCGTACTTTTCCTTGAACCCCGCCAAACCGCGTTGGTCCGCGCCGCACAGGTCGAACACTTCGTATTCCCCGCGGTACGCTTCCAGCAGGCGGAACATGAGGAGATGCATGGCGCCGGTCTTGTCGGCCTCTTCCAGCGAACAGGAATACCACAGCACCGCCCGCTTGCGCGGCTTGTCGAGCGCGACGCTGGCGAAGGCGATTTCCCGCGCGTCGGCGCCGCTGACGGCATGGTTGGCCAAAAGACCGGCGGCCGAAAGTTCCCGCCGCATGGCTTTGGCCCATTCCGGTTTCCAGGCCATGGATATGCCTTTGCGGGAGAAGGTGCGGGCGAAGGCCTTGGCGAATCCCTCTTCGTCGCGGCCCGGCCCGAATGTCAGGCCGGCCTTCTCGGCCTTACGCACGTTGCGCAAGGTGTCGCCTCCCAGATCCAGGCAGGCGTCGGAATCCAGGCGGTTGACGACCGTGTACATGGGCCGACACGACCAGCCCGCGTCCAATCCGGCGCGGACGTCGGGATCGTCCAGGGTCAGGGAGACATGGTGGAACTCGCGCGCCGCGCGCGCCAGCAGGGCCGTCGTGACTTCATAACGGAGTTTCGTCCGCTCATGGAAACGCAAGTCGTCGGCGGAGGGTATATAAGGGCCGCCGTAATAGGCCAGGATGGGGGTGAAAGCCCGGGTCATACCGCCGCGCCGGATGACCTGCAAGGGCAGGTAACCTGCGAGTTTCCCTGCCTGGCGGGCTTCCAGGATACGGATGTCGAAGGGCAAGGCCTTGGCGGTGGCGGTAAGCCATTCCGCAGAACCGAAAACGGTTTCCCCCGGTGGAAGCTGATCCCATCCGGCCGCGAAGCCGGTCTCGATCCCGCTCATGCCATCCTCCCGCTGGGCTCGGGGCTGGCGGCACGCGTCGTCGCGGAAGCCGGAGCGTCCAGGTCCCCGGCATCGGGACGGAGATAAGCGGAGCGACCGGCTTTGCCGATCCACAGGAAAGCGGCGGCGGTAAGCGCGAGGTATTGGAACAGGCTGATCATGAGCACGCGGGGATTGGCCAGCTCGGACCACAAATCGAAATACGGGAAGGCGCTGCCCCAATTGGTGAGCAGGGGAAGCCGCCAGGCTTCCGGTCCGGGATACTCGGGGAAAGGCCACGCCATACGCGTGCAGATTATTTCCAGCAGCAGGAATGGGGCGATGCCGAAAGTCGCGAGGCGCAACTCCGACAGGACCAGGGACATGAGGGGAAGCAAGGCGAAGCAACCCCAGAAGTTGATACGGGTGGTATCCCCGCCCGCTGTCCATCCCAGCAGGAAGGTGATGAGCGGATAGATGCCCAGCAGGGGCTCGCGGCGGATATGCGCCCAGGCGCGGCGCCAGAACACCAGTACCGGGATGAGCGCGGTGCCGTAGCCATTATAGAAGGCGTGCACCAGGACCGGTAACGGTTTATGGTAGAGGAAATACGCCACGGTGTTGAAGAACCCGTAAGGCCCGGTGGCTTCGGCCAAGCGATGGGTGATGGCGATGCCGAGGGCGGCAGCCAGCAAGGGCAGCGCGGAAAGACGCGCGGCGGGCGCGCGCAGGGCGGCCAGCCAACCCTTGTCGCGGGAGGCAACGACCAGTTCGGCCAGGCAAACCGCGGCCGCGGCGAAGGCCACGGACTCGCGGAAGAAGACACCCAGGAAGGCCAGCAGGGACAAGGCGCCATAACGCGCGCCCGGGCGCCCGAGGCGCAAATGCGCAAGGAAGATGAGGCAGGTAAAGGGTTGCGAGGCCGCGTCCACGCCGAAGGAGTCGTAAAATTGCTGGCGCAGGGGCGCGTGCCACTGTAGCAACCACACCGCGATCAGGAACAGCGAAATCCCCGTGCGCGCGCCCAAGGCGCGCATCATCGCCATGATGAGCAGACCCGTTAACAGGATGGAAGCGAGATTGACGGCGTGGAAAGCCTTGCGCGCGTCCCGGAAGCCGAGATGGCCCGCGATCCAGGGCGTGGCCACGCGGTAGGCGAAGGGTTTTTCCGCGAAGAATTTCTGGCCGTCGCGCGCTTGTTCGTACATGACTTCGTAGCGGGCGCCGTCCCATCCCAGGCCGCCGTTGAAGGCCACGGGTTTTTGCGCCCGCGCGTAAACCAATACCGCGGCCAGCCACAGGGCGAATACCAGCGCGTAAGCGAGCCCGGCGGGCGTCTTTTTGGTTTCCTGCATGCCTGTTCCGAAAGTCACCATAATGTAGGAATCCCCCTACATCCAGAACCGGACCCAGGCCAGGTAGGCCGCGCAGCCCGCCAGTAAACCCAGCATCCGCGGCCACAACGCCCCGGGCCTCCCCGCATACAGCGAAGCCAGCCACCATCCGGTGAAAACCACATCCGCCCCCAGGGCCCACATCGGCAGGGATTCCGGGCTGCCCAGGTAGGTTCCGGCCGCCACCGCGCCGGCATTGGCCGCCCCGGCGATGAGGAAACGTCCGCAATACGTCCAGGATCGGCCCGTCGCGAGCGCCTGGGTCAACGGAGGCATGCGCAAGAGATGCAGGTAAGTGGATAGCCCCATCACCGCCAGGGCCCAGGCCGCGTAGCCCAGGGTGGCCGCATCCCAACCCGCGCGCGGGAACAACAGCATGAGCAGGTGCTTGGCCAGGAAAGGCGCGCAGGCCAGGGGCAATGCCAGGGCGACGGCCATGCCGTCGAAAGCGCGGCGCAGGGATTGGCCCGGATCACCCACCCGCGCCGCGAAGCGGGGCAAGAGCACCAGGAAAATGGAGGAAGCGAAAAGCGAAGCGGCTACGATCACGCGGTAGGCCGCGCCGTACGCGCCCATCATGGCGTTCTCGCCGCGCAGCTCGCGGTAGACGTAATACCCCAGGGGCAGGAACAGGAAATCGCTGAAGCCGGTGATGGCGATGGGGAGCGCGCGCGCCCACAGCCAAGCCATACGCCGCGAGGTTGGGCCGGGCCAGGGCAGGCGCGTTCCCTTACCCCCCTCTGACGCCCGCGCCAACAGGAAGCCGAAGGAGACCGCGGCTCCCGCCGAGAACGCGCAGGCCGCCGCCGGCAACGAGGGCGAGCGGCGCACCCAGAACCACGCCAACAGGAAGGTCGCGGCGCCTCCCAGCAGACGGTGGGCGATGAGATCGCTCCAGCGCTGGCGCGCTACCGACCACCATTCCAACTGCGCCGCGTTGAACATCACCGCCGGGGCCAGCGCCAGACCCGTAACCGCCATGCTACGGGTGCGGAAGCCGTTCTCGAAGGCCAGGTACAAAATGACGGCTGCGAGGGAGGTCCACCAACGGGTCCCCATCGCCAGCGCGAAGGCGCGATCGGAAAAGCGCGCGCGCACCGCCAGGGTTACCGAAGGCCCCGGCAGGGCGAAGTTCGCCAGGTTGGAGAAGATGGTGAAGTCCAGCAGGCATACCGCGTATTGCCCGAAACGTTCCAGGCCCAGGCAGGCCGTGAATACCGAAAGCGCGGCGAAGTTGAGGACCTGTCCCGTGGCCAGGGAAGCGAAGACCCAGGCCGTCGGCCGGGCCGGGAGGATTTCCGCCACCGCGGCCGCGCGCAAACCGGCGGCCCCGACTCCGGGAATGCGCTCAGCCATCCACGCCTACGTAACGCGCGCGCGTCCCCAGGGGATCGAAATCCGGCAGGCCGCGGGCATCGCACCAGGCGATGAGGTCGGAATAGACCCGGCCATGCCCGGGGAATTCGGCTTCGTGGAAGTATTGATTGTGGAAGAGTACCGTGAATACGCCTCCATGCTTGCAGGCGGTATCCAGGTAACGGCGCAAGGTAGCCCGCACCGCGTCGGCGTCGAACGCGAGCGGATCGTAGAACTGGAATTCGGCCAGGATCAAGGGGACTTCCAGCAAGGACGTGGGGCGATCGGCGGCGCAATCGAACCACAGGAAAGGCCAAGCCGTTCCGCAGCGGAAGCCCGGCGAATCATTGTACCCAAGCGTAGAGTCGACCTGGATGCCTGCGGCTTCAAGATGGGCGAAGGTGCGGGCCGCGTCCCAACGCAGGTAATGCTGACGGTTGAGGCGCGTAGGCGCGCCCGCCAAGGACGAGAACTTGTCCGCCTCGGCGCGGATGCCGGCGGCATCGGAAATGCAATGGACCTGACCATGCAGGCCCACCTGCTTGCCCGGGGCCTGGCATTGCCGGAGTATACGCAGGTAACGTGGATGGGACAGTTCGTAGCGATGGAACAGGTGATCGCGCCCGTTGGCGAGCAGGAAGCTGGCCGATCGCCGTTTTCCTTCGAGCGCGTATACGACATCCATGACATCATACGGATCCTTGCCGCTGAACGCACGCACGGCGATTTCGCCCCAGTTGCGCCGCAGCAGGCCGAGATGGCCTCCGGCCAGGTAGCGCGGCGCGCGCAGGATCTGGCCCGCCACCGAGCGCGGACGCCACTTGGAAAGGCTGTCGAGATCGTGGGTGAACCACACGGACGCCTGCGCGGGTAAAGCCGCGATACGGGTGCGCAAGCGGGGCAACAGCCCCAGCAGCAGGAACATCCAGTCGTCGACCCTGGGTTGGGTATCCAACCCGAAGTCGGCGTCGGGGAGATCGCGGTATACCGCCTCCCGGGATGCGCGGGCAAAGCGCGGTAGCCGTTCGGCCCGCCGGAAAAGGATATCGGCGCAGAAGGAAAGCAGATCCCAATCGGCGAGAATGGCATCGCCGACGCGCAGTAAAGCGCGATCCTCGCAGGCATCCAGGATTTCGGTGGCGCCGGAAAAGGCGGCCACGTGGGATGCTGGTCCCGCCGCATCGGCGGCCGGCACGATCATCCCTTGGTTGGTCGCAAGGCATGCGAGCGCGGATTCCAGCGTCGGGCGTCCGGGAAAAATCAGGCAGGGATCCGGAGACGCCTCTACCTGGCGGTCCCAATGGATATCGGCAACCCCTTCATCGATCTCGGTCACGCCCAGGCCCAGATGACGGGCGTAGGTCCGGATTAGATGGAGGACGGCGTTGTGGTTGGGATTCGTTCGGTTGCCGCGGAACCGCAAGGGATCGGGCGAAGCCATGGTCCCGGAATATAGCAAGGTCACACGCCCTGGGCGCTTCGTCCCGCGTACGGGACGCTTCGTCCCGCGTTGACGCCCGCCGGGCACAATCGTAGTTTGCCTCGCCGGGCAGGGTCGGCCGTCCCCGACCGGGCGGCCGCGGAAAGCGTGAGCTTGGACCAGAATCTACAGCAAGGACCGGCGGCCGGGGAAATTACCCTCGTAGTGGCCCAGTCCCCGCGCTACTACCCCCACGTGGCCCGGCACCTGCGCAGCCTCAAAAAAGCCTACGCGCGGGTGCGGCTCCTGTATTGGGAAAAGGACGCGAGCGAACCGCTGTACGCCTTTCCCGAAGTCGAAGCCGAGCGGGTGGTTCTGCCCAGCGGCGGGGGCGGCGTTTTCTTCCTTAAGCTGATGCTGCGATTCTGGAGCGCGCTGCGCCGGATGCGGCCGGACGCCATCGAGGCCATCGATCCGTACGCCTTGGGCCCTGCCCGCTGGTATTCCGCTTTCGCGGGCAAGCCCGTGCGCATGGCCTATTTCTCCATGGAGTATTTCACGGAGCTTCCCAGCTTGCGCGCCAAGCCCCTCAAACGCCTGGCCTGGAAGTCCCTGGAAGCTTGGGGCGTGGGCGGATGCGCGGCGGTCGCGACGGTATGCGATAGCATCGCGGAGCGCTTGCGCGCCGATTTCTCCAAACCCGTGTCCACCGTCCGCAACGTGCCCGACCGGGCCGATCAGGGTAACATGCAGGATACCTGGGTGGGATTGCACGCCCGTTGCGGCCTGGCCGGCGGCGAGCCGGTCCTGCTTTACCAGGGCATGCTGCAGGAAGGCCGCGGCCTGGAGGTTTCCATCCGGGCCCTGCCCAAGGCTCCCGGCCTGCACCTGGCCATCGTCGGCGGCGGGGGCCTGCGCGCGTCCCTGGAAGCCCTGGCCCGGGAAGGCGGCTGCGCAGCGCGCGTGCATTTTCTCGGCGAGGTCGGATACGGCGAGCTGGTCCACCTCACCCGTGACGCCCTGGCCGGTTTGGCCCTGTTCGAACCGCTCGCCCCCAGCTACCTCTTCTCCTTGCCCGGAAAGTTGTTCGAATACATCCAGGCCGGCGTACCCGTGATCGCCACCGCGCTTCCGGAAATGCGCAAGATCATAGAAGGCTACGGGGTGGGCCTCTGCCTACAAGACATTTCGCCGGAACCCGTAGCGGCAGCCATGCGACGCATGGCGGAAGATCCGGACTGGCGGGCAGGATTCCACGCCGGCTTGGAAAAGGCCTCCCAAGAGTTGTGCTGGGAAGCCGAAGAATCCCGCTACCTCGCCCTCTATCGCTGAAGCAACCCCGCCTTATGTGAAGCCGTTGACGGCGTCGATTACCCGATCGCTTTGGACCGTTTTCATCCCGTAGTACAATGGCAGGCTGACCACCGATCGCGCCAGGGCAATCGAAGCGGGGTAACGTTCCGGTTTCCCCGCAAAGGCGCGGAAGGGGGGCAGCTCCGGCAGGATGATGGGGTAATGGATCCCGTACCCGATGCCGAGTTTGTCGAGATGCACCAGCAGACGTTCGCGCCGCGCCGCCCTGCACACGAACAGGTGCCATACGGAATCGCGGCCGCCGCCGAGCGGGGTAACCTCTTCGTTACGGAGACCGCCCAAATAGGCCGCGGCGAGCTTGGCCCGGGCCGCATTCATGCGTTCCAGGTACGCCAGCTTCTTCTCCAGGAAAAGCCCTTGCAGCCCATCCATGCGGTAATTGTAGCCGGTCAGATCGTGGTGGTAGCGCAGCTTCTGGCCATGGTTGCGCAGGCGCGCGATGCGATCGGCCATGGCCGGGTCGCGCACGGCGATCGCCCCGCCTTCGCCGGCCGCTCCCAGGTTCTTGCTCGGGTAGAAGGAAAAGCAGCCGATGTCGCCTACCGCTCCCGCGCGCTTGGCGCCGATGCGGGCCCCATGGGCCTGGGCCGCGTCCTCGATGAGCGCGATACCCTTACCCTGGATGGCCCGCTTTATGGCCGCCAGCGGGGCGGGACGGCCAAACAAGTGAACGGCGATCACGGCTTTGGTACGACGCGTCATCACGGCGGAGACGGTGGCGGCGGAAATGCAAGCGGTGGCGGGATCCACGTCGGCGAAGACGGGCTTGGCGCCGCAGTAGAGGATGCCCCAGGCGCTGCCTACGAAGGTGAAAGCCGGAACGATCACTTCGTCGCCGGGGCCTATGCCCAAAGCCGCCAAGGCCAGATGCACCGCGGAAGTTCCGCTATTGAGGCCCAATACATGGGGCGAGCCCAGATATGCGCCGAAGGCGCGCTCGAACGATTCCACGTAAGGGCCGCCGCTGAAGGCGCTTTCGCGGTACAACTTGCGGGCCGTCGCAAAAAAGGATTTCTCTACGAGCAGGTTGGCCGGGAGCAGATCCTGGAAGGGCACGCCCCGGGGCGGCGGACGCGCGGTCATTTGAAGCGCATGGGCGGACCGAGCACGGTCTTGCCCGGGGGCACGGTTTTGGTGACCACGGCGCCGGCTCCGATCACGGCCCCGGCTCCGATCTCGATGCCGGGCAATATGGTGGCGTTGTTCCCGATGGAAGCGCCATCCCCCACCTTGGTCTCCAGCAGGGTCCAATCCTTATGGTCCCGGATCGGCTCTCCGTCCTTGGACGCCTTGGGGTATTTGTCGTTGCTGAAGATTACGCCGTGGCCCACGAAGACATCGTCGCCCAGGGTCACTCCGGTGCAAAGGAAAGAGTGGCTTTGTATCTTGCACCTGCGGCCGACCACGGCACCGCGCTGGATCTCCACGAAGGGCCCCACCATGCTGTCATCGCCGATTTCGCAACCGTACAGGTTCACGAAATCGCTGATGCGCACGTCCTTGCCGAGCTTTACGTCCACCAGGTTTTTCTTCGGATCCACGCCTTGAAATATAGTCTCCTGCTTCCCGTTAGGAACGAGGCGGCCCGCATCGACGAGGTGGTGCGCGCCGTCTTTGCCGACCTGGGCGCCAACCCCGATTGGGAAGTCTGCTTCGGCGACGACGCCTCGGACGACGGCACTTATGAACGCCTGCATTCCCTGGCCGATCTTTTCCCGTTCCGGCTCTTGAGGCCGCCCCAGAACCTGGGCCGCGGCGGTATCCGCAATCTACTGGCCCAAGAGGCCCGCGGCAGCATCCTGATCTTCCTGGACGGCGATTGCAAACCGCGTCCGGGCTTCTTCCAGGCCTGGGAGAGCCTGGAAGACGAGGCGGCCTGGATGGGGCGGGTAAGCTATGAGACGCGGCCGGCCAGCGGCTTCAGCCGCTTCCTGGCGAAGGGCTCGGGCATGGGCAAACGCAAGCTGCCCGGTCCGGTGCCGGCCGCCTATTTCATCTCCCAGAACTTCCGCCTCTCCAAGGATCTGTTCCTGCGCATCGGCGGCTTCCGTACCGATCTACTGGGATGGGGCGGTGAAGATACCGACTTCGGATGCAAGCTGGCCCGCGCGGGCGCGCCCATGCGCTTCCGACCCGAAGCCGAGGCCCGTCACCCCTCGGTTACCGGGGTTGAGGCCTACTTCGCGCGCCTGTTCCATTTCGGCCGCGTCAACCTGCCCGTGCTCATTGCCGCCAATCCCGATCTGGGGCGCCAGTTCAAGCTTCGATTCGCGCGCGGACCATGGCGCCTGGTCTTCCTCAACCCGGCGATCTTTTCGCTTTGCCGTAGCCTGGTGACGGCGCGTAAGGGATGGCCTTGGCCTTTCGCCTTCTACCGTTACGTGATCTTCAATTGTTATGCGCGGGGCTTTCTGCAGGCCCCGACTTCGCCGCGCCCGCGGGCCTGAAGCGGGCGCAGGTAACGACTACCCGCTACCGGGCCACGATGATCTTGCCGTGGCGGGTTTCCTTGGGGGAACGGGCCACCCAGAAGTACACCCCTTCGCGCACGCGCTCCCCGCCTTGGTTGCGGCCGTCCCAGCGGATTTGATCGCCGGCGCCGCCGGAGGTAAGCGAACGATGGTAGACCACCGATCCCGATTGCGTCAGCACTTGCACTTCGCTTCCCGCGGATAGCCCGTCGAACACCACCTGGGCATGCTTGGAAAGGAACGGGTTGGGATAGACCTTGATGTCGGAAAGGTCGGAACGGACGGGGCGGGAAGCGCTTTCGTATCGGGCCAGGCCCTTCTCGGTGGTGACCCAGATGTCGCCGTTATCGGGGTTGACCGAAAGGTTGTAGATGACCTCGGAGAGCACGCCGTCATTGAGCCCGTATTTGCGGAAGGCATGGGAAACGCTGTCGCGGCCCGGAGTGATTTCGAATACGCCGCCTTCCGTGCATCCCGTCCAGAGATGACCCAGCTTATCGATTTCGAGATTGTGGCACGCCGTTCCCGAGAAACCCTCAAGGCTATGGAAGGCTTGGCCGGTGTCGGCCTTGTATTGCAACGCGGGAACGAACAGCATGCGCGTGCCTTCCGTAGTAACCCAGAAGTTACCGCGCCGATCGGCCTGGCCCGCGAGGGTGGGCTCCGGCGTGGAAGGCAGGCTCGTCAGCAGGTTGGCCGTCTCCAGCGAGACCAGGCCGCCGTTATCCTTGATGCGGTAAGCCTCCAGCCCCTGTTCCGTGACCACGGCCAGCACGGAATCGCCCACCACGGAAACGCTATGCGATTCCTTGTCGCGGTTCTGCGGCTCGAAGCAGGAGATTTTCCCGGAAGCCAGATCATAGTATGCCAGGCGATAGCGCTCGAAGGCGCTGTACATCCCGATGAAGTAACCCTTATCGCGGTACGGGGCCTGCGCCTGTACGGCCGGGAAATTCGGATCCTTGGCGTCGGCGGTGCGCAGGCAGGAATTGACGGCATCGAAATGGGTTTCCGTCCCGGACCGCAAGGTGGTGTAGCCGCCGCCCCAGTTGCCGACCAGGAAGTCCTGCGGGCCTACCGGAGCGAAGCTATGCAGGCCGCGGCGCTTCGATTCGACGGCGTCGTTGGGGACGGACAGGAAAGCCACCGAATCCCAGCGATTTCCGTGGAGCTGGTAAACCAACGGCACGGCCCAGCCGAATACCCCGTAGCGGTTGGCATGGGTGCTGATGATTTCGTGCAAGGGGAGCCCATCGGCGCTCGTCAAAGGGTAAAAGATGTCCGGCGTTTTCCAATCCTCGTTGGCCGGCTGGAAGCGGAACATGTTGTTGGCATGGCCCAGATACCAATGGCCTCCCGCGAAGGCCAGGGCCTGCAGCCCGAAAGGATTCCGGAATGGCTTGCCGTCGAGTTCCATCACCGACGAGTACCGCGAGATTTTCGCGGGGGGGTCAGTCAGCGCCATACCGTCGAATTCGCTGGCGATACCCTTCTCGGTATAGAAAAGCATCCCGTGGGCCTTGGCCGCATCGTTTTCCGCGGGCATGTGGCGTGAAGTGTCCATTACCGGAGGGTTGGTATCGCCCGGGGCGGGATCGGGATGGACGGGATCGTAGAACAGTCCGCCCTTGGTGATTTCGGTCCAGATGCCGGGATTGAAAATGTTCACCTGCGGATCGCTCAGCAGTTTGTCCAGATGCAACACGGCACGGAAGATGCCCACGCCCGTGCCGGCGAAAAGGGTGTCACCCTGGAAGAGCAGCGAGTTGACCGAGAATCCCGAAGCGGTGGCCATCTTGGAAACATTGGCCTCGGCAATCTTACGCTTTACGTTGAAGAAGCTGAGCCCCTTGTCGCTGCCCAATACCAGATAACCGGCGCGGTACGCCATGGCGCGCTTGTTCATGCGCCAGCCCGCTCCCTTGTACGAGGTTCCCAGCACCTCCCAGGTATCCGCGACCCAATCGTACCGGTATAGGAAGCCAAGCTCGGAAGCGGCGAACACGGTGCCTTCGGGGCTGACCGCCAAAGCGTTGATGCCCACGTCCCGCAATCCCTGCTGGTTCCGGTAGGTCTTTTCCTCATCGTTGGCGGGATTGATCTTGCGCACCCCGCCGGCGGTGGCCGCGAACACCAAGCCCTTGGCCACCTTGAGATCGCGGATGCTCTGCACGTAGGTATAGCTGGTCCAGTCCCCGACGAGCGCCGTCGTGAGGGAGGCGCACGCCATTACGATGGCGCAAGCGGACGCGCAGGCGGAGGCCAAGGGTTTCATGCGGTTACCGGTGCTACGGGTTTGCCGCCCTGGGCCATGGAGGCCTGGGCCGCTTCCACCAGCCGAACGATGCGTTCGCCTGCGTCCCCGCCTATGGCCGTGGGCGCGCCATTGTGCAGTACCTCATGCACGTGGGCCACCAGCTTCCGCAAGGCTTCGACCTGGGGCAGCTTGGGGATAACGATATCGCCGGTGCGGTAATCGACGAGCAGGGAATGCTTGATGCCTTCGGGCTTACGCTCCACGCCGTGATCGTACACGCGCAGCTTTTCCGAGGGTTCGGTGTCGTCGAAGAGGATCATCTTGCGCGATCCGCCGATCAGGGTTTTGCGCACCTTGACCGGGGAAAGCCAGTTGAAATTGAAATGGCAGATCATCCCGCTCGCATAGGTGAAGGTCACGTAGGCGAGGTTCTCCACGTCTTTGTCGAGATGCCCCGCGCCCACGGCAGCCACGGTGGCGGGCTTTTCGTCGAGCAGGAAATCCACGATGGAGAAATCGTGCGGGGCCAGATCCCAGACCACGTTGGTGCGCTCCTGGAACAACCCCAGGTTGATGCGCGTGGAATCGAAGTAGCGCAAATCGCCCAGGTCTCCCGAGACGATGGCCGATTTGATGTACTCGATGGCGGGATTGAAGAGAAAGGTATGGTCGACCAGGATGCGCAGGCCCTTGGCGGCCGCCCGCAGATTCAACTCGCGGCAATGGCCCGACTCCAGCGCCATGGGCTTTTCGATGAGCAGGTGCTTGCCCGCATCCAGCGCCGCCATGCCCAGGGCATGATGGGTTTCCGGAGGCGTGGCCAAGACGACCAGATCGATATCGGCGGCGAGGGCGGCGGAAAAATCCTGGGACAGCGGCAGCGAAGGGTAGATGGCGCGGACGGATTCCAGGCGGGCCGGATCCTTATCGATCACGGCGCCGACGCGGAAATGCGGCGAGGAGAAAAAATTGCGGATGAGATTGGGACCCCAATAACCGCAACCGACTATCGCCACACGTGTCAGCATCGGGGGTAATGTACCAAATATCGGTTCCGCGGGAGTAGCTGCAGGCGCGCTTCCAGGGCCTGCCAAGCCGCCGCATCCAACCGCGTTTCCCGGTCGATGACAAGCACGGGAGGAAGCCCTGCCACCCCCGCCAGCTTCAAGCCTTCCTTGCGCGTACAAAGTATGGCGGCGCCGGGATGGCGCGCGGCAGCGGCCTTGAGGCGCCCCAGTGGCGCGGGCCCGTGATTGCGCCCCGGTACGGTCTCCAGAATGCGGACGCCGGCGCGGCGCAGCTCCTCCAGAAAGGGCTGGTTGTTCCCCAGGGCGCAATGCACGATGCAAGGCGCGTCCCAGCCATCGGGAAGCATCATCGGGCGAGTGAATCCCGGGCCGGGTAACGTGTCAGTTACGGAGGCGGGTCCCGTTAGGATCAAATCGGCCCGCGCCGCAGCGGAAACGGTTTCGCGGAACGGCCCCCCGGGCAGCAGATCGAACAGGCCGGGCCGCTCACCCGGAGCCATCAGCGCAATATGGACGGCGCCCGGCAAGCGCGGATCCTGGTACCCATCATCGGAGACGAGCGTATCGAAGGGTTCGCCCCCGACCGCGCCCCCGGCCAGCCTTTCCCATGCCCGCGCACGGTTCCGTGTCACGAATACCCGGATTCCTGATTCGCGCCGCAGCAGCACGGCTTCTTCCGAAGTGGCTCGCCAATCCGAATCCGGAAATACCTCGATGGGATCGGCGCTCGAGCCGTCGCCGGGACCGATGCGGTAAGCCAGGATCGCCGGTCGACGGCCACGCAGTTGGAGACCTTGGGCCAAGGCCAGGGTCACGCTGGTTTTCCCCGAGCCTCCCGAGCGCAAAGCCCCGACTACGACCATGGGCAAACGTGACGGGGCGGACGCCCTGGAACGGGGAAAGCCCACACGCATCCAGGCCCGATGAGCGCGGGAGAAAGCCCAGTAAAGCGGTGAAAATGCCGCTAAAACCCGGTGGGGCCGCCACAGTTGCCGGCCCCAATCTTCGCAAATCCGGGCTGCGCCTAAAAAGGGCCTAAAAGCTGACAAAATTGAATTCCTGGCGGCCACGTGGGATAATGGTTGCGTTGCTCAGGCTGGATGCCGCGCGCTCTGGAAATCTAGCTATTCCACGGGTTTGCGCCCCAGGTAAGGATGCGTATGGGATTGGACGATAAGCTGGTCCGTAAGAAGCTGGAGGTGCTCCTCAAGGACGAGGTCCTGGTGGAGAAATACCTGCGGGTATTCGGGCCGCGCCTGGATATGAACAACATCAACAAGCTCAAGCAGGAGACCCAGCGCGCGGGCGCGCCCGAGGGCAGCATGGGGGACAAGGATGACCCGACCTACCAGATCAAGGTCAAGTGCCCCATCTGCAATCAGGCCGACATCATCTGCTACGAACTCAAGGCCAAGAGCCTCACCACCACTCCGGACAAGTTCCTGGTTCCGCGCTATGGGGGCGTCAAACCCTTCCGTACCATCAACTATAGCCTCTACTCCGTCACCGTTTGCCCCTCGTGCCTGTTCGCATCGCCGGACAAGCGCGACTTCGTAACCTTTTCCGTACAGGCCCGCACCGAAAACAAATCCCAGCTGAGCCCCTTCGTGCTGGAAGAGTTGCGCAAAAGGGTGGAAGATCGGAAGAAGATCGTTACGGCGCCCGATTTCGCGGCCTACTTCAAGCATCCGCGTTCGCCCGAATCGGGCATGGCGAGCTACAAGTTGGCCATCCACCGCACGCTGGTGGAAGCCTCCCTGGAAACGCCCCTGGCCTGGTACAAAGCGGGCATGTACACGCTCAAGATCGCGCTTATCCAGCGCGATATCGGCAGGGACGATACCGACTCGCTCAAGGAAGCGGTCAAGTACTTCGCGAATTCGTTCAAGGCCAGCGAGCTCAAACAGCCCGAGTTGGAATACCAATTGGTCTACCTGCTTTCCACCCTGTTCCTGCGTATCGAGGATCAGACCCAATGCCAGTTGTATATGGGCGTCCTGGAGAAGTGGAAGTCGGAGCTGACCAAGGCGGCCAAAGACGATCCCAGCATCACCACCGCCCACGTCGACCGCTGGATCGACAAGACCAAAGAGCTGTGGACCGATCGCGAACAGCCGGATCTGTGGAAGCATTAGCGTAGCAACGCCCGGATGAGTGCGCATGGCCAAGTTCCCTGCCGCCGCGCGTAAGCGCGCGCGGTCCCTTCTCCTCCCGCTATTGATCGCCTTGCCCGGCGGGGCCCGGGCGTTCGATCTTAATGGCGGCGGCCTCGTCGATTTCGACGGCTCCGGCGCGGGCGTCCCCGCCCTCGGATTCCTCAAGCTTCCGTCTTCGGCCCGGGGCGTAGGCATGGGCACGGCCAGCCTCACCACCGATGAAGAAGCCACCATGGTCCAGGGCAATCCCTCGCTGCTGGCGCTGGTCGAAGATTACTACTACGCGGTTTCCCACGCGGAAATCCTCGGCGAGTTCCGTCACGAGAACCTGGCCTTCACCTATCCCACCCAGGCCTACGGGAATTTCGGCGGCGCGGCCCGCATCCTGGCGGCCACCACCTTCGAGGATGCGCGCGACATCGACGAGAACCGTTCCCAGCCTTCGGCCTACGATTTGGCCTTGGGGCTTTGCTACGGCAAGACCATCTGGGAAGACCACGTGAGCGCGGGAGGCCGGCTGGATCTGATCCACAGCAACGTGGACAAAGCCACCGCCAACGGTTACGCGCTCAATGCGGGCATCCTCTTCATGCTGGTCTCCGATCTGCGGCTGGCCTTCACCGTCAATAACCTTTCCCACGGTATCACCTACGATGACCATAGCGGGGCGCCGAGCGAACCGCTTCCCTTCTCCTTCGGCTTGGAGCTGGGCAAGCCCTTGCTCGACTCGCGTTGGTCCGGGCAGGTAGGCGCCTCCCAGGGGAACGACGGCATCACCCGGTACTACCTGGGAGCCGAATGGCGCATGATCAAATACATGCTGATACGCGCCGGCTACAACGGTTCCAGCCAGGATCGCGAATTGGGGCCATGGAGCGGCATGGCGACGGGACTGGGGATCAAATACGATCGCATCACCCTCGACTACGGCTACCAATCCATGGGCCCGTTGGGCGACTACCATGCCTTCACCCTAAGCTATTCGCATAAATCCAAGTTCCGGCCGCGCGACGAGATTTACCTGGAACGGGCGCAGGCGAAATTCCGGGCGGGCGATTACCGCAAGGCCTTGTCGTTGGCGCGCAGCGCCATTACGGTCAATCCTTACAACTTCAAGGCGCAAGCGCTGGCGCAGAAGGCCGCGTTGGAACTGGATCGGTTGGACGAGATGGCCGTGACCATCGCCTATACCGCCAACACCGATGGCCGCCTGGCTTCGGAATGGCGCGACGGGCGCCCCATGGGCGGGCTGCCGCGCCGCAAGACCAAGCTGCTGGAACTCAAAGGCGCCGAGGGCCGTATGCTCATCGTAGACGCCGGCGACCTGACGAATCCGGCCTCCAAGCTGGACAAGGAGAAGTACGTCTACGGCGCTTATGCGCAGATGCCCTATGACCTGGTCAATATGGGGGCCGCGGAACTGACCCTGGGAGCCGATCGCTGGGACAGCCGCCTGCCCTTCATGGCTTCGCAAATCCCCCTCGAATCCATCCATCCCGTGCTCAAGGAAAAATCCCTCAAGCTCAAGCACGGCGCCGAAGTGCTGGTGTTGGGCGCCTTGGACCCGAAGGCGGTCAAGGCCGAGGCCCTGGGAGGCAAGGAACTCGAAGGCGTCGCCGAAGCCGTGCGCCGCCGCGCGGGCCCTGCACGGGACAATCGCATCCTGGTACTGCTTATGCACGGCAGCGTGACCGGCGCCAAACAGTTGGCCGCCAAAGTCCCCGAGCTCGATGTCATCATCCTTTCGGGCGAAGCGCTGCAACTGGGTAGTCCCATGAAGGCGGGCAAGACCTTGATCTGCTCGCCGGGCAAGGGCGGAACGCATGTCGGAGAACTGACATTGCAACTCGACAAGAACGGCCAACTGCGTTCCTTCCGCCACTCCCTGGTGCCCCTGGACGCGGCCACCCCCGAGGATCCCGAGCTGAAGAAATTCCTGGAGCCGGTGACGGTCGATCCCAACAAGGTCGGTTTCGACGACGCCGATGACGATTACCGCGGCCAGGTGCTGGCCTACGTAAATGCCGAAGCCCCGGGCAAAGGCGGCGATGTATACCTACGCGATCTGCGCACGGCGCGCGACTACCATCTCCCGGCGCCCGGCCTGCTTTGCTCGCGCCCTATCCTGGGCTACGGCAAGAACAAGGTGGCTTTCGAGGGCGAGGATGCTTCCGGCGCCCGGGAAATCTACGCCTTCGAGCCCGGCCTCGATCGCCTGGATACCCTTACGTCCCTGCACGGGCATGCGGGGGAGCTGCGGTGGATCCTGCGCAACAACGCGCTCTTGGCGGGCTACGAGAAGGCCGGAAAATCGGAATTGTACCGCATCGACCCCTGGAGCCGCGAAGTGCGCAACCTGACCAAGGGCCGCTTCGGCAACGTAGCCGGCTTCGATGTTTCGCGCGCGGGCGATCGCCTGGCCCTGAACGGCGAGGACGGCAAGGGGGGTACCATCTGGGTTACCAATGCCGAGCTCGAATCCCCCCTGGCCGTGGCCTCGGACCGGGCCTTCCTGGGTTCGCCCCGTTGGAACCCCGCCGGCGACAAGCTGGCCTTCCTTACCCTCTCGCCGCCCGATAGCGCCGCCGCCTCCGATACCGCGGGCCGGGGAGCCGCCATGGGGCCCATAGGTCCCGCCGGAGAACTACGCGTATTCGACTTCGCGGGCAAGGTCCTCATCAACGCCACGGCCCAGAGCCGGGTGCGCAGCTTCGCCTGGTCCGCCGACGGCAAGCGCATCTTCTACTCGGCGGGCGTGAACCTTTCCGACGTGAACGTATTCCACCTCGATTCCATGACCCTCTCCAAGGTGACCCCGGGATTGTCCGGACCCCGCAGCGAGGATAATCCCGTGCCCAAGATGCTGGGCGATCGCGACGGCTTGCTCTTCGAAGCCGCCACGGGAGATAGCCGACGCATCCTCTGGATGGATCTGAAGACGCGCGAAGAGCGCGTGCTCGCCGATTCCGCCGGCAACAACTCCCTCAAGTAGCGGCCCCGATCGCGCGTGATCGGGGCGATCACGGTATTTCCGGATTCGCGCGCGATGGTATTGATCGCGCTCGGCGGCCGGATATAGATTCCATCCGTTCCGAATCGTCCATCCGAAAGAAGAGGCCCGTATGTGGAAGCCCCGTTCCAAGGCTATCGCCATAGCCATCGCATTCATGTCCCTTTCCACCCTTTGCGCGTTGCCCGCCCGGTCCGCCGGCGAGGTGGCCGTGGTCCGCGCCAGCTCCCGGCTGATGCTGGATACCGCGCGCATCTCCGACTCCGCCGCCGCCGCCGACAGCAACGCCTCCCAGTCCGTCTATCTGCAAATCCTCATCCAGAACCTGGCATACGAGAAGATCGTGGAGTTGCTTATCCGCAACGATACCGCCTGGGATACCATTCCCTGCCGCTGGGTGCGCCAGGCCGACGACGATTTCGAATACTGGGAGGCTAGCAAACAATACGGCCTCACCAACAACCATACGGCGCCCCGCGATTTGGAATTCAAGTTGCGTTACGTGGTGAACAAGACCACTTACTGGGCCGACAACGGGGGCAAGAATTACCTGCTCGCCAAGAACGGCGGAAGCCTGCTGCCCGGCAACGGGATAGCGTTCAAGAACTGCCGGTGGGAACTCGACACCGGTCTCAACGCCGACACTTCCGTGTTCACGGGCGAAGCGGACGTGCGCGGCTGGAAAGCCGGCGCCTCCATGACCGTGGTCTACTCGCCCGACAACCTGCAGACCCAGGGATTCTTCACCGTCAAGGATGAGCCCGCGCCCACCTGGCTGGGCGACGCGCCCGCCGACTCCGATGCCGTGCGTACCTACAAGTTCCGCGTCAGCGGCATCAAGCTCCCCTACTCGAAGCTGCCCGTGCTCAACTTCCACCTCAAGTACTGGGACGGCGTCAAGGATTGGCGCGATGACAACCGCCATAACCGCTACGCCATCATGCTCGGCAGCAAGCTGGATGATTTGTTCTATGAGGAATTGCCTTTGCCCGCGGCCCTGGGACGCCGCTTCGAAGGCGGCAATGCGCGGTATCCCCTCCGCTCGCGCATCCAACCCGGATGGTCCCCGGTTTATAGTGCCGGCTCACGCGGATTCTTCGATGGGATGGGGAGAAGCAGGTAAGCCCCACTTCCCTGCCTCCCCTAGGCGCGGCGTCCCATGTGAGCGGGACGCCCGCCTCCCGCCCTCGGCATGACTACCAGATTTTCTTCTTCACCAGGGCTTCCCCGCGGCCGCATTCGTATTCGAAGCTGAAGGCCTTGTTCCGGAAGCGCTCCGCCGTCGCCGCGCCCCAGGCCGCGCACGAGTCCAGGAGCTGGAAGCGCGCCGCGGCCGGCATCAGGGTATCCGAATCGATGCGATAGGCGCCCCTCCACGAAGTGTCCGGAGGCGCGGGAGCCGCGGGCGGCGGGGCCGGGACCAGGGCCGCGGTGCGGTCTTCCTGGATCATGCGCCAGCGGATCTTGCGGTAGCGCTCGAAAAGTTCCCGGTTCTGCGAGTCGCCTATCAGCCGAGCGATACGACCGGCTCCGGCTTCGGTGCCGCGCGGTCGCCGCAGCTTGCCGCTGGCATCGAAGCGGTTTCCCCCGGTGGAATAATCCTCGTAGCGGAAGGCATAGGCGCTGTCGCCCTCGGCCTTCAGGGCCTTGAGGATCTCGGCGTCGCGCGGATCGGCCTTGATGAGGAACTCCAGGCTGTTCTTCTCGATCTTCAACTGCACCGGTGTCAGGGAATCCGGTTGCAGGTATCCGTACAGGGATCCGTATTGGTTGACGTGGGAATCGGCGGGATGCGTCGGCAGGGGCGCAGGCTTATCGCAGGGGGCGCCGCAATACCGTGAAGTGCACGCGGCGGGTCCCAGCAGAATGCAGAGGGCGGCTGCGAGAGGGGCGATGCGGAGCGGATTCACGGATGCGGGAACGTTTCAGGGGCCCGCGAATACCGGGAAGGAAGGGGACATGGGGGAAAAGATAGTGCAAAGGCTTCTCAACCAGGACCGGAGAGCCCCGCGATGTGCCGGACCAGGGCATCTTCGTTCTCGAACTCCGAGTCCAACGACTCCCAACCGTAGCCGGACGGCCGCAGCCGGGATATGCCCAGCCCAACGCGGGGATAATATTCCACCACGAAAGCCTCTCCTTTGATGGTCAGATCGATCAGGTAAGCCCCGTTGGCGAGGGGGTCAAGACGGGGATGGCAGGCGGGAATTTCGCATTCCAGGCGCTGGGCGAGGGGGATTCCGGGGCTTTCCATAGCTGGGCAACCTTTCCGCGCTTTCCCCGATTAAGTCCTTTGTGCCGACACGAAGGAATGCGGGTAAGACGCGAGCGACGGATTAAGACGACCGGGAACGACGGATACGCTACTGGAACCGGTCGATAGGGATTGTAAATACGGGCGATAGGGAAAATAGATAATTCGGATCCATTCGGATCCTGAGGCGATTCCTAGTTTTCCGCCCATGGCGCCACCGGCCCTGCAGGTAAGATTGGCCGAAATCGTGGCGCTATTATCCCAGGCCACCGACCTGGCCTGGGGCCAGCCCCGGGAATATGCGCTTCCATCGTGCCTATTGGCACTGCGCCTGGCCCACGCGGCGGGCGCTACCCGCGAAGAGCGATCCCAAGTCTATTACCATTCCCTGTTGCGGTATCTGGGCTGCAACGCCGAAACCTCGCTGTTGGCCGCCATGGCCGGTGACGATATCGTGTTCCGCAGCGAGTACGTGCGCATCGACGGGGGCCGTCCCGCGGAATTGATCCCGGCCATCTGGAGATCCCTGAAACGCGCGCGGCCCGACGCCGGCGCCTGGGAGATGGCGCGCATGGCCGCCCGCAGCGTGCTCGCCATGCCCCGCGCCCGGGACAGCCTGGGGGCCCATTGCGAAGTGGCGCAACGCCTGGCGGCGCGCCTGGGATTCGGCGCGGACCTGATCGAGGCCCTGGGCCAGTTGTACGAACGCTGGGACGGGAAGGGCGCGCCCAAGGGAGTGCGCGGCGAAGCCCTCGCCTTTTCCACCCGCATCGTGGCGCTTTCGCAAGATGCCATGGTGTTCCATCATCTGGGCGGTCCCGAAGCCGCGCGCGCGGCCATCCGCAAGCGCACGGGAACCGCCTACGATCCGCGCCTGACGGGGATTTTCGATCGCGAGGCCGCCGCCTGCCTGGCGGGCTTGGACGGAGCGACGTTGTGGGAAGACGTACTCGCCGCCGATCCCGGACCCAGCGTTCCGCTTTCCGATGCCGCCCTCGACGCCGCCTTGGGCGTGCTGGGAGATTTCTCCGACGTGAAATCGGCCTATACCAACGGGCACTCCCAGGCGGTGGCCGCCCTGGCCGAAGCCGCGGGCAAGGCCTCCGGGCTTCCGGACGAGGAAACCTGCATGTTACGTAGGGCGGGCCTGGTCCACGGGCTTGGCCGCGTGGGGGTTTCCGCCGGGGTGTGGGATAAGCCCGCGCCCCTGCGGGACGAGGAACGCGAACAGGTGCGGCAATACCCCTACCACACCGAACGCCTGCTCTCGCGTTGCCCCGGCTTATTGCCTCTGGCCGGGCTGGCGGGCAAGCAAGCCGAACGCCTGGACGGCTCCGGCTATCATCGCGGGCTGCCGGCCGCCATGCTGCCTCCCGCGGCCCGCATCCTCTCCGCCGCGCACCTGTACCGGTCCCTCTTGGAGATGCGCGCCTGGCGCGAGGCGTTCCCGCCTGAGAAGGCCGCGGAAATGCTTCAGGCCGAAGCGACGGCGGGACGTCTCGATCGCGAAGCCGTGAAAGCCGTACTCGCGGCGGCGGGGCAAGGCGCCGCCGCCCGGCGGACCAAGGCGGTGGCGGGCCTCAGCGAACGCGAGACGGAAGTGTTGGGATTGCTGGCGCGGGGCAACTCCATGCAGGCCATCGCGGAGAAGTTGTGCATCGCCAAGAAGACGGTCGACCGGCACATCCAGAACGTGTACGGCAAGATAGGCGTCTCCACGCGCGCGGCCGCCGCCCTGTTCGCGGCCGAAAACCACCTCCTTTAGCATTCTACCGGCTGGCTTCCCGGCACAATGGGGAGTTCTCCCGATGAGGAGCGGGGCCCCTTGGCCTTATCCTTACTGCGTGCCCCCAAGCCCGGGGCGACCAGGAGGATCCCATGGAAACGCTCGTCTCAACCCACACCACCGCCGCTGCGCAACACCCCACCCGTAACACCCAGGATACCCTGGTGGGCCTGGGCGCCGCCGAATTGGCGCGCCGCATAGCCGCCGGGGAAACCTCCTCGGCAGCCGTCGTCGAGGCGCATATCGCCCGCATGGAGGCCGTCAACCCGGCCCTGAACGCCGCCGTAGTCAAGCTGTACGATCAGGCCCGCGCCCAGGCCAAGGCCGCCGATGCGCGGCAAGGCCAGGGCCTGCCCTTGGGCCCGCTGCATGGGGTTCCCATCACGATCAAGGAGTGTCTGGACGTGGCGGGAACGCCTTCCAGCTTCGGCCTGCCTTCGCGCAAGGATGCGCGGGTCGCTGCCGATGACGTATACGTGGCCCGCCTGCGGGCGGCCGGGGCCATTCCCCTGGCCAAGACCAACGTGGCCCAATTGCTGTTCTATTACGAGAGCGACAATCCCGTGTACGGCCGCACCAATCACCCCACCCATCCTGATCGGAGCCCGGGCGGCAGCAGCGGCGGCGAGGCCGCCTTGATCGCGAGCGGAGCCTCGCCCCTGGGATTGGGCACAGATCTGGGCGGCAGCGTGCGCATCCCTTCCGCCTTCTGCGGGATTACCGGGCTCAAGGCCACGGCGGGACGGTTCCCGGATTCCGGACGCGGCAGCGTGGCTTGGGGCCAGCGCGCCATCGCCAGCCAAGTAGGCGTGCTCGCCCCCAAGGTCGCCGACGTAACCCTGGGGTTACGGGTGATGGAAGCCGGCCGCGACAACGCGGTGGATCCCGCGCCCGCCCTGGGCGACCCCGCGCGCATCGACGTAGCCGGGCTGCATGTCGCATATTTCGAGGACGACGGAGTCTTCGCCCCCGCGCCCGGTGCGCGCCGCGCCGTGCGCGAAGCGGCCGAAGCCCTGCGACGTCGCGGCGTAAAGGTCACGGCCTGGAAGCTACCCGATGGCCGCGCGGCCCTGGACCTATGCGGGGCGTTGCTCTTCGGCGATAATGGCGCGGGTTTCCGCGCCTTGCTCGGCAAGGACAAAGCCGTTCCGCAACTGAAGGATTTGATGGCCTTATCGCGGCTTCCCGGCGGGCTGCTCGCGCTGCTCCGTTCGCTTTTGGGCGCTATCGGCCAGCAGGGGATGGCGGAAAACCTGGGCATCTTCGGCCAGGCGGACGCGGCGGAATACTGGCGCAACGTGGAAGCCCAGTCGGCCCATCGCGAACGCTTCACCCGCGCCTTGGACGAACTGCCCGGCGGCCCCGCCGACGCCATCCTCTGCCCGCCTTGCGCTTTACCGGCGTTTACCCATGGGGCAAGCCGCGATCTGGTGACGGCCGGAATCTATGCCATCCTGTTCAACCTGCTCGGCTGGCCCGCGGGAGTGGTGCCCTTTTCCAAGGTGCGGCCCGATGAAGAAATCGGCCGCGCAACAACCCGGGACAAGGTCGGCAGCACCGCGCGCAAGGTGGAGCAAGGCAGCGCGGGGTTGCCGCTGGGCGTGCAGATCGCCGCGCGACCGTGGCGCGAAGACATGGTGTTGGCTTTGCTGGCGGTATTGGAAGCGGAGGGAGAAACGGGTCCGCGGGTTTAACGAACCGCGATGCGTGGTCGGGCTAGCGCCCGACTACCTGGTTGAACCACTTCACCAGGTCGAACTTCTGGGCGTCGTCCATGGGCTGGAAGCGGACACCGATGCCGCGGAGGCCGGGTTCTTCCACGATCCAGATTACCTGGGCGTAGACGCCGTTCAGCTTCGGGTTATAATAGCTGTGGAGCAGGATGACGTCCATTTCCCGCAGGCCGAAACCGCCTTCCAGGAAACAGCCGCCCAGATTCACGTTGAGAATGCTGGAATCGAAGTACTGGCCGTTTTGCAGGGTTACCCGGGTGGTGACCGCCACTGGCCACCGGGCTGAGCTTCTACGTTCTTCAGACATAATGACTTGACCTCGCCCGCTTATCATAGCGCCCGGTGTCGGGTAAATCATCAGTTTTTTGGGTCATATGAGGGTAAATGAAAGGCCCCGGATGCGTCTCCGCACCAGGGGCCTTGTATAACTTGGCGCTCTACCTTGACCGCGGACGGCTAACGTAGAGCTTTTGAGTTTTGAGCTTTGAGGTCAGCCCTCGGAGGCGGCCGCGGCGGCGCGCTCTTGCTTGGTCTTGCAATCGATGCACATCTTGGCCGTGGGCACCGCTTCCAGGCGGGGCTTGGGAATCAGCTTGCCGCACTTCTTGCAGACGCCGAAGGTTCCGTTACGGACCCGGTCCAAAGCTTCCTCGATATAGAACAGGTATTTGCCTTCGCGGCTGGCCATATGGAAGGCCTGCTCACGGTCCTGGGTCTCGGTCGCATGATCGGCCAAGTGATAGGCATGGCTGGACAAATCCCCCGCGCCTTCCTTGGACGAAAGCCTCATGGTGTTGTCCTCGAGGTATCCGAGTTCCTGGATCAGGGTCTCCTTCTTGTCGTTCAGGAGGGTCTCGAAGAACTTCAGCTCGGGCTTACCCATCCGCACCTTGGGCGCGGAAGCAGCGGGCGCCGATTCTTCCACCGCTACCGCTTTGGCAGCCTTCGGCTTTTCCCGCGGGGCTTCTTTGGCCGCCTCCTTGACGGGGGCTGCCTTGCTCGGGGTTTCCTTACCAGCGGGCTTCTTCATTTGAGCGGATCCTTTCCCACCAAACCCCGGTAAAGGGCGATGGATCGGTTTAATCTAAACTTTTCTCGACACCGAAAATACAGCGAATTCGCCATTCACGTCCAAGGAATTCGCCTCCGATTCGGCTATCGATTCGGAGAATCCCAGGGATCCCGCCAAAACTTCGGCCGTAATATAGGCAAAATGGGTTTCTAAAGCCTCACGGAAAAGCGGAGATCCGGTTTTGACCTGGACCTCTACCCGATCGGTTACCTCGAATCCCGAATCCTTGCGCAAATTCTGGATTTTGCTGACCGACTCCCGGGCCAACATTTCCAGGCGTAAACCATGGTCGATGGAGGTATCCAGGGCCACGGTCAGATCCGGGCTGGCTTCCACCACCAAACCTTCCCGCGTTTCACGCACCACCAGGATATCTTCCGCGACCAATTCGCCTTCCTCCAGCTTCAGGGCCGTCCCCGAAAGAAGGGATTTTATCTCTTCATGGGAGAGTTTTGCAACCTTTTCGGCGACTGTTTTCATTGCCTTGCCCAGCTTGGCTCCCAGGCTCTTGAAGTTGGCCTTGGCCTTGTAGGTCACCAGGGAGGATTCGTCTTCGGAAACCGTCACCGATTTCACGTTCAGCTCTTCCCTGATCAGGTCTTCCATGTCCAGAATCTCCCGTTTCTGGGACTGATTGCGAACCACAACGATAAGCTGGCGCAAGGGCTGCCGGTTCTTCACGTTATGCGCCGACCGTAAGGATCGGCCCAGATTCACGGCCTGCCGGACCAGGGCCATGCGGGCATTCAGGGGGGCATCGAGCAGGCTTGGATCCACGACCGGAAAATCACACAGATGAACGGATACGGGTTGGCCCGGGACTTTGAGTTCCCGGACCAGAATCTGGTAGATCTCCTCGGCCAAGAAGGGCAGGAAGGGAGCCAGCACCTTGGAAAAGTCGACCAGCACCCGGTACAAGGTGGCATAGGCCTGGTTCTTGTCCTGGTCATCCTCGGATTTCCAGAAGCGGCGCCGCGAGCGGCGGATGTACCAATTGGTCAAATCGTCGATGAACTCCACCACGGCAGGCACCACGTTGTACAGGCGATAGGCGTCCATCTCGGTTTGCACCTTGGCCAAGAGCTGTTGCAGATCGGAAAGCACCCAGCGATCGAGCTCGTTGGACGAAGCGGATTGCGCCAGGCCCGGACGCCAGCTGAGCTGGCCTTTCTCATGGTCCGCGTTGGCGTAGGTCGTGAACAGCGAAAGGGAATTCCACAACGGGAGCAATACCGCCCGTACGATGTTCTTCACGCCGATCTCGCTGAACTTCAACTCTTCGCCCTTCACGGCGGCGGAGTCGATCATGAACAGTCGGATGGCATCGGCGCAGGTGCGATCGATCAACTCGTTGGGATCGGGATAGTTCTTCAGCCGCTTGGACATCTTCTGCCCATCTTCGGCCAGGATGATCCCGTTCACGATCACGTTCTTGAAGGCCGGCTTCTGGAACAGGGCGGCGCCCAGCACCGTAAGCGTATAGAACCAACCGCGCGTCTGATCCAGGCCTTCGGCGATGAAGTCCGGCGGGAAGTTGGCGTCGAAGGAGTCGGCGTTCTCGAAGGGATGATGCCGCTGGGCATAAGGCATGGAACCCGATTCGAACCAGCAATCGAGCACTTCCGGAGTGCGGCGGTATTCCTTGCCGTCGGCTGCGAAGGTTTTCTTGTCCTTGGTCTTGATCACGAGCGGATCGATGATGTGCTTGTGGAGATCGACCACCTTGGTGCCGGTGAGGGCGCATAGCTCATCGACGCTGCCCACGCAAAGCATATCGCCGTCTTCGGCCAGCCAGATGGGGATGCAGGTTCCCCAGAAGCGGTTGCGGGACAGGTTCCAGTCGCGCGCGCCGTCCAGCCATTTACCGAAGCGCCCGCCCTTAATATGCTCGGGCACCCAGTTGATCTGCCGGTTGCAATGGATCATCCAATCCTTGAGCGTCTTGGTAACGCCGTGCGCATCGGTGAGCGGCTTCTCCAGGCTCAGGAACCAGTTCTTCTGGGCGCGATACAAGAGCGGCACATCGGTGCGCCAGCAATGGGGATAGCTGTGCACCATGGTTTCATGCTTGAACACGCGGCCTTGCGCCTTGAGATGCTGCAGGATGGATTTATCCGCGTCCTTGGCCCCGATGCCTTTCCATTCCGGCACCACGTCCATGAACTTGCCGTCCGCATCCAGGGGATCGAACAGGCTCAGGCCTTCCCTTTGGCCGAGCTGGAAATCCTCTTCGCCGAAGGAAGGTGCGATATGCACGGCGCCCGCCCCGTCATCGGCGCTGACGAAGTCGGCCATCAGCAGGGTATACTGCTTGTCGTTCGTGTACTCCATATACTCGAACAAGGGCTTGTAACGACGGCCGGCCAGCTCCCGACCCTTGCAGGTCTTAAGCACTTCGGTCGCGGCGGGAGGGGTGGCCTCGCCTTTTTTCGCTTTCGGTTCGGGAAAGTACGCGGTGCGGCGCGCTTCCGCGATCCAATATTTCTTGCCTTCGTGCCTCACCAGCGTATAGTCCAGATCGGGATGCAGGGCGATGGCCATGTTGGCGGGAAGGGTCCAAGGCGTCGTGGTCCACACCAGCATCTGCTCGTCCGATTCTTCCTTGGTCGAAGGCGCGTGAAGATCGCCCACATGATGCGGCGCCTCCAGTTGGAACGCCAAGGTCACGGAAGGATCCTGCCGATCCTTGTACGCCTGGTTCACCTCGAAGTTCGAGAGTGAAGTCGCGAGCGCGGGCGAATAGGGTTGGATACGGTAACCCTGGTAGATGAGCCCCTTGTCGAAGCATTGCTTGAACACCCACCATACCGATTCCATGAATCCCGGATCCATGGTCTTGTACTCGTTATCGAAGTCGACCCAGCGGCCCATGCGCGCCACCGTCTTGCGCCATTCCTTCGTGTACGTGAACACGCCCGCGCGGCAGGCGTCGTTGAACTTGTCCACGCCGAAGTTGGTGATGTCCTTGACCGTATGCAGGGACAGCTTGTCCTGGATGATGTTCTCGATGGGCAGGCCATGGCAGTCCCAGCCGAACCGGCGCTCCACGCGATAGCCCTTCATGGTCCAATAGCGGGGGACGATATCCTTGATGGTGCCGGCGAGCAGGTGGCCGTAATGGGGCAGGCCTGTGGCGAAAGGCGGCCCGTCATTGAAGACGAAGGGCTTGTCCACGGGGCGGTTCTTCACGCTTAGCTGGAAGCTGTCGTCGCCTTCCCAGAGCTTGAGGATGCGCTCCTCCATCTCGGGAAAGGACTGGTTCTTATCCGGACTGCGGAACATGGTCGACGCCCCTCTGGTCGTAAAGAGAAAGGGGAGTGAATTTAGCATTTTACGGGGTTTCGGGCTCTCCTTCACGAGAATGCTGTGGAACGGTTGGAACCGTTTTGATAACGGATAACCGGGAATATTCGTTATCCTTTTACTTGTATTTGGTATATCTCGAATTTCTAAATAGTGCCATTTTAGTAGATTAATAGCGATTATTGGGCGAGTTTCCCGTTATCTTATTTGTACTTACTTATTGCGCTAGGCCCCGGGATTAGGTATCTTTCCGGTAACGCCATAACCCGCGAGGATAGCATGCGCCTTTCCAATTTCATCCCAGCCCCTGCCCTGCTTATCGCCGCCCTGCTCGGCTGCGCACCCGCTTCCCACGCGCACCCCCGCAGGGTGGTGGTGGTGCGCCCCTACACGCACGTGGTCGTGAACCGAGGGCATTACTGGTACCATGACGGCTACTATTACCGCCGCCACGGCAGCCGTTATCTGCTCACCGCCGCCCCCCGGGGCGCCGTGGTCACGGTGGTTCCCGCGGGAGCCATCCGCCTGCGCTTCGGCGCGGTACATTACCGCTACTTCGGCGGCGTGTACTACCAAAGCACCCCGAGGGGATATGTCGTGGTCGAGCGGCCGGCCACCATCTATCTGGAACGGGAAGTGGAGACAACGGCACCGGATACCGTATTCGTGGAGCCGACCTACCGCATCGTAAACGTGCGGAATACCAACGGATCGGAAATCCCGGTGCGCCTGGAACAGGAAGGCGCGAAGTGGAAGGGGCCGAAGGGCGAACTCTACGACGATTTTCCCAGCGACGATCAGTTGCGCCAGGCGTACGGATTCTGAGACCCGGGCGCTTACGGCGCGATAAGGCGGCCGCGCAAATCCATTAGACGCGGATCGGTAAGGCCGTAATCGGAGAGGCGGAGATCCAAGCGGCCGGCTTCCCGCTGGAACCGCGGCGGCGCAGAGAGGCCCCCGCGCTCGGGCACAATGCGGATACGTATTCCCGCGGTCGGAGCCGGGGCGCCGTTGAACCAGTTCAGGGAATCGTCGCGCAGGCAAAAGAGCACGTCGCGACCCAGCGTCCAGCCGCGCAGATCTTCGCGGCCGGCGATGGGTTGCCATTTTTCCGGGGCATCCGTGGTGCGCCGGTATAGGGTAGAATCGGAAAGCGCGAACAGCGACCCGGTGGCATCGGCGAACAAGGCCTGGGCTTCGCCGAAAGGCACGGCCGCCGTGGCGCTGCCCGCGCCGCAATCCGATTCCAGCCGACCTTCCCGCAACGCGTACACGCAGCCATGCGCAAGCCCAACGGCGGCGTGGGCCGTAAGCCAATTCCAACTGCGTCCCCCGTCGGCACTGACGGCGGCCCGCTGGGAGTTGCCCGCATCGCGGACGCGCAGGATAATGCGATCGCCTTCCGCCAAAACATCGTCGAAATAAGTCCCGACCCGCACCGAATCGGGCACGGGGATGGCCGACCAGGTAACGCCCCGGTCACGGGTGACGCGCAATCCGTGATCGGCGGACAGAACGTATAGACCGTCGCCCGCCCCGGCCGCAGCCATCGCGCCCGGCACGCATCCGGAATCGGTCCAATCGTCGGCGGAGGCATCGTAGCGCCAGGCCAGCGCCCCACTGCGATTGCCCAGCCACAAGGCCTGGCTGGTGCGCGTAAACCAGCCGCCCTCCAGCAACGGGACCGGGCCCTTGGGGGTTTGTATCACCCAGTCGCGGCTTTTCCAGGTGCGTCCCGCGTCGGCGGACCACCAGGTGCGCAGATCGTGGTGGACGAAGAGGCGGCCGTCCCAGCGGGCCACCGCGGCGAAAGCCCCCGAAGCCGCCGCGGGAGGCGCAGGCGCCGCCATCACCCTTTCGCTGAATGCCGAAGGGGAAGCGGGCGCCGCGAACGTGAGTAACATCCAAGTTACGGCCGACAATACGGGATGGGGAAGATGTTTAAAGCTGGGGCGCATGTCGTTTCATTCCGTCTCCGGTAAAAATAGGTCCGCGCATGCGCTGTAGGCGCTTTCTTCCGGCCGCGCGCCGCGTACAAGCTGTACGGGATGCGGATCCATTCCGGCGCAAGCGGGACATGTGTCGAAGGGGAAAAACATGATCGTTCCAAAGCCCCCGCGCAGGGCGCGGTGATCGCATCCGGGACCGCGACCTTGGCCGGCCCCGAGGGGGCGGCGGCAACCGCCGTCCGTCCGATCTTGACCTTGCCGGCGCGGGACCGGTAACGCAAATAGCCGCAATCCCCGCGCCCGCGTCCCCAAATGGCAGCGTCTACGCAAAAAGCGCGCCTTGGGGCGTCACGAAGTGCCTGTCGCATGGTCGCGCTCCTGTCTACCTTAAGCGCGGGCCCCCTGGGGTGGAGGGCCCAGGGGGATTCCATGCAGGGGTATTTGGGTGGTCGGATGCTTGCGTCCGGTTTCGCGTTTTGGATTACCGTATCGATTTCCGCAGGCGCCCAAGCGCAACCGGGAGCGCCGGCCGAAGCCTTCGCAGCGGCCACGGCGGACGGGGCGTATACCTTCTTCACCGATCCGCGCGCCATCGACTACAAGGGCGCGCACGATAAAACCTACCTGGGATTCCTGGACAAGGTGGGATCGGATCGCGTCTGGTCCCTTGATCATGTCACCGGCAAGGTGGACACCTTCACCTTGCACGTGAAGCTGCAGCAGGACGACCATGACAATCCCGCCCTATACCTGCGCAAGGACGGCCGCCTGACGGCCTATTACCAGCGCCATGGCACGGACAAATTCGTGTTCCACCGCACCACCTCGAAACCCGAGGACATCTCGGCCTGGGACGCGGAAGACACCATCCGCATGACGGAAGGCGTTACCTATTGCCATCCCTTCCGCCTCGACGGCGAAGGCGCCGCCGGCCGGCTGTACATTTTCAATCGCAGCGTGGGATGGCACCCCACCCTCATGTACTCGGATGACGAAGGCAAGACCTTCTCCACGCCGGTCAAGCTGATCGCGGGCCCGGGGGAGCGGCCCTACGTGAAGTACGTCAGCGACGGCGCCAGCGCCATCCACATCGCCTTCACCGATGGCCATCCCCGCAACGAGGCCGAGAACAGCATCCATTACATGCGCTACAGCAAGGGCGCGTTCTACAAGGCCGACGGCACCCTCATCCGCAAGCTGGCCGATCTGGCGGCGAAACCCATCGAACCCTCCGAGGCCGATCTCGTATACGACGGCAAGACCGCGGGGCGCGCCTGGATCTGGGACATAGCCTTGGACGCCAAAGGGCAACCGACGCTGGTGCATTCGGTAATCCCAACCGAAACCGATCATCGCTATTACTACGCGCGCTGGAACGGCAAGGCCTGGGAAGACGCTCTGCTGACCAAGGCGGGCAAATGGTTCCCGCAAACGCCGGCCGGGACCGTGGAGCCAGAGCCGCAGTATTCCGGAGGCATCATCCTCGATCCCGTCGATCCTTCCATCGTGTACCTGTCCAAGCCCGCGGCTTCGGGGATTTTCGAGATCGAGAAATGGACCACGCCGGACGCCGGCAAGAGCTGGAGTTCGAAAAACATCACGGCGGGTTCGGCCAAGGGGAACGCGCGCCCCATCTTGCCGCATCCCGCGCTGGGGCAAAGGCCGTCGCATCGCATGTTGTTCTGGATGAGCGGGGATTATACCTACTACAAGGATTACGCGACGGGCATACGCTATTACGCCTGGAACGATCCCGTGGATGCCGTGGTTCCCCACGCGCTCAGGGGGGCAGCGGGCCGGGAGGCAACGCGCGCGACCCGCCACCGGGATGCGCGGGGACGGAGCGCGCCCGCGGAGGACTTCACATCCGTGGGTGCAGGCGCCGCAATTCCCTTTCCAGATCGCTTACCTGGCCTTTGATGGACAGGAGGCGGGCGATGGCGGGAGAGAAGCGCCCGCCGCGCTTGTTTTTCGGCTCCTTGATTTTCGGATCCTTGTTCTTGGCATTCGTGTTCTTGGGATCAAGCTTGCCGGTCAGCCAATTGCGTAAGGCGATATAACTTACCTGGAACTGCCGCTGGGCCGCGGCGATGCCGCCCCGTCCATGCTTCTCGTCATACTCCTGCACGAAGCGCGTCACGCGCAGCTTTTGATCCTCGCTGTAACGGTTGCCCGTGAATCCCTTGACCTGCCGCATCGGCACCGCTAAAGCTAACTCGTTCCGCATCCCTGGCCCTTCGTGGGACCGGCCCCGGGCCGGTCGCGTAGACTCGACCAAATAAACATATGGGAAGGCTCCTCGCAAGCTTTTTGCGGGGCAGGATAGGCTATCTGGGAGGGCTTATCGGCTTAATGGCTAATATTTAGGGAATGCCCCACGATCCGGAATCGCGTCTCCCGGCCGGCACCGCCCGGAACCCGTTTCCGGTCCCCGGCGACCCCGCGCCGGGCGAAGCCGGTAAGTTGCGCCGGGAACTGGATCGACTGCTTAAGGAAATCGCCGCCGCGCGTTCCGGGCTGGCGGGCCGCGCCGAATCGCTGCGCGCCGTGCATGTGCGGTTGGCGGGCGAAATCAGCCCGCTGGAATCCCGCCTATCGCAAGCGCGCCGCGAGACCCTGCGGATCCTGGGCCGCCATTACCAGGAAAAATGGTTGCCCCGCCGCGATGGCGAGCGTCTGCTGGAAGCCCTTTGCGGGTTGGCCGACGAATTGGAAGCCGGCTTCGGGATGGATCTCACGGAAGAACGCCGAACCCTGCTCGATCAGGAAGCGCTCACCGACGCCGAAGAGGAAGCGCGCGAAGCCGAAGCGGCCCGGGAAAGGCTGCAGCGCCTGGAGGCCCTGCGTAAAGCCATCGGCGATGAGGATGGGCCGCGCTCGGCTTCCGATCGGGAGCGGCAGGAACGCTTGGATGCCCTGCGCGCCGCGCTGGAGCGGGAAGCCGCCGATCCGGGACCGCGACCCCGTAACGCCCGCCCGAAATCGCCTCCGCCGCGCGCCGACCGAAAACCCGCGGACGACGATAGCGCATTGGCCGGCGACATCCGCGCGCTCTATCTGCTGCTGGCCCGCGCCCTGCATCCCGACAAAGAAGCGGATCCCGATAGGCAGGTGGCCAAGACGGTGTGGATGCAGAAGGTGACCGACGCCTATGCCGCCCGCGACCTGGCGCGGCTCTTGGACATACTCGCCCAGGATCCGCTGCAAGCCGTAGGCCCGTACCTTTCCTCGGCGCCGCTGGCCACGGTAAAGGGTTTCGCCAAGCGCCTGCGCCGCGAGCTGGCGGGATTGCGGGCCAAGGCCCAAGCCGGTCTGGCGGAATTGCATCCTTCCCTGCACCGCTTTTTGGGGCCCACCGGCGTGGTCGAAGCCGAGGTCAAGCGCTACGCCGCCGCCCTGCGCAAAGAAGTCCGCTTCGTGC
>JAHFCH010000245.1 GCA_023249635.1 Fibrobacterota bacterium
AACGTTTTCGGTACCGCCACGGGTTTGCCGTTCCTGCGGCCCGCCCAGATGCAATCCTTGCATGGGGGCGCCCTTGCGTACGTACAGGGCCCCGACGCCCTTGGGCCCGTTGATCTTGTGGGCCGAAAGCGCCGCGTAATCCGCCTGCCATAGGCGCGGTTTGACGTCCGCCTTGCCCAATGCCTGCACGGCATCGCAATGGAAAACGATCCCTTTGGCACGCAGCAGCGCGCCGATTTCCGCCACCGGTTGCAGGGCGCCAGTCTCGTTGTTGGCCGCCATGATCGTCGCCAACGAGGTATCCGGACGTAACGCCGCCGCTACTGCCCCGGCCGAAACCAAGCCGTCCCCGTCCGCTTGCAACCACGTCACGGTCCAGCCTTCCGACTCCAGCTTGCGCACCGGTTCGAGAACGGCGGGATGCTCGAAGGCCGCCGCCACGATATGCCGGCCCGGCAATTTCCCGGAAGCGGCCGCTCCCAACAGGGCCAGGTTATCCGCCTCGGTGCCGCCGCTGGTGAATACGATTTCGGAGGCGCCGACACCCAACCATTTGGCAAGGGTTTCGCGCGTGTCCTCGATGCGGCTGCGCGCCTCGCGGCCGGCCCAATGCAGGCTGGAGGGATTGCCGAAGGACGCTTCGGACAAGGCGGAGGCGGCTGCGGGCAGAAGCGGCGTGGTGGCGTTATGGTCGAAGTACAGGCGGGGCACGGCGCATCCCCCTCAGGCCTGTTTGGAAATACGCGCGATGACGAATTCCGATCCCAGGTTGGGCCGGCCCAGGGCCAGGATGGCCTTGGACAACAAGGTCTCCCCCAGATATTGGACCTTTTCGATGCGGATGCCTTCGCGCGCGCAGAGCAGACGGAAATCATCCAGACTGAAAAGATGGATGTTGGGGGTATCGTGCCAATTGTAGGGCAGCGCTTCGGACACCGGCATCACGCCCGTGGCCAGCAGCGAGAGGCGGTTCCCGGCGAACGCGAAGTTGGGAAAGGCCACGATGCCCTTGCGCGCCACCCGCAGCATTTCATTCACCACCAACTGCGGCTTCTTGACTTCCTGCAAGGTGCGGTTGAGCACCGCGTAGTCGAACGCGCCGTTGTCTATCATGGAAAGCCCGCGGTCCGCGTCGCTCTGCAGCACGGGTACGTTCTTGCGCAGGCATTCCACCACATGGGAGAGATCGATATCGATCCCGATCCCG
Organism: Fibrobacterota bacterium; assembly: GCA_023249635.1. Taxonomy (GTDB): domain Bacteria; phylum Fibrobacterota; class Fibrobacteria; order UBA11236; family UBA11236; genus Chersky-265. The sequence continues at coordinate 1,208 of JAHFCH010000245.1, forward strand.
GTAACCCCGTGGCTACGGTAGAGCCTGTCGATCAACTGCCCGTCGCCGCAACCGATATCCAGGATATGGCTGCCGGGTTCGACCAGGGAGGCCAGGGCCCGGATATCCGGGCCGGCTCCGAAGCCCCCGCGCACGCCGGAATCCGAGGGAGCGAGGGAACGACTGCCGCCCGCGCCCGCCTTGGCGGCCTCGGCGAAAGCGGGCTTCTCCAGGAATCCGTAGAGAACCTGGGAAAGGTTGGCCACTTCCAGAAGGAAGGCATCATGCCCGTAGGGTGAATCGAGCTCCACCAGGGAGACGACCTTCTTTTGCCGCAAAAGCACACGCCCCAGTTCGCGGGTCTGCTCCGGGAAGAATAGCCAGTCCGAGGAAAGGGCCACCAGCAGGAACTCGGCTTGGGAAGGTCCGAAGGCCTGGTCCAGCGAACCGTAACGATGCACCAGATCGAAATGATCCATGGCCCAGGTGATATGCAGATAGGAATTGGCGTCGAAGCGCTTGACGAACTGGTCGCCCTGATGGTTGAGATAGCTTTCCACTTCGAAGCCCGTTTCGAAACGGGCTTCGTCCCAGGCTTCCTTGCGGTTGCGCCCGAACTTTTCGTGCATGGAAAGCGCCGAGAGGTAGGTAAGGTGGCCAATCATGCGCGCATAGGCCAAGCCGCGACCGGGGATGGTCCCATCGCCGTAATAGTTGCCGTCCTGGAAATGCGGATCGTTCACGATCACCTTGCGGCCGATGATCTCGAAGCCCAGGGCCTGCGCCGAAAGGCAAGCCGCCGCCGCGATGCAGATGCACTTGCGCACCTTGTCCGGGTAGGAGGTAGCCCATTGCAGGGCCTGCATGCCGCCCATGCTCCCGCCCACCACGGCTTCCAGTACATCGATGCCCAAATGCAGCGCCAGCAGGCGCTGCACGCCCACCATGTCTTCCACGCCGATCTTGGGGAAGGCTGCGCCATACGGCAGCCCGGAATCGGGATTGATGGAACCGGGTCCGGTGGTTCCCTTGCATCCGCCCAACATGTTGGAGGCGATCACGAAATACCGGTTGGTGTCCATGGCCTTGCCGGGGCCAATCATGTCGTCCCACCAGCCGATGCGATCCTTTTCCCGCTCGTAATCCGGATTGTACCCGGCCGCATGGGCGTCCGTGGTCAGTGGCGAGCAGATCATCATGGCGTTGCTTTTGGCCGCGTTGAGGGTCCCGTAGGTCTCATACGCGACATCGATCTGCTTGAGATGCTTGCCGGAAAGCAGCCGGAAGCCTTCGGGGGGCAGCTCAAGGCGCAGAACCTGCGTCTTGACCGTCATCCTCTCCGCGACGTGGACCGCTTCGGTCCCGGGATTTCCCGCCTGCGCAGGCATGCTCCGTCTTCCCCTCTTTGAGTATCTTGTCGGAATCCAAATCTAGATATATTGGGCAATCCCATCGTATGCCGGAACTCCCCGAAGTCGAAACCATAGTCCGCATGCTCGCTCCCCACGCCGCCGGCAAGCGCATCGACGCGGCCGAGCTCACGCTGCCGCGCATGCTGCTGGGCATGCCAGCGCGCGAATTCGCCCCCGCCCTCGCGGGCCGGGCCATCGAGCGCATCCTGCGTCGGGGCAAGTACATCGTTTTCGAACTCGAAGGCTGCGCCCTGATCATCCATCTGGGCATGACAGGGCAGCTTACCTGGTCCCCGGCGGAGTACGCCGAGACGCCGGGCTTCGTCCGCTCCATTACGGGCCTGCAGCGGTCCAAAGGCGTGCATCCCGTGGACAAGCATACCCATCTCATCCTCAATCTGGCGGGTGGGGAGCGGATCCTCTTCCGCGATCCGCGTACCTTCGGGAAGATTTTCCTGGTTCCCGGCCGAGCCTGGCCCGCGCATCCGCGCCTGAGCATCCTGGGCGCGGAACCTCTCGAACTCAAAGTGAAGCCATTCCTAAAGCAGGCTTTCCCGGAGGATAGCGCACGGCCGGTCAAGGCCCTGCTGCTCGACCAATCCTTCCTCGCCGGCGTCGGGAACATCTATGCCGACGAAGCCCTGTTCCGCAGCGGCATCCATCCCAAGACCCGGTCGCGCGACCTGCGCGATGGGCAGCGCATCGCTTTGCTGGAAGCGGTAAAGGCGGTATTACGTAAAGGCATCCGCAACAGCGGCACATCCTTCTCGGATTACCGGAAACCGGACGGATCGGAAGGCAACAATTACGAGCGGCTGAAGGTTTATGGCCGCGGCGGAGAACCCTGCCGCAAATGCGGATCGATACTTTCCAAATCCGTGGTTGCCCAGCGCGGTACGGTGCATTGCCCGGAATGCCAACCCGCCCCCAAGCGGCGCAAGTAACACGCGAGTTACCCTCCCCTTCCGGCCGCCCGGCCCGGCCCCAGGCCGCCCCGGGGGGCCCCACTACTGCTTTCCCTCCATCCCGTCAAGGGGAAAATGTCCCTGCCTGCGGCCTTTATACGGCGGGCGCGGACGCCGATAAGACGTATATTCGGTTAAAGGCGAAAGTCCCCTGGACAAACCCGGGGGCGGAAAGCATACTAGGATCATGAGCGACGGAAACGTTGAGAAGGCCATCCTGGCCGCGATGCTCAAGCCCAGCAGTCCCCTGCTGGAGCGCGTCACCCTGCATAACCAAATCCTGGTGCATAATTTCAAGCAAGCCGTGGAACGCGGCTGCGAATGCCAACTGATCGGCTGTACCCAATCCTTCGCCATTACCCTGGTCCCCAACCAGGTGCTGTATCCCAAATATTGCGATGACCATCGCACCGAGTTCCGCCGCAAGGAATTCCTGCGCCGTTTTCTGGAACGCCCGGGCGTCCATCCCATCCGGGAATTCCGCATCATCGCGGAACCGTCCACCGGTGCGGGCCTGCCCTCCGGTTTCGATCCCCGCTGACCCCGCAGCATGCGTCCCCTGCTCCTGTTGCTCGGCCGACTGTGGCTGCGTAGCCTGCGTTTGCATTGGGTCGATGGCGATAGCCTTCCTCCTGCCGGCGTCATCGTCCTTTGGCATGAGCATCTGCCGATATGCATGCGGGCGTTCGCGGGCCGCGGCATCCACGTACTCATCTCCAAAAGCGCCGATGGTGAATGGGCCGCCCGGGCCTGCGCGGCCATGGGTTACCGGGTCCATCGCGGTTCCTCTTCCCGCGGTCCCCTGGAAGGCATGCGCGCATTGGCCCGCAGCCTGGAGCAAGGCCCGGCCCTGATCGGTATGGCACTCGATGGCCCGAGGGGACCCCGGCGCCTTCCCAAACCCGGCAGCCTGTGGCTCGCCGGGTTCGCGGATGTCCCCCTGATCCCGGTGCGCGTGGAAGCCCAACGGGCCTTTCGGCTGGGTTCCTGGGACCGCACCCTTATACCGCTTCCCTTCAGTCGCGTTCTAATTCGGCTGGGCCCGCCGATCCGTTCCGGTTCCCCGCAGGAACTGGCCGAGGCCATGGAAGGCCAGGCCCAAATTTCCCGCGTGGACAAGCATGTCCAGACTTCCTGAGCCGATGCGCTGCGGGGCTTGGCTGCGCTGAGCATTATGGGGTCATGCAACACCCCAACCTTCCCCCGGCATTTTCGCTTGCGGTTTCCCTGGCGCTTACACTTACGTTTTCACTGTCGCTTCCGGTCGCGCCCGCTCAGGCCGCGCCCCTGAAGGCTCGCCCGGTATTCCCCTCCGTGAATTCCATGCCCATGGCCATGGCCCATGCCGGCGATGCCCGCGTGTGGATCGCGCAACGCAACGGTACCATCACGGTATTTCCGGACAAGTGGAGCAAGACCGGAAGCGCATTTCTCAAGGTGCCCGCGTATTCCTGCCTGTGCATCAACGATGAGAGCGGACTCATCGGCCTGGCCTTCCATCCCGACTACCTGGTAAAAGGCAGCTTCGGCTACGGCCGGTTCTACGTCTACCATACCCTCAACGCTTCGGGACAGGATGGGCTTTACGAATACAAGGCGCTCGGCGACCCTGCGGTATCCATGCAGGCCGATGCCGCTTCGCGCCGCGAGCTGCTGACCGTGGCCACCGGAGGCTTGCACCATAACGGCGGCTCGCTGGCTTTCGACAATCATAAGAACTTGTTCCTGGGAATCGGCGACGGCAACAAAGGGGACCAGAGCCGGGCTTGGGCGCAAAGCCTGGACGTGTTCCACGGCAAGATCCTGCGCATCGATCCCGCCGGCAATCTGGCGGGCAAGGCGTACGGAATACCGGCGGATAATCCGGAGTGGCCCGGCAAGGGACGCAGCGAGATCTACGCCATGGGATTCCGCAATCCCTATCGCATCCAATGGGACCAGGCCGCCCGCAACGGGGCCGGAGCTTTGATCGCCGGGGACGTAGGCCAGAACGATTGGGAAGAAATCGACATGGTAGAACCCGGCCGCAATTACGGTTGGGGCAATCAGGAAGGATCACTTTGCGCGATCCAGCCTTGTACGGGATTCACCGCGCCCTTGCATGCCTATCCCTCCGGCGGGGCGGCGGTAATCGGCGGCGTGGTGTACCGGGGAAAAGCCATGCCCCAACGCATTGGCCAATACTTTTTCGCCGACTACTACTACAAGATGAAGACGATGGACGACCCCTACGCGGCCAAACCCGTGGTCACGGACATCAACCCCATCGGGCACAAGGCCGCCAACGCGGACGAAATCTTCTCCTTCGGAACCGACCCCGAAGGCGAGGTCTACGTACTGTGCTGGACCGGGATTTATATCCTGGAAGAAGCCGAGCCCACCGGCATGCAGGCCCTGCAGCCCCCACGGAGCCGGGTTTTGCGGGCAACCGGCCCAAAAGCGGCTTTTCCCGGACCGGGCGCGTTTTTCCTCCGGGAGGGGAATTCCCGGGATGCCGCGGACGCGGCCGGACGGGAGGTCCCGGGGCGATAGCGGCCTTTCTTATATTTCGGCTTCGCCTAAAGCGCTTGAATCTTTGAGCCTTAAAGCCAGGAGCCGCCTTTGCTGCCTTTCGTCACTATGGTCGCCTTCGACGTGGAAACCACCGGACTCGATCCGGACAAAGAGGATCTCCTCGAGATCGCGGGCATCAAGTTCACCTTCGAGAAGAAGGACGGCAAACTCATCACCCGCGAGATCGCCCAGTACGGCAGCCTGGTCAAGCCCGGCAAACTCATCCCGGAAGACGCTACCCGCATCAACAACATCACCAACCAGATGGTGGAATCCGCTCCGGAATTGAAACCCGTACTCACGGCCTTCCTGCGCTTCTGCGGCCTGAGTTCCATCCTGGTCGCGCACAATGCATCCTTCGATGCGGCCTTCCTGGGCAAAGCCATCCGCAAGCATGGTCTGGTGATGCCGCAGAACCCGATTATCGACAGCCTGAAATTCATCCGCAAGATCATGCCCGAATACGCGTCGCATAAATTGAGCGAGATCGCGCGCAAGCTGGGCGATCAGACCGGCATGGTGATGAACAAGGGCGAGTTGCATCGCGCCACCTATGATTGCCAGGTGCTCAAGGAAGTCATGTGCGCGTGCTTGCGTAAGCGCTACCAGGATAAGGATCTCGCGATGGATCTCGCCGTGAAATCCTTCGAAAGCGTGCACGGAGCCCCGCTCAGCTTCCTTCAGTTCGCCGGTTAACGGCCCGGGCCGAGGCCAGAGCCTTACCGTTACGATCCCCCCGCTATCCATGTCTAAACTCTACCCGGGCGTAAAAGCGTCGGCAGGCTTTACACCGCGTGGTGAGGAATTAGAGGGGATTGGGTTTGACTAGGTACAAATTCCGCAATATAATGCGCCTGGATAATTATCGCTAGGGAAAAATCGTTTTTATTTAGTTTTCCTTTTCAGAAACCGGATTCCTGGCACTGGTTACGCTCCCAAAAATGAAATCGGGGTGTCCACTGCCTGAAGGTATGAAGATGATTATTCGCTTCCGCATCAGTACCCGCCAAGCCACGGTCTGGCTCGCAGCCCTGATTGCTGTCGCTCCCCTCACAGGTATTGCCGATCCTTCCGTATCTCCGACTGCTGCCGCCGCCGGCTTCCTTCCCATCAGCTTCGGGGCCGAGACAGGATCCGCCGACTCCGCGGCCGAACAGGCCAACGCGCTCTTCCTCGATATCAAACCCGTGCTGGCCCACAATTACGCCGGCATTGATACCAACGCTTTGCTGGCCCGCATTCAGGAACGCCAGAAATGGGGCGAGAAGGATGATCGCCTCATCGAAGCCGAAGGCATCATCCACTGGGATCGCGGTGACGTGCATCTCGCCGTCCCCTGCTTCCAACGCCTAGCCAACCCCGGCGCGCTTACTTTGGGATTCATGGCCGAGGCCTTGGTCGCCAAGGGCGAAAAGTACGAAGCCGCAGGATGGTTCCTGCGCGCCGCCCGGGCGCAACGCCCGAGCGAACCCGCCGCCATCACCTTGTACCTGCGCTACCTGGAGATCAAACCCGGCGAAGCCCAGGCCGAGATGGAGCTCGCGGAACGCTATGAGCGCCAGATGCGCTTCGGCGAATCGGCCGATCTCTATCTTAAGCATCGCGATCGTCTGCTTAAGGATCCCGCCGCCTCGGAGCGCGTGGCCGGATTGCTGGCCAGCCAAGGGCGCATGGCGGACGCCGCGGCCCTGTACCTGGAATTGCGCAAGGCGCATCCCGAGAACAAAGCCCTGAGCGTGCACCTGGCCGAAACCCGCGAGGCCATGGGCCAGCGCGTGGAAGCGGCGCAAGCCTGGTCCGATGCCTGGATCCTGGACGGCACGGATACCACCGCGCGCAACCGCGCCTTGGCCCATCTGGAAGCTTCCGGTCCTGCGGGCGAAGACGCCTTCCGGACCTTGCTGGAGAAAGCCCTGCAGTACGATGCCGCTTCGGCCTCCCTGCATTTCAAGCTCGCGGTGCTGCTGCTCAAGTCCGAAGATCGCAAGGGCGCCTACACCCATCTTGAGAAGGCCCTGAAGGCATCCCCGGGCAATCCCACCTACACGGCCCGCTTGCCCGACGCCATCGAAGGCGACAGCCTCATCCTGGTCCACTTCGCGTTGCTCAAGACCCGCTTCGAGAAGGAAGGCTCATCCGTTCGCGTTGCGTTGCTGGCCGCCCGCGGCTTCAGCCTCACCGGCGACAAACCCCGCGCCTGCCGTGCCTGGTCGCAACTTGCCGTGGTCGCCCCGCGCCAGTTGGAAGGCCGCCGCGACGCCTTCCTCGACCTCACCACTTGCGGTGATGCCGCTTCCCTGGCCTTGGCCAACGTCATCGGCGCCAAGCACCTGGCCGCCGGTTTTGATCGCGAAGCCGCCCGGTCCATGGTGCAAATCGCGCTGCGGTCCCAGGACTATCCCAAGGCCTCGGCCTACGCCACGCGCCTGGCCATCGAGGCCCCGGCCGATGCTCCCATCGCGCTGGCCGCCGCCAAGTCCCTGCTCGAAGCCGGCCGCGACGGCGAGTCCCGTGAAGTGCTGGTCGCCATTGGGCAACACGCTCCCATGCCCGAAGCCTCCATGCTGCTGGGCCGCATGTACCTGGCCTCCAAGGATTGGTCGCGCGCTGCGGAACAGTTCAAGGTCGCGCATGATTCCTTCCCGGAAGCCCCCCGCCTGCTGGGCGAATGCCTCGCCGAGCTGAAGGATTTCCAGGGCGCCGCCGCCGAATACGAAACCCACTTCGCCCGCACCGGCGAAAAGTAATCCCTCCGTTCCGTGGCGCGCATGTACCGCCAATTGCATTACGGCCCCAAGGAAGCCGAA
>JAHFCH010000246.1 GCA_023249635.1 Fibrobacterota bacterium
TGGGGCCGGACCTCCGTTCCATCACCAACCAGATGCATTACAAGAATCCCGGCGACGGGGTGAGTTTCCAGATGCACCAGGATTGCACCTTCCGCAAGCCGGACGCGGCCTACCGCGATCTGTTCGGCGGCTTCCTGCAAACCGCCATCGCCGTCGATCCGGCCACGATCGAGAACGGCTGCCTGCAATTAGTACCGGGATCGCATAAGGAAAAGCGCGCGCTCCTGGAAGGCGGCTACGAGGGCTGGGAATCCAACGGGAGCAATCAGCAAGTGCTTGCGCGCCTGGCCCCGGCGGAGAACGGCTTGATGAATCCCGGCGACTTACTCATCTGGAATCCGTTCACCATCCACGGGTCCCAACCCAACCGCAGCGCCCGTAGCCGCCGCGTCTATATCAACGGATTCGCGCGTACGCGCGATTGCGATCACGGCGTGCATGCCGCCGTGGCCGGTAAGGCCGTGCCCCTGCAATCGGGCCCCGAGACCCGCTGGGACGTGGTCGAAGAGCGCTGACGGCGCACTTCAACTTCTACGCGAACTTCACCTTTAATCCCCGCGAATCCGCCCTGATTCCCCTTGAGGAATTTGGGTTCACGGCAGCGCCCATTCGTGGTTCCCGCCGGTCGGCTGTGGTATTCTTGGGAAGCCGTGGTTTCCCGCATCCTCATCCTGATCCTGCTGCTGCTGTCCGCCCGCCAGACCTACGCCCAGGCCGGATTGCGGCCCGACGGTCACCTCGATACCGCCGCCCTGCGCGATGCCTACCTGCAATCGGATATGGCCGCCGTGCGTGGGGTCCTGGAAGGCTTTCTCAAGAGCCATCCCAAGGACGTTTCCAAGGGCGAAAAGATCTTCACGCACCTATACCTGGGCGCCCTGTACGCGGGAGACCCCGCCCAACGCGCCCGCGCCGAAGGCCAGTTCCGCTCCCTGCTCAAATTGGATCCCGGGGTGGATCCGGCCGACCTCTACTTTCCCCCCAAAACCAAGGATATCTTCGACGGCGTGAAATGGATATTGGTGGAAGAGGCCGCGCGCAAAGCGGATTCCATCGCCGTGGCCACAGCCACCGCAAACCAGGCCATCGCGACTTCCGTTCCGCCCGCCGCAACTGCACCCTCTGACAGCCTGGGCTCCCGACCTCCTGCCGCTGTTGCTGTTAAGCCCGCGCCTCCGCCTCCGGCCGCCACCCCCTCCGCCGCCCCCCGTAACGCACCAGGTACCCAGGACCCGGCTCTTGCCGACGCTTCCGGGGGCAAGCCCTGGGTCTGGTGGACGCTGGGATCGACCGCGGCCGCCGTGGCCGCAGGCGTTGGCGTCTACGCCTTGGTTGAATCCAATGCCCAGCCCGGCCCCCGCCGCCTCAACGTGGATGCGACCCTGAAATGAGGCCTATCCTCCTGCGCGTCTTGGCGATGGCCGCTTTCGCATCCCTGCTCGCGGCCTGCAACGTGGCCGACCAGGCCCGTCCCAACCTGCTCTCCCTTAAGCTGGACGATTCCCTCTCGAACTACGATAGCATCCGCGTGGATATCCTGTATCCTTCCGGCAAACCGTACCTGGAGTCGGTTTTCCACGGGGCATACGTGCCGGACGCCAACCACGCCTTGGACGATCTCGACCTGGGCGAAAACGCGCCCGCCAATTTCCAGGTTCTCATCACGGCCTTTCGCGATTCGGCCCAGGCCCTGGTGTTCGCGGTCAAGGTGGGCCCTGAGGGCGCGGAAGCGCCCAAGCTCCTGATAAGGGTGCCGCCCAAGGATACAACGACGAAACCTCCTGAGACGGAAACCCGGCCGGTACGCGTAGTCCTGAATACCCCGTCGCCGCTCTCCGTCTTCGCCGACGGCCAAGCCCTGCAGGTATTGGCCGAAGTGGAACCCAAGGCCGCCAACCAGGGTCTGGTATGGACCTCGTCCGACACCGCGGTTGCCCGCGTGGATGCGGCGGGCATGGTGTACCCGGGGCAAACGGGTTCCTCCGAAATCAGCGCGCGTTCCTTGCGGGATCCTTCCCTTTCCGTGACGTTGATCGTTCGCGTCATCGAGGCCGTGCGCGCCAAGGGAATCAACATCGCCCCGGACAAAGCGCTCCTTTACGTGGGCGGGGAATCCCTACGCCTGGAAGCCCAGGCCACCCCTGCCGAAGCCCATATCGGACTCCATTTCTCCAGCGCCGACACTACCGTCGCCAACGTGACCTCCGCGGGTGTGGTGACCGCGCTCGCTCCCGGTCATGTTGATATTAAGGTGTATCCCGAAGGCGCGCCTTCCCTGGCGTTGGCCTGCCATATCACCGTCATGCGCGATGTTCCGACCCTGGAAACCGGCGGCGATCGCAATGCGCGGCCGGGCGATACCCTCAGCTTCCCCATCAAGGTGAGCCAGGAGTACGGCACCGTGGCCGCGCTGAAGTGGGACCTGGACGGGGACGGCGCCTGGGACGATTCCACCAACCAGGTCGTGGCCTCGCCGCGCAAGGCCTACGATGGCAAGGACAGCTTGGTCACGGTCTTCTTTTACGTGCGCGACGGCGAAGGCAACGAAGCCCTACGCTTCCTCTTCGTCCATGTGGGCGCCCACGCGTCCCTGCCGGCTCCGGCCTTCGCTACGGGGACCACCGCTTCGCCTACGCGCAATCCCCGCCCCAGCTGGGCCTGGACGGCCGCGCCCGGCGGCACCGGACGTTTCCGCTATTCCCTGGACGGCGGCGCGGAAATCGAGACCCGCGAGCTCGCCTTTACCGCCGACTCCCTGGCCGACGGGATGCATACCCTGGGGCTGCGCGAGTTGGATGCCTTCGGGAGTTCCTCGGCCACCGTGGCGCATGCCATTACCGTGGTCACGCAAGGGCCGAAGGTTTCCATCCTCACCCCGGGCGAAGGCTTGCTTACCAACGCCGCTGCGGTGGCGGTAACCTGGACCGTCAAGCCCGCGGGCGGGGCCGCCGTGACCGAGGGCAACAGTGAAAACCTGGCGGGTCGGCAGGGAGCCATCGCCATCGTACGCGAAGCCTTGGATTCGCTGGGCAACCGGGGTAGCGACACGGTTACCGTGTACCGCGATACCATCGCGCCCGAAGTCCCCGCGTTCACCGCGGCCGGCTCTCCCGCCGTGGTCAACGGCGAGTACGCGGGACAGGTGCAATGGGCCTGGACGCGCACGGGAGCGTCCAATGATCAATTCCTGGTGTCCTTGAACGGGGCGCCGGCCGTGGTGCATAACGACCAGAAATTCGTGCTGGGCGCGACCCAGAACCAGACTTATTTCATCGAAGTGCGTGAAGTGGATTCGGCCGGCAATGCTTCGGCGAGCCTGAGTGGATCCATCCTCGTGGATCGGACCGCTCCGCCGCCCCCGGTGGTATCGGAAAACCCCATCGCAGGCGCGTCCGCGTGGACGTGGACGGCAGCGGCCGTGTCCGATGGGGCCAGGGTCTTCCGCTATCGCTTGGCGACGGGAAGCGAATGGTCGGCCGAAACGCTGGAGACCGGATACGCGCCCACGGATTTGGGACCGGGCACGCATACCTTGATCGTCGAAGAGCGGGATAACGCGGGCAATTGGTCCGCGGAGGGATCCGCGACCCTGATCAATCCCTAGCCGGTCGGCTGGGGAACCCGGGTGGCCGCGTGGTCCGAAAGCGCCGGGGAGTAACAAAAAGGCCCGCGGAATACCGCGGGCCTTGCTTTATCCCAGGGCCAAGGCTTAGTAGATAAGCGCGCGCTGGTTGATGGTCCGCTTGCCGTAGCGGAACTCCACGAAGTACAGGCCGGGCTTACGGAACGCCGCCGGGCTCACCGTGCCGCGGCCTTCGCCGGTCAGGGTTTCCAGCACTCGGCCCTGGGCGGACAGCACCTTGAGGCTGTACTTGCCGGGAACGTTGACCCGCAATTCCTTGCTGTCAGTCACGTATGAGAAGGCCTGAAAGGTGCGGAAGGATTGGCCGTCAGCGTAGATGGGGCTGGTGCCTTCCTCGTATCCGGGCTCATAGGCGGCCACGTATTCAAGCGCCCGCAGTACGGTGTTGCGGAAGAAGTCCGAGGCCGCGCCCTGTTGGGTATGGATAAAGGCGCTGTAATAGAAGCGGCTCTTTGTCGTCGGATCCTCACGGAACCAAGCCATGGGATGGGGGGTCATCGGGCGCACCGGCTTATACTTCACCAGAGTCTTCTCGTCCAGGTAGAAGGTGACCTTGGCGTCGCCCCAGCTGGAGCCGAAGCCGAAATCGTACCATTCGTCGCTATTCGTGAAGACCGTGTCGATCCCTTTCATGATGGGATGCTTGATGATTTTTGGATCCTGGTTGGCGTGGATGGTGCCGGTCTGCTCTGGATTGGCATGCAGCTTGTAGAGCATGGAAGTCACGCTCTCGCGGTACCAGTTCCACTCGTTGTCCTCGTTGGCCCCGGAGGTGTGGTAGCCCACGTACCCTTTGTGCCCGCTGGCAATCCAATCCTGGAAATTCTTCTGGCCGGCCGGCGTCATCTTCTGGGTTTCGAAGAAGTAGTTGAACACGACGATATCGTACCCGGCGAAGACCGGGGTTTGCCAATTGGTGCTGAAGGTCATGTTCAGTCCCACCTGGGTCTGGATGGCCTTGAGATTCACCGTGCCCGCGGCCGCGGCCTGGGGATGGCTGCCCGAGCCGCCGTCCAGCACCAGGATCTTTTTGCCTTTCAGCAGGCTGTGGGGATCGGGATCCACCACGGCGGCGCCCGCCTGTTCCGAAAAGGTCGACAGCGCCAAAAGCGCCGCCATCGTACCCAAAATCCTTCTCCCCCGCGAACCCACACCAAGCGAATAGTGCATGGCTACCTCCTACCTTAGATTGAACTCAAGCCTGAATACGTAATACCAGTCTTTCCACGTATGCGTCAGCGGAATGTTGCTGGCGCGGAATCGGCCGTCCGTCAGCCGCAAGTGGTCGCTCGCCGCTTGGGCGTACACGTTCACCTGCTTGTTGATCGCCTTTTTGGCGTAGACGGACCATTTGAAATCATCGGCGTGCACCGAATCGGTGTTGGCAGTGGACGGGATGGGCAGCGACGAACTGTTGAGCAGGTCGATGTCGTTATACGGAGACTTATAGTATTCGCCTTGGATGGTGAGCAGGTCCAGCAGCTTGGCCGTGGGAAGGGTCATACCGAACATGATGGGAATCCGTTCCGAGCGCTTGGTGTAGAAGACGGGTTGATTCTTCCAGCCCAGTACGGCCACTTCGGCAAAGAGGCGCAGATCCTCGGCGCCGCGATGCTCCTCGGGGATGAGCGAACCCAGGTTGAGGGCGGCGCGGCCCATCACCTTCACGCCCTGGAAGCTCCAGCGGTGTAGGATAGTCGTGTCGGTGGGCGCGGTGGAGGTATCGGCCTGCTGGATGCCGATGTAATGGGTGCCGTTGGCGTTGGTCACGTCCACATAGGTATTCTGCAGGCTGTTGGGCGTTTCCTGACTGGGCTTGAAGTCGGCGAAATGGTTGAGCACCACGCCGGCTCCGGCCTCGAAGAATTTCGAGGTGGCCTGCACGTCGTAGCCGGGCGAAAAGGCGCCGATAGGCGCGAAGGAGGTTTCCATGAACATGGAAAGGTTGTGCTTGAGCTTGCCGCCCAGCTGGGATACGGTGAGCAGCGCGCCATGACTGTAATTGCCGGCGCGGTTCATCAAAAGCCAGCCTTCCGTGGTCCACAGGTAGCCCGGATAGGTGCCGGCGCGGTAGAGGTACTCGCCCAGGTTCTTGGCGTCCGGGTTGTACTTGTAGTTGAACGTGCCTAGCAGCACGCTTCCGGAGGTGGCCGCCGCGTCACCGAATTGCCAGCGCGCGCGCGCCACCGGGATAAGAGGCTTAACCGACATGATCTTTTCGCCGATGTCGGTAGTGCCGCCGCCGTAGGGCCACCATATCAAACCGGAAAGCCCCACGGAGATGTCGAACTTGCCCATCACCAAATCCTGGATGGCCATTACGTTCACACGGTTGAGCGGCAGCATCGTGATATTGGGATTGAGGCCCGCCTGCGCGTAAGGGTTGTAGCCATTCACGAGCTGCCCGAAATCGATGTAAGACTTGACGGTAAGCTTGTGCCCATCGAGCCCGCCGGTTTCCCCTTCGGGCCGGATCTCTTCCGCTCGTCCGGGCACGGCCAAAAGCCCAAGGACTAGGCCCAGGACGGCAATCAGGCCCGAAAAGGTTTCACGCAAATGCGGCATCCGGTTCTCCCGTATCGATTCGGTTCTCATATCCCGCATTCCAGGCGGACCAGGTAATACCAGTCCTTGGGGGTGGAAGTGATGGTGTTCTCCGTGTATGCGGAATTGAAGGTCAACAAGCGCATATGGTCGTTGGCGATTTGGGCATGCACGGCCAGCAAGCGGTTCACGGTTTTCTTGGCGTATACGGACCATTTCCAATCGTCCCGGGCGTAATGCGAAGGCTTATAGTCCGATTCCACCGGATCGCCGGAGACGTCCCATTCGGGCACCAGCCAGACAGGCAGGGACAATTCGCTCTGGCGCTTGATGTCGTCGAAGCGGGCCGTGTAGCGCTCGCCTTGCACCGAAAGCAGGTCCAAGAGTCCAAAGGTGGGCACGTTCAGGCCGAACATCACGGGAACTCGCTGGCTGAGCTTGTCGTAATAGAACGGCTGATTCTCCAGGCCCAGCACAGCGGCCTCGGCGAAGAGGCGTAGATCGTCCGCGCCCTTGCGGCCTTCGGGGAGCAGGAAACCCAGGTCGAGTGCGGCACGTGCCATCAGCTTGGCCCCACGCTGGGTCCAGCGGTGCGTGATGCGGTACTTGATGGCGGTGGTGTCGCCGGTGCGCACCGCGTTCTTGATCTTGGTGGGCGCGAGGAGGTAGGGCCCCTTGAACGCACCGGAGGCCGCGGAGCTATCTACTTCCACGAAGGAATTCTCCGGGCTCTTGGGCCGGGTGGCGCTGGGCTGGAAGGAAATGCCGCGGTTGTATGCCGCGCCCAAGCCCATTTGGAAACGCGGCAGGTTTAGCGAAACCTCGTACCCCGGGGTGAGATCGTTGATGGGGAGGATGTATTCCTCCAGGAACAGGTTTACGTCATGGCGGATGAGGCCGCCCAGCATCTCGTGCTTGAAATGCACGCCGTAGGCGTCATAGGCGGCATGGTTGATTAGCTGGTAGCCATTGGTGGTCACCACTACGCCGGGATAAGTGCCCGAGCGATAGAGATATTCGCCCAGGTTGCTGGCGTCGCGGTTGTACTTGTAGGGGAACCAACCCGCCTCGAGGTAGGCGGTGCTGTCATCGGCGAAGGAGAAGCGCGCTTTGGCTACGGCCAGGCGGGGTTCCACACGTAGGGTGCGCTGCTCCGGCGGGGCGATGGCAGCGATGCTCAGCGGCCACCAAAGGACCCCCATAAGGCCGGCTTCAAAATCGACGCGCTCGCCGTAATGGGCTTTCTGATCCAGGGACACGATGTTGCGATTCAGGTGCATGAACTCGAGCTGGTTCTCGCCCACTTCGCCATGCACGATATGGCCGGCGTCCAGATCGAATCCAGCCTTGAACTCCTCCAAGCCGAAAGCCGGCTCATCCGCCCGTGCCACCGCGAACAGGCAAAGGAAGAGCAATGGGAGATAGGGGCGCGTGCTATTCATGAATGGCATAAATCGTGTTCGCTGGAACCTCAAAGGAAATATGGAGCACCCCCGGGGTAAATCTAACCCCGCCCTTGGCAGCCAACACCGGGAATTCGGCGAAAGCGCGTCGGTATTGCCGGCATTCTTTCACAAATGTGAATCTGAACGTTCGCCCGCAAAATCATTTTTTGCCTTACCGCAACAACGGTCAACCATGCGCCGCGGGCCTTTGGTTAATGGGGGCGGCACGTGATGGAAGCCGCGCCGTAGCCCGTCGGGCGCGCGAGGAGCGCAAAGGGGTTGGGGACGGTTCCGGTGGGAAGGGATCCCCGCCGCCGGGAGCGGTCAGCCGCGTGGGGGGCGCCTGATTCCGCCTGCCACGGCGACGGGGAAAACGAGGGGGTAACTCTTGTGTTACCCAGAGATCAATTCCAGCGCACCCGTAACATTCCGGAGCGGAGCGCTTCCGGCACGTTCACGCGGGATTCTCCGTAGGGAAGCGCGGTTTCCCACACCTGTTTGCCGGCCATGTCGTACAGCGTGGCGCGACGGGCGCCTTCGGGAGCCGCCAGGCTACCGTTGCCGGGCATGGCCAGGAAGCCACGGCCCGCGTGGCCTTGCGCCGCCACGCCCACGGGGGGCAGGCAGCCGGTATAGCTGATCTTGTACAGGGCCGCGTTGCCGTTGGCGGTGTAGGTGCCGGTGCCGTAGTCGAGTACGTAGAGCGCGCCGTCACCCGATCCGAACTCCATGTCCTGGAGGCCCTGGGAGAAACCGAGGTTGCCCCAAGGGGGAGTCGTCGCCGCAGTGATAGGCGCGAAATTCGAGGGCGGATCCACCAGCTTGGGCTGCCAATCGGCGGCGAAGATGGGGAAGATGATCCACTTGCCGTCCAAGTCCGGGGGGAATTTCGTCTTGACGTTCAGGGCAGGGTCGAAATGATAAACGGGTCCGGCGCCGGGACCGCAGGCCTTGAGGCCCTTCACTGGATCGGGGTTGGCGCCGTCATGCTCCCACAGGGCCGCGGGCTTGGCCGGGGGCAGGATGTTGACGCCGGTATTGTTGGGCGAATAATTGAGCGGCTTGGCCGGGTCGTACTTCATGGAGGTCTGCCCGGTGATGGCCACGCATTTTCCCTGGGCGTAATCCCAATGGCAGTAAGGCTGATTGTCCTTCAGGAAATAGGGGTAACCCAGGTAGGCCGCCTCGTCCGTCACCTTCCATTGATCCGCGCC
>JAHFCH010000247.1 GCA_023249635.1 Fibrobacterota bacterium
TGACGGGGTTCTGGGTGCCCCAGGTCTTGGCCGTTTCCGAGGCGTATTTATCGTACTGGGAAAGGATGCGCGCTTTTTTCTGGCGGATGAAATTGGCGCCTTGCTGGCACAGGTTGGGCGTCCCCACGTTGCAATCCTTAAGGCCCAGATCGTTGCGGGCGGTAAAGGCGAGGATGTAGCTGTAATACACCGGGGTGCGGCCGGCCAGCTTGCCACCGGGCTTGCATGCGGTGAGCATGGCCCCGATCCAATACGCGTTCCAATTCTCATCGTCGCCGGCCCAGATGGTGACGTAATCGGCTTCGGCCGGGTAGGCATAGGTTGGACCTTGCCAGTTCATGCCGAAGTTGAATTTGCAGGGGGTCAGGTCCGCCCGGGATAAGGCGGCGAGGAACAGCCCGAGCAATGCCGCTTTTCCGGTGCGTATCATGGGAAGTACTGTCCTAATCTAGCCACGGGAACTACTTGGTGGCAGGAAATCGGGAGCCGGTTCCGGCGGAAACGGGAACCGCAATCCCGGGGGATGCATCCGGGGATCACGCGGGGAGCGGCGCGGCTGCCTCTACCAAGGGGAATTGCACCACGAATACCATACCCTTGCCGCTTTCGGACTTTTGATTCTTGGAGAATCCGGAGATCGTGCCCCGGTGGCCCTCGACGATCGCCTTTACGAGAAACAGACCCAAACCCGTCCCGCCTTGGCTCCGCTTGAAGGATTGGTACGCGTCGAACATTTTTTCAATCTGCTCGGCAGTACACCCCTTGCCATCGTCCTCGATGAGAATTCCCACCTTTCCGGGCTGGGCGAGGAAAGTAACGTCAATGCGCTTGGCCCCCGCTTCGAAAGCGTTCTTGAACAGGTTCAGGAACACCTGTTCCAATTTTCGCGACTCGCCCGGGACGCGGAATTCGGCCTTGTCCGCTCGGATTGAAAACGCCAATTCCAACCCTTGGAAATACCCTTCCGCCGTACCCTTTACCAATCCGAACATATCCACGGGGAGCAATTCACCGGGGCGGCCCATCAAGGCAACGTCCATCACTTCGCGGGAAAGCTTTTCGATCCGCTCCGTGGCGCGCTCGAGACGCTCCAGGGAGGGCTGGGCGTCGACGCCGACCATTTGCGTGCGCAGCAGGCTGGTGTTGCCTTTCATGGTCACCGCGTAATTCTTGATCTCGTGGAATATCAAGGGCAGGGTCGGATCCAGATCATGGGATTTCCGGCGGTCGGCTGGACCCGGTTCTTTGGGGGCGCGACCCGCTTCCCGACGCAACCGCAGCAAGATCAGGCTTGCCGCCGCCGCGGCACTTGCCATCGCGAGTAGAGCAGAGTGCACGATCCAGTCCAATCCGGGCGGGACCGGATGCCCGGATCTCCATGCCAGGTCAAACGCAAGGGAGGCGACGACTACCATAGACAGCGCCACAGCTATGCGTGCCGGGATGCCTCCGGCCATTAAACTGGCCTAACCATGCTTACGTTCGGGACGGCTGGAGCCGTACCGTCCCTTCGCCAAGACCGCGGACAGGTTGTTCGCCACGGATTGGACGATGGCGCGGTCGAGGGTTTCCACCTTCTCGCCGCGATGGTAGCCGGCAACGATCAGCCCCAGGGGCTCGCTGCCGTCGAGGATCGGTCCCAAAACCAATCCGGTATAACCCAGATCCCGGATCAGTTTCGCCGCCGCGGGCGATACCCGCGGTAGGATGGCCGGAACATCTTCCGCCACCAGGGTCCTCCGTTGCTCCAGGGCCTGGGAAAGCAACCCTTGCGCATCCCCGGTGTTGGGGGCCAAACCGAAGCGGGCGGCAAAGGCGGCCTTATGGCCTGCCTCGGAAAGCCCGGCTGCAGCCTCACAGCGCAAACATTGCGAAGCCTCTTCCACCTGCCAGACCTGGCAGGATCCGAATCCAAGTTCGGATACCAAGTGCGCGGCCACCTTCGCGAAGGCCTCGGTAGGGTCGGTGCATTCCGGAAGCGCCACAGAGAGGCTGTGGAAGGAGACCATACGGGAATTCATCGACTGCAGTTGCGAGTTCTGCCCGACCAGGCCCTCGTTGATCAAAAGAGACCATTCCAGGGAAAGCCTGGCAGCCCAATGCTTGTATGTAGCATAGGAAACCAGGGATGCGCATAGGAGTCCTGCGGCCGGAAGCAGCCCTTGTGACCCCCCATGGGAGACCAAGTCGAAGCCCAGCGCGGCCATGGCCCCTGCTCCCAAGCCCATGGCCAGCCGCTTGAAGGCCAGGTAGCGGTACTCCGGGAAATCCACCAGGTAGACGCAGTTGCCCTCGCCCCGATGCATGCATTGCGGATGTTCCACCTTCGCGTACGGAAGGCCGAAGAAAAGGGGAGCCGATTCGTAACAACCGATCCGGTTCTCGCATACGTAGGGCCGTTCCCGGAACCCGTCACGGAAGGTAATCTCGATCCGGAACCGCCCTTTGCCGATCTGCGTGGTGCGATTCAGCGTTTTCAGGGCGATGCGATGCTCGATCGAGCTCAAGGTTTTCATGAAGATGGCGGGCGAGATGATCCCGATTATGAATCCGCCCACCTTGCCGATCGAATTCGGGAAATCGCGCCCTGCCTGGTACGGAATGGTCTTATCCCCGGTCAACTCCGCGGTAGTGGTGACGATGGTATGGCAGAGTTCCGCGCTGGTGAACCCGCTCATGTCGTTCAGGGTCAGCCGATCGATGCCTACCCGCGCCAGCACCTCATCGGTGATGACCTTTCCGAAGCGGGCCTCGGTGAAATCGATCACCCCCTTGAGAAGTCTGTTGGAATATACCGGATCGCCGGTCATTTCCGGAACCGCATGAAAAATGTCGCACCTTTGCCTGAAGTCGATTGCACCGACAGGGCGCCCCCGTATTTCTTGATTATTTCCGAGGCGATGGTCAGGCCCAGGCCGGTGCCTTTGCCCGGGGGCTTGGTGGTGAAGAAAGGATCGAAGATTTTCTTCAGGGTGGCTTCCGGAATGCCTGGGCCGTCATCCTTGAAAGCGATAAGCATTCCGTCAGAGCCTTCGAATCCCGAGATATCAAGATTGCCCTTTTGGCTCATGGCATCGATGGCATTGTTGATCAGCACAAGTATCGCCTGCTCCATCTCGTTCTTGTTCACCGACCAGTTCATGGAATCCGGGATGTTGATGGTGATCCGGGTATCGCCGCGCACCTTCTGGGGGACGAGTTCAATGACTTCACGTACCATCTCCGCGAAGGACTCGCTTTCCACCTTCTCCTTGGCGCTCGAACGGGAAAATACTTTCAGGCTGTTGGCGATGCGCGTGCTTTTATCCAACGCCTTCTGGATCTTCTCGAAGACGAAATCCTTCTCGGAAAGGTGCGACTCCAGATCGTAGGCCTCCTCGACCGCTTTCATTTTCGCGGCCGTCTCGCCGTTCAAGCCGGCCGCTACGGCCAGGGCACGTATTTTCTCCAGTCCCTCTACGTCCCGCCGCACATCGGGAATGATGTTCACCAGGAAGTTGAGCGGATTATTGATCTCATGGGCCACACCCGCGGCCATTTGCCCCAGCGAGGATAGCTTTTCGCTTTGGATGGCCATCTCCTTTGCTGAGAGGAGCTGCTGGTTGGCAATTTCCAGATCCCGGGTCCGCTGCAGGATTTTCTCTTCCATCTCCTCGAACAAATCCGCTTTGATCAAGGCGTTGGTAACCGAGTTCGATATGGCCTGGAACAGGTTCCGATCCTGGTTCTGCATCCGTTCACCGTGATGGAATTCCGCCGCCAGTAAACCGATAGGCTGGTCTTCGTGAATAAGGGGGGTGATGATGAAGGAGGAAATGTTCAAAGCCTGGAGGAATTCACGGGTGCGCGGCGTGACCCGGGCGTAAACTTCTTGAGGGTCGTTGAACATGAGCGTTTTCTTCTGTTCCAGCGTCTGTACCAGCAACCCATAAGGATTATCCCAATCCTCTCCCATCTTGAAGCGGGTATTGGTAATGAAGGCGGTGAGGTCCGGCCCGTAGCCCAACGCATACCTGCAAGAAAGGAATTCCTTCTTGGGATCCAGAAGCCATATCTGGCTGGATCCGAAGTGGAAATGCCCAACCAGCATGGACACCACTTTCTCGCAGATCTCCTTCACCTTGGTGCGCTGATTGAGCCCGGTGGTCAATTCCTGCAGGGAAGAGATGCGGTAGTTGGTGATTTCCAACGCCTTGTTCTGAAGCACCAAGCCCTCATTGGTCACCACGGACCAATCCATGGCTTTCTTGGCGCTGATGCCGCGGGATCGCGCAAAGCTGCCCATTCCGATCAGGGCCGCCCCCAGGGTCCCTGCCAAACCCGGGGTGGAGGCGGGATGAAACGCCCAGAAAGACCCGAAGCCAAGGGTAGCCAGGGTACACGCCTGGGAGATGCGATTTAGGATCAGGAACCGTGCTTCGGGAAAGGTGATTTCATAAATGCATTGGTTGCCGCCCTTGAAGGCGCATTGGGGGTGCTCGACCTTGGCATAGGGTAAACCGAAAAAAAGCGGCATGCATTCATAGGTACCGAGCCGGTTTCGGCAGACATAGTCCTTTTCCTTGAAACCATCCCGCCCGGAAATCTCCACCCGGAACCGGTTTCCCCCCAGACGCATGGTTTTGTTGACGGTCTTGAGCGCCAGCTTCTCTTCGATTTTCCCGAAACTATGCATCAAAAATGTCGGCGACGTGACACCGATGATGAATCCGGAAATCCCCAGGCTGTTCACGAAATTGCGGCCCGTGCTATATCCAATATCGGAATCGCCCGTCACGCGCATGCATTCCAGGGTAAGCGCGTGGTTTTCTTCCTGGGAGGTGAAGCCGGATTGATCCATCAAACGGATTCGATCCAGCCCGATCCGCTCAAGGATCTTATCGGTCTCATGTTTGCCGACTTTTTCGTCCAGCATTTTCAGATAGGACAGCATGATGCGGTTGCTGTAAACCATGTCGGAAGCCGGTTTTACCATAATTTGCCTGACAGGACAAAGTAGTTATTACCCAAAGCCCGCAAACAGCCCAAAGCCCGATTCGAGGTTTCTTGCGGGAACGCGGAACCAACCCATAGAATCTATCCGGGTCCGAAAAAACCAAAAGCGCGCCAACCTATGAAGAATGCTCTGGACATCTCCATTCTCCCCGCCGAATCCTGGCGTCCCGCCGACGCGGGCAATGGCCGGAATTCCGATCGGACCAGCGAGCGGGAATTGGAGCGGATACCCGCATGGCTCGAGTGGACCGCCGTCGGTCACGGAGTGGCGGGGAAAACTTCCGCGAGGCTGTGGGATTATTCGCAATCGGGATTCGCCATTTTGATCGACGGGTCGAAAACGGGGAAACAGCTCCTTCACGAAGGCGATGCCGTCACGTTGATCCTCGATTTGGGCCAAGGCCCCATGCCGGTCGCGTGCGAGATTCGCAATTGCGCCCCTTTTCGGAACAGCGTACGAATCGGTTTGACCCGGAAGGACTTAGGAGGGCTGGCCGCCGGTAAGGGCTATCCCATCGGTGAGTTCCTACGCATCCCGCCGCAAATCGATATTCCGGCGGAAACGGCCAACCCCCTTCTGTTCGGGGAACGCAGCATACTTCGTCTGGCGGGCATCCATTCCGGCCTGGTGATGGATTTCGTCACCACCGATGGCTCCATGCCGGTTTGCAAAGGGTTGGAGCTGGAATTGAACCTGGTATTACCGACATCGGGAGACAACTTGTATCGGGGCCGGATAGAATCGGTGGATCTGGTGGAGGGCGGAAAATTGCGTTTGCGCCTGCAACCGCTGGAGGTTTCCGGATCGCTCGCCAACGATCTCGCCGAGATCCTGGCGCAAGAATCGGATGTGACCCCGGATACCCTGAAACGCCTGGGATTTCCCATCCGCTTTTTCCGTAAACGCCTGGTCTTCCGCTTCGTAGAGACCATGGAAGAATACGGAGAGGTCTTGAACCTGCGCCGAAATGCGTACGTAGAAGCGGCCAAGCGACCCGAAGAAACCATACCGGAAGAGATGTCCCTGGATTGGGATCGGTCCAGCCGCATCCTATGCGCATTCCATGAAGGGAAATTGATCGCGAGCGCGGCTCTCACCTTCCCTTTCGATGAAAGCTATGTCCTGCGTACGGAAACGGCTTTTCCGGATTCACGGTTTCCCATGGAGACCCTTCCGAAAACAGAACTGATGGAAGTGAACAGCCTCTGCACCCATAAGGATTATCGCCGCGGCGATCTTTTGCATGCCATGTTCGAGCAGATCGGCCGGATTTTCATCCTCTCGGATCGAAAATGCATCATGAACCTGTCCGATGGGAACCTCTTACCCATGTACAAAAGGATTGGTTTCCGCGATCTCGGCCACACGGGAATTTTCCTGGGGCGCGAACATCATTTAATCCGGCTTACCAAAGAGGCCATCACCTTGGGAAAGGGGATGCCGCTTATCGATTGGACGCTGGTGTACGGGGACATGATGGCGGATATCCTCGAGAAAAGGATGCTTCCATTTACGCTGGCGGAAGCGTGTGCGATTCGGGCAAAGCTCGTATTGCGGGGATTGATCAAAAGACTCAATGGCGCGCGCCGCGAAAAGGAATTCCAGCGCACGATTTCGGGTTCCGAAGGGGAAAATCGGGATGCATAAGGTGGATATCCTGGCACAGGAATGGAAGCTCAGCGCGGGGGCACTGTTGGAAGGGGAGTTCCTGTCAGGATTAACCGCGGGGACCCTGGATCCGGAGTATTACCGCGCTTACATCAGGGAAACTTATTTCAATGCCGCCCAGAATGTGAAGAACATGAGTCTGTTCCAGGCGCATTTGCAAACGTCCAATCGTAGCCTTGAAGCCAAATTCCTTAAACATGCCGCCATGGAAATCGGGCACGACGAGATGGCCCTGGCCGATTACGGGATTCTAGGCGGCGATGTCGCAGCCGCGCGCCGGTCCCGGCCTCTGCCTACGACCGAGGCGATGGCCGCCTTCATCGTATTCCAGATCCAACATCGCAATCCGCTCGCGTATCTGGGCTACTTGTACCATCTGGAAGCCTTACCCATCGAAATCGGGGAGCAGGCCCTTTCCGGCCTGGCCCGGATAGGCGTCCCCCGCGAAGCCACCACTTTCCTGAATGAGCATGCCGAAGCGGATCCCGTTCACGTGAAATGGAATCGCGAATACATCGAAGGCTTCGTGCGGAGCGATGAGGATTTCGAAGCCCTCCTATACGGAATGCGCGGCACCTGCGAACTGCATGCAGCCATGTTCCAAGGTTCCATCGAGAGCGTGCGCCGTTCCCGCCTACCGCAAGCGAAAGCCGCATGAGCCGATCGCGTACCAAAACCAGGCGCGTGAAAACGCAGGCAGCAGCCGACACCGACCTCAAGCCGGGGGACTGGACTGCCGTTCCGAAAATCGATCCCGACAAGCTGGAAACCGGCCTTTACAAGTTTTCCGGCCCGGAGGAAAACCGTTCCCAGGAGCGGATTTCCCAGCGCGAGTTGGGACAAGTTGCCATCGCTTTGCGGATTCCCGGGTCGGAAGGTTGGATTCCCGTCCGCTTATGGGATTTCACCTCCATCTCCTTCGGAGTGGTTCTCGAACTTGAGAAGCAGGCTTGGCCGGCTCCCGCAGGCATGGAACAGACCCTGGGCGAGAGTGAAAAACGCGAAGGCAAGTCCAGTGCGCAGAAGCCGGGCCTTTGCTCCGGAGACGAGGTCCAGGTGCAAATCCGGATATCCGCGCACCAGGAATTCGAAGTGTGGTGCCAAGTGAAGAATGCCGTTCCTCATAAGGACGGTATGAAATACGGTTTGCGGCGCATGGATGTGAATTTCCCCCAGACGGTGGAAGTCGAGCGCCGGGAAGCCTTCCGCCTGCCTTTGGCACCGACCTTGTCCTTAAAGGCCCGGGTTAGGCACCCGTACATGTACGGCCATTGGTGCACCTTGCAGGTATCGGACATGAACCGCAACATGGGGCTTTCCTTCTTGTGCGAAGATCCTTCCATCCTGGTCTTCGAAGGCATGGAATTGAAAATCCATTTCGAACTGGCCTCGCATCGCGAGACGCCCATGCTCGCCCGTGTTACATGGGTTCACGCTACCGAAGCCCACCGAGTAAAATTCGGATTGGCCTGCGTGGATATGCCCTTGGCCGTACACAACGGACTTTGCGATTTCCTGCTCTACTCCCGCCAATGGACGCCGGGACGACTTCGTCAGGCGGGGTTCCAGGCCCGGAACGTGAAACGCCGCCTCCGCTTCCGCAGCGTTAAGTCCATGGAAGATTACTCCGAGGTACTCCACCTACGCCGGGATGCTTACGTTGGCGCCGGTAAAAAGGACCAGTCCACCCGGCCCGAGGACATGGCCGGCGCTCTCGACGGGCAGAGCCGCATCCTCATGGCCCACCACCAGGATAAGGTCGTGGGGACCCTGACGTTCACCTTCCCCCTCACCGAAGAGGCCGTGCTGGATAGCCAGGCCGGGTTTCCCGGACGGAAGTACCCCGTACGCCTGCCTCCGAAGGCCAACCTGATCGAGGTCTCGCGCCTGTGCATCAACGAAGAGTACCGTGGCACGGATCTGCTGCAAGGGCTTTTCGAGCATGGCGTCAAACATTTCCTCATGTCGGACCGGTATTGGCTGCTGACCTCGGCCGTCGGGGAGTTGCTCCCGCTTTATGAGCGGATCGGATTCAAAAAACTCGGAGCGTCCTACCGGCATCCGGGCCTGAACCATCTCGAGCATCACCTGATCCTTGCGCATCGCGACTCCTTTTTGCGGGGCAAAGGTCTGAACTTATTGGTTTGGAACACTCT
>JAHFCH010000248.1 GCA_023249635.1 Fibrobacterota bacterium
GCGATACGGCCATGAAGAAGGCCTTGAACAGGAACTGGGTGGTTTCGTCCTGCTCTTTATTGCTGGAGCCGGCGCCGATGCGGTAGCCGGGCTCGGCGGTCTTGTTCAGGTCTTCGGCGATTTTGGCCGCTGCGGCCTTGGGGCCCGATTCGTCCACTTCGCCGGGGGCCAAATCGGCCCAGACCTGGATGGTACGGTTGCCGGCCACGTGGGAGATTTTGGCCAGACTCGCGCCTTGCGTGATGCGGACCATGGAGGAGAGCGGTACCGTCGCGCCTTCGTGGTGCACGGTAATCTGATCCAGGCCCTTGAAGGATTCGCGGGTCTTCGGATCCAACCGGATCATCACGTCGTACTCGTCTTTGCCCTGGCGGTACTTGGCCGCTTCGATGCCGTGGATGGAACCGCGTACGGCCAGCGCCACGTCGGCCGTGGTCACGCCCATGGCCATGGCCTGCTCGCGATCGATATCGACGCGGAGTTCGGGGCGCACGGGATCATAATCCCAATCGGCATTCACCACCTTGGGGATGCCTGCGATCTTGGTCTTGAGATCGCTCGCCAGCTTGGAGAGTACGGTGAAGTCCTCGCCCACCACTTCGAAGGAAACCGGGTGGCCCTGGGGCGGACCTTGTTGCTGCTCCTTGACGCTGACCTTCCAGCCGGGCAGGATGTCCTTCATGTTGCGTTGCATCCACTCCATGGAGAGCCAGGAAGAGACCTTGCGCTCACTGTAGTCGACGAAGGCCACGTCCACGTAGGCCTTGTTCGATTCGGGCTGGCGATCGCCGCCCTGGTTGTCCGGGGGGCCGAAGCCGACCACGCCGGAAAAGGCGTCCACGTCCGCGCTATCCTCGGGCATGGTGAAGAGCTTCTTTTCGATGACCTTGAGGGCCGAATCGGTTTCGTTGATGTCGATGCCCAATGGACCGGTGACGCCTACGGCGGCCACCAGCGGGTCGATCTTGGGGAAGAAGAGCACGCCCAGGCCGGTGGCCTTGTAGACGGCGATGCCGCCGAAGAAGAAGATGATGCAACCGAGGAACGTTAGCCAGGGGTGCTTGATGATCCCGCCGATCATGTTGCTGTAGTTGTGCTTGACGCGATCCCAGCGCTCGCCGCCTTCTTCCATCCCCTTGGAGTTCTTGTTCATGAAGAGCGAAGCGAACACGGGATTGAATACGAAGGCCACGAACAAGGAGCCGGCCAGGGTGACCGATACGGTGATGGGCAGGTACTTGAAAAACTGCCCCATCATGCCCGGCATCAGCAGCAGGGGCAGGAAGGCGAAGATGGTCGTGAGGGTGGCGGTGGCCACGGGCAGCATCACTTCCTTGGTGCCGTCGATGGCGGCGTTCACCCTGGTCTTGCCCATTTGCATATGTCGGTAGATGTTCTCCACCACCACGATACCGTCGTCCACGAGCATACCCAGCGCGATCACTAGCGAGAAGAGCACCACCATGTTGAGGGTGATGCCGGAATAATCCAGCACCAGGAACCCCATCATCATGGAGAAGGGGATGGCGGTGGAGATGAAGAAGCTGTTGCGCGCGCCCAGGAAGAAGGTGAGCACGATGAATACCAGCAGCACGCCGGTCATGATGTGGTTGATCAGCTCGCGGAACATGCGGCGGATGGCGATGGACTGATCCAAGGTGTACTTGACTTCGGTGCCCGCGGGCCAGGTCGGCTTGAGTTTCTCCACGGTGGCCTTGGCTTCGTCCACGAGTTGCACGATGTTGGAGCCCGGGCGCTTGGTCATGGAAATGGCCAGCGAGTTCTTGCCGTGCAGGCGGAAGAGCGTGGAGCGATCGCGGGAGTAGCCGAAGTGGACGTCGGCCACGTCGCGCACGCGCACCAGGTTGGCGCCCTTGGCGCGCACGATCAGGTTGGCGAATTCATCCGGATTGGAGAGTTCGCCGGTCAGTTGGATGGAGAAGCGGTTGCCGCCGGCCTTCAAGGTGCCGCCGGGGATGTTGCGATGCTGGCCCTGCACGGTCTTCATCAGATCGTCCAGGCTCACGTCGTATTGCTTCATGCGGTAAGGGTCGGCGTCGATGGCGACTTCCTTCTCCTGCTTACCGGTCAACTCGGCATTGAGCACGCCGGGAAGCGCTTTCATGCGATCTTTCAGGTCTTCGCCGATACGGTCCAAACGTTCGCTTTCGAAGTCGCCGGAAAGGGAGATCACGAAGATGGGCATGTTGGAGAAGTTCAACTCCACCACGCGCGGATCCTTGGCGTCGGCGGGGAGATCGGGCTTGGCCTCGTCTACCTTGTCCTTGACGCGGCGCAGGGCGGTTTCCACGGGGATGTCCGCGTTGAATTCCACCTGGAGCGAGGACACCGATTCCAACGACTGGCTGGTGACCTTCTTCATGCCGTCCAGGCCTTCGAGCTTGTCTTCGATCTTGTCGGTGACCAGCTTCTCCATATCCTCGGGCGAAGCGCCGGGATAGACCACGCTCACGAAGATGAGCGGGATTTTGACTTCCGGGAACGACTCCAGCGGCATGCTCTTGAACGACATCGACCCCGCGATGAGCAGGATGATGGCCAATACGATGACCGTGACCGGGTTTTTGACTGCGAACTTTGTCATGGGGGGCTCCCTGTGGTCTGCTCTTTGAAGGTTTAAGGTTTAAGGTTTAAGGTGGGTGAGTCTCATGACTCTTTTTCTTCCACCTTAGACCTTAAACCTTAAACCCGTATTCTCTAATCTGACTTAGCGGCCTGCGGCCAATTGCTTCGGCAGGTCATAAACAATCTTGGTCCCCGTCGCCACCTGGAACGCCCCAGTGGTGATGAGGGTGTCGCCGGCGGCGATTCCGGAGGCGACCACTACGGAGTCACCGGCCGAGGGGCCAAGCTTGACGGGAACCTGCTGGGCGACGCCGCCCTTGGCCAGCATGACCATGGTGCCTTCCTGGAGGCGCAGCACGGCGGTCGAGGGCACTACCACGGCGGCAGGCAGCTTGGCGCGCAGGATGCGGGCGCGGCCCACCATGCCCGGGCGGAGGTTGTTGCCGGTGTTGGGGATCTCGATGCGGGCCATTACGGTGCGGTTGCGTACTTCCACGGCGCGATCGATGCTCTTGAGCTTGCCGGAAAAGACCTTGGCGGTATCCTGCACCAGGGAGAACTCGGCCGTTTGGCCTTCATGGAAGTCGCGGGCTTCCGATTCCGGGATGGAGACGACGGCGTCCAGGCGGGCGGTGGCGGCGACGCGCACCGTAGGGGCGCCGGGGGCGACGGTCTGGTAACGCTCCACCATGCGGCTCACCAATACGCCCGCGAACGGGGACTGGCAACGGCTGTCTTCATAAGTACGCTGGGCCTGCAATTGACCGACGCGGGCCTGCTGGAATCCCAGTTCGGCCTGATCGAGCACGGCCTTGCCTACGAAGCCCTTCTCCACGTTCACCTTTTGGCGTTCGAGCTCGCCCTTGGCCACTTCCACTTGCGATTTCGCGGCGGAAAGCATGGCGCTGTACTTGGCGCTCTCGATGTCGCACAAGGCCTGGCCGGCGGCCACGGACTTGCCGACTTCGCTCAACTGGTTCACGCGGCCGCCCTGCATGGGGGCGTTCAGCGTGGCGTCCTCGCCGCCGCGGAGATCGGCGCTATAGGCGCCCCAATCTTCGAAGTTTCGGGACTGGGCCGCGGTCACCACCACGTGGATGGCTTCCCCAGGAGCCGCCTTGGCTTCTTCCTTGGCGCCCCCTTCTTTTTTCTTGCAACCGCCCAGCGAGAGGACGGCGATGAGGGCCAAGCCCAAAGTCATGGTTAAGGTGCTGCGGGTATTCATTGGACCTCCTCATTGATCAAACCTTTGCCGAGCGCGAGCCGCAAGGCGGCTTGGGAACGCACGCGGGAATAATTGGCGGCGAGATAACCGAACGATGCGTCGCGGTACATCTGGTCCGCTTCCAGCAAATCGGTCAACATGCCTTTGCCGGCGCGGAAATCCTGCGAGAGCATTTCCTGGGCGGCCTGGGCGGCGGTAATCGCCTGCTGGGCCGCGGCCAGCGAAGTATCCGCGGACTGGTAGTCGCGCCAGGCGTTCTCGATCTCGATGCGCATCATTTTGCGGGCCTGTCGCCCGGCAAGGCCGAGCGAACGCGCGTCCGATTGCACCTGGCGGGCCTGGGACCACATGCCCATGCCGTCGAAGAGGGGCCAATTGAGGCCGACGCCGACCTGCCATTCGCGGTTGTCCTTGAATTCGCCCAGCTGCTTCATCTGGTAGGCCAGCACGCCAAGCTTGCCCTGGGCTCCCAGGGCCGGCAGGTATTGCATCTTCAGGTACTTGGCCTGGCCTTCCAGCGACTGGCGGTTGAGCTCGAGGGCGCGCACGTCCGGGCGCTCGTTGATGATGCTTTCCAGCGCCTGGCTGTCCGGCAACGCGGAGACGGGATCCATCACCAGATGCGTCGCGGTATCCAATTCCGTCTTGACTTCCAAGGACCGGCCGAGCACGCGGTTGAGCGCCATCAGGGCGGCGGCGGCGTCGCGCTGGGCCTGCAGGCGCTGGGGTTCCAATGACTTGTTGAAGGTAATCGCGCGCAGCACGTCCGAACGGCGGCCCGCGCCCATCTTGAAGTTGGACTCCAGGAAAGCGGCGGTTTCGGAGCTGCGCTTGGTGGAAGCCTCGAAGGTGCCCAGGCGCGCCTGCGCGGTAACGGCGCCGTAGTAGGCGTCCAATACCTGCAATTGCAATTGCTGGATGGAACGGCGGCGCTCGCTGGTGTTGGCGCGTTCCTGGATGCCGGCGGTGCGGATGGCCTGGCCCAGCCGTCCGAAGGAGAAGAGGGACTGATCAACCTGGACGCCGTAGCTCATGCGGGTTTGCGCGACGTTGATGACGGTCGGTCCCGCTTGCTGGGGCGTATTGTCCACGTGCACGCGGTTGGCGGCCGGGTCGACGATCAGGTCCTTGGTGACGGGATCGGAGGTGTAGCGCGTGGGCGCCGGGAAATCCAAGGCGGCCAGGTCGAAGGGCGAAGCTCCGCGGCCCACGTTGGCGTATGCCGAGACGCGCGGGAAACCGCCCGACCAGGCCTGCTGCTTGAGGGCGTCGAAACGTTCGACCTTCTCTTTGAGCAGCAAGGCTTCTTCGCTGTTGGCCATGGCCTCGCGGATGGCCTGCTCCAAGGTAAGCGATTCCGCGCCGGCGTAGGCGCACAAGGCCGCCGCGGCTGCGAACGCGAGCGCGCCCCTGCGCGCTGTGAGGCTGAGGGGTTTATTTGGCATGGTATTCCGCCCTGGCTTTATCGGTGAGCAAACCCTCGAACAACGTTTTGCAGATGGTGTCGTACACGACCGAGGGTTTGAAGGGAAGCGACGATAGCGTTTCCGGATTGAGGATGGCGCGTACGACATTGGAATAGATGAGGATGAAAAGGCGCTCGTCAATGTCCTTGCGGAACTGGCCCTTCTGGCGGCCTTCTTTGATAAGGGCGCCGAAATCGGTGGCGATGTTCTGCTGGCGCCGCTCTTCCACGCGCTTCCAGATCTCGGGCGCATTGCGGCGCAGATCGTGGACCAGGGAATCGCTCATCTCGCTGAACAACGCCTGGCAATACGCCATGGTCAGCTTGAGGCGTTCCAGCGGGGAGAGTTCCTTGCGTCCGCAGATGGCTTTCATCTCGGCGTCGCATTCGTCCAGATGGGCGTTGGTGACTTCGTCCAGCAGATCTTCCTTGCTGGGGAAATGGCGGTAGAGCGTCTTCTTGCTCATGCCCAGGGCTTCGGCCGCCTCGTCCATGGTCACCTTGGAAAATCCGTACTTGAAGAAAAGGCCGCGCGCTTCCTTCATGATGCGCTGCTTGACGTCTTCGTCCAGGCGGGTTTCGGTTTGGGTGGCCATCATGGTAATCGGGGGTATTTTGTCCTGAAGTCGTCCTGGAAACCTTGGAAACTCGTTTGGTGTCTAGAGTTTCCAAACTAACTTACGGCGGGAGTGTTCGGCAAGGGAAAGCGGAATCTTTTTCGATCCGCCGGGCTATTAGGTAGTAAAGCCAGGATTCATGGTCATTAATCGGGGCCGTAACCCCATAGTAACTAACGGGTTACTTAGGGTAACGCGCCCGTTTCCGGCAAAAGCGGAGAAAAGGGAAGCGGGCTTGAAGGAGGGAACGGAGACTGCGCGGAAAAAATCAGCGCAGGATCGCGTCTACGGACAAATTGGGGTAAAGGGTTTTCAACTTCGCCAGGGTCCTGAGTTCGGGGTTTGCCGTCCGACCACGTTCCAACTTCTGGTATTGGTAGACATGCTTCATCCCGAGCCTGTCGGCGGCTTGGCGTTGGGTCAAGCGCCGTTCCAGGCGGCTTTGCCGTATGACCATGGCCATCGCGACGCTTGTATCGACGGGAACCTCGACGATATTCCGGCCTTTGAGCGAGGCGTCGGGTGAGGGAAAGACTGCCACCTTAAAGTGGTCAAGTCAATCCCGGCCCAATGAATACGGGGACTGAAAGGGCAAATTAGTTCCAGTGCTTAGGGAAGATTGTGACCGGGTTAACGGAATTTAGGCGGAGGTGGTACGCGTTACGTTCATCGTCGGCGGGGTCTTCAAAGTCTGGAATACCACGCAGTAACGCTCGGTCAACTTCAGCAAGGTCGCCAATTGTTCTTCCGTCGCGTCCGTGTCCAAGGTGAAAGTGACGTTGATCTGCTTGAAGCCGACGGGGGCTTCTTTGGAGACACCGAGCGTGCCGCGGAAATCCAGAAGTCCCTCGGCGGTTACGGTGGCGTCGCGCAGGGGGATGGCGAGGGCGGTGGAAACGGCGCGCAGGGTGACTCCGGCGCAGGCGACCAGGGCTTCCAGGAGCATGTCGCCCGAACAGGCTTGGGTTCCGGGGCCGCCGGTGGCGGGATGCAGGCCCGCTTCCACCAGGGCCTTGCCGGTTTCCAGGCGGCAGGCGATGCCGTCGGCGAGGCGCGATTGCGCGCGCAGGGTCACCAAGGCGGCTTCGGGGGTGCTCTTGTACTTCTCTTTGAGCGGCGCCTGCATGGCTCGCAGCCCTTCCGCTCCCATCGATCCCATCGCTTCCATCGTATATCCTTGCGTTGACGGTAAAACCGGGGGTCAACCTTCCCAAATTCCTCGAAGCGACCCTTGCCGCCCGGTTTTAGGCCCGGTATTCATGCCCTGGCGTTGATCCGAAGTAATAATATTAGCTCGTTGGGGGATTGTTGTAAGGCTTCTCGAAAGGGAGTCCGCGTCATGCCCGCATATATCCGCCGTACCGTTTCCGCACCCGTTGCCGGCCTGTTGCTGCTGGCCGCTGCCCTGGCCGCGCCGCGCGCCGAGGACTATTCCGCCTGGGGCAAATCCCAGGTGCTATACCTCAACACCACCCCGGACGGCGCCAACGTAACTTCCACGGTACGTAACTTCCCAGTGCTGGTGCGGCTTTCCGCCGCGAACTTCGCCTTCGCCCAGGCGCGCGGCAAGGGACAGGACATCCGCTTCGCCGCTGCTTCCGGTGCGCATCTCCGCTACCAGATCGATCGTTGGGATTCGGCCAAGGCCGTCGCCGAGGTGTGGGTCAAGGTCGACAGCGTCAAGGGCAACGCCGCCGACAGCCTGGTGATGCGTTGGGGCAAAGCCGATGCGGCCGATAGTTCCGACGGCAACGCCGTGTTCGCGGCTTCCAACGGTTATGTGGGCGTATGGCACATGGGCGGCACGGGGACCGCGGACAGGAAGAATTCCGTGGCCGGCGGCATGGACGCCACCACCAACTACTTCGACGGCGACGAGGGCACCGAAGGCGCCATCGGCAGGGCCGACAGCCTGGATGCGGTTTCCCCCTACGGCGACAACCTGCAATTGGGCGATGGCTACGACGATTTCACGGGGGGATTCACTTTCACCATTTGGTGCAAGCCCAGCGCGGCTTCGGAGAATTCCCGGCTGCTGGATTTGGGCAACGGTCCGGGCTCGGACGAAGTGGTGTTGGCCCGGGACGGTACCTCGGACGGGATCGTGTTCGACAATTACTACAACACCAACCGCGGCAAGACCATCAAGGTGGATAATTGCTTTCCGGCCGGGCAATGGCAGCAATTCGCGGTGACCGTAACCGGCGGGGCCATGAACCTGTACCGCAACGGCGCGCTCATCAAAAGCGACAACCTGGGCAATACCATCACCACGGTACGCCGCGCTTTCATCTATCTGGGCCGCAACGATTGGAATTACGGATCGTATTTCAAGGGCATATTGGACGAGGCCGTCATCGCCAAGACTTCCCGCAGCGCCGATTGGATCAAGCTGGGCTACGCCAACCAGGGCCCCGATCAGCGCCTGGTCTCCTTCAGCAAGCCGCCGGCGCAATGCCAGGCTTCCTTTTCGTCGCCCAAGGATACCACGCTCGGCGAAGGCAGCGCCTTGCAGCTTACCGGCGGCGGCGCCTGCGCCACCGGCTACGAGTGGTCGCCGGTTTCCGGGCTCACCCCGCGCCTGCTCGACCCCAATGACAAGAACCTGCAACTCTTCCTTCCCCGTATCGCGCAGGATACCTCCTTCGTGCTGCGCTTCACCGCCAGCTACGCCGACTCGGCGCATTACCAGGACGTGCGCATCGGCATCCGCGCGGATATCCCCGATCCTATCTTCACCCTGCCCGATACCATGGCCTGGAACGGATCGGATTCGCTGATGATCAAACCCACCCTCGCCAACCTCGCCGCCATCCAGGCCAGCCGCCAGCCGGACCTCAACTGGGTCTGGACCTTGGCGGAATCGGAGGCTGATAAGGCCTGGCGCGTGGGCGGGCTGATGCTTAAAGGCGCCACGGCGGGC
>JAHFCH010000045.1 GCA_023249635.1 Fibrobacterota bacterium
CGCAGGCAAGGCGGATACGGCTTCCAACCTGCAGACCAACGCGCCGGGATTCCTGAATAAGGCCGCGGGGGATTTCCGCATCGGGGCCGCATCGCCCGCCATTGACAAGGGGACGGATGCGGGCAAGGCGGGCCCGGTGAGCCTGGCCGCGACCGGGCAATATCTGGCGGAAGCGGAGGCCATGGTCCGTCCCGTCAAGGGTGTCCTCGATGTGGGCGCCTTCGAGTACGACCCCGGAGCGGCGATCCGCCCCCGTAACCCGTCCGCTTCGGTTACTGATGTGTTACCCGCGGGAATATGGCGATGGGGCGGTTGGCGCGATGCCGAGGGAAGGCGTCAGATCCATCCGAACAAACGGTAGGCCGCGTACCCCAGGTACTCGTGCAGCGCGTACCAGGTCTCGTATAGGGACGCCTCTTCGGGCAACAACTGGATGAGCCTGAATTCCGAATCCCGGCTGGTATGGAAATCGGCCGGGGCCGGGTGGACCGTGAACCCCTGCTTGCGGAACAGGGCGACGGCCCGGGGCATATGCGCCGCGCTCGTCACCAGGATGATTTCGGGCGCCAGCCCGGCCGCGGCGAATTTGCGCTTGACGCCCAACGCATCCTCGCGGGTATTCCAGCTTTCGTCCGCCAGCATGATGTCGGCCGAATCCACCGCGAAGTATTCCCGCAGGATGCGGGCGTTGATGGAAGCTTCCGATTGCTGCAAGTTCGTGTACAGGCGGATGACGCCCCCGGTGACCACGATGCGCGGCGCCAGGCCTTGATGGAACAGCAGGGATCCGTACAAGAGACGATCGCCGAAGAAGTTCGTCTCCGGGTGCAGCCGAGGCGGCGCCAACGGCACCCCCGCCCCGCCCAGAATCACGATGGCCTGGCTCTTGGGATAGGTTTCCGCCTGGAGATAGCGGCTCTCGAGGCCGCGGAGCAGAATACGGCTCACCGGACTCAAAGCCCCCAGGTATAGCACGGAAAAGGAGAGCAGGGAGCAGGCGATGGCCCGACGACGATGGCCGAGCCATCCGAAAATGGCCGCCAGCAGACTACCGAAGCAGGCCAGCCCCAGGGGAAAGCAAAGCAGGGGAATGAGCTTGGATACCAGGAACAAGGTCCCGACTCAGGCCTGGAGGTATTTTTCGATCACGGCGACGATGCGCTCGCCGGCGTGGCCGTCCCAGCCTTCGGGCGTACCGCCCTTTTTCCACTTGCCGGCGAGGATGCGATCAGCCGCATCGATGATCTTGGCGGGATCATTGCCTACAACTTCGGAAGTGCCCACGTCCACGGTCACCGGCCGCTCGGTGTTGTTGCGCATGGTGATGCAGGGAATGCCCAGCACCGTGGTCTCTTCCTGCAAGCCGCCGGAATCGGTGAGGGCGAACAGGGATTGCTTGTTGAGCTTGAGCATCTGGTGGTAATCCAGGGGCTCGCAGACCTTGATGCCGGTCATGGCCTCGAAGCGGGGCCCGTAACCGAACTCGCGGATCATCTTGACCGTGCGGGGATGGGCCGGGAACACGATGGGCAGCTTCTTCTGGATATGATCGAAAGCGCCCAGCAGTCCGCCCAGCACCCCTTTATCGTCCACGTTGGACGGCCGGTGCATGGTAAGGAAGCAATATTGCTTCGGCTTCACGCCCATCTTTTCGAGGATGGGGTTGTCCTTGGAATGGTCCACGTTGTCGAGCAGCGTGTCGATCATGACGTTGCCGGCGTAGTGGACCGCCGAGGCGGGCGCGCCCATCTTGGCGAGATTGGCGTTGGCGTCCGGGTCGGTGGTGAAGAAGAGGTCGCACAGCGCATCGGTCACTACGCGATTCACCTCTTCGGGCATCTGCATGTCCCAGGAGCGCAGGCCGGCTTCGACGTGGGCCACCGGTATCCATAGCTTCTTGGCCGAGATGGTGCAGGCCATGGTCGAATTCACGTCGCCCACCACCACCACCAGATCGGGTTTCTCGCGCTGGCACACCTTTTCGAATTCGACCATCACCTTGGCGGTCTGCTCGGCATGGGATCCCGATCCCACCCCGAGATCCACATCCGGCTTGGGGATATGCAGCAGGTCGAAGAACGACTTGGACATCTTCTCGTCGTAATGTTGGCCGGTATGCACCAGGTAAGGCGTGACCTTCCCGGATTTTGCCATGGCCTTGATGATAGGCGAGACCTTCATGAAATTCGGGCGCGCCCCGCAGACGAGGATGACTTTTTTCATGGATTTCCTAGCCGCCCGTCATTTCTGTTTCTGGAATACTTCGTAGGTGATGTACAGGGTCGCGAAACCGGTGATGACCCCGGCCAATTGCGCGGTCACGCCTATGGTTTCCTTGACCCAGTACCAGGCTCCCGTATTGTCGCGCGGCACCGGCACCACGATGATGTCGCCGGACTTGAAGCCGGCATTGGCGAGGGTACGGCCCTGGGAATACATGTCGAGGAAGGGGATATCCGTTTCGGAGGCGCCGCGCCAGACCTTGATTTTCCCCAGGGTGCGCTCGCCTGCGATGCCGCCGGCCATGCGCGCCGCTTCCCACACCGTGGTGGTGGGGGGAACGTAATACTGCCCTTGCTTGGCCCAATGTCCGAGCATGGTAATGCGCATCGCCGGGGAAACCTTGATGTGCGTATCCTTCAGGTAGTTGGCCAGGCGTTCGGCCAGGTAGCTTTCAACCTCTTCCTGGGTCTTGCCGTCCACGAGGATGCGGCCGACCACGGGCAGATCGGCGTAGCCGGAAGAGTCGATGGGATAGCCGCCGCGGATGAGGCCGGCGGTGTCCAACGGGATCTCCACGGTGAGCGCTGCGCCGGCGGAGAACGTCTCCTCACGGGGCTGGGTTTGCAGGGCTGCTGCACCGGCCAGCGGTGGCAGTGCAAAAAGAACCGACAGGACAAAGGCGGGATGGATGCGGGGCATGGCCGCAAAAGCTAAATATTAGCGTAAGCAACGCCAATGCGGCCGCGTGTTACGCCCTTTCCTAATCCAGCCTCTATTATTCAATTTCATCTCCTTTGCATCCGAGGAACCGTGCCTACCCAGATCTGGACCCCTGCTTCCCCTTTATCGCCTGCCGACGCCGCGGCCTGGGACGATTACGCGCGTAATCATGCCGGCGGCACGGTTTTCCACTCCACCGTATGGCTGGGCATCCTCGATAAGAGCTATCGCCGCCCCTACCACCATATCGCGGTAAAGGAAGACGGCCGCATCAAAGGCATCCTCAGCCTGTACCAGGTACGCAGCCTTTCGGGCAAGAAAAGCCTGTACTCGCTGCCTTTCACCGCTTACGGCGGCATGCTCGTCGACGACGCCACCGTCGCCAAGACCCTGCATGACGCCGCGCTGGAATTGGCCCGCCGCGAGGGCGCCGGCATGGTGCACCTGCGCAATACCGTCCCTTCCGGTCTGGGATTGCCGGGAATGGATCTCAACGTGCAGTTCTCCAAGCCCCTGCCCGAAACCGAAGAAGCCTGCCTGGAGTCGATTCCGCGCAAGTCGCGCGCCACCGTGCGCAAGGCCATCTCGAACCATGGGCTCAGCTACCAGGTCAACCGCGACGTGGATCTGCTCTGGCACCTGCATGCCGTGAACCTCAAGAAGCTGGGCACCCCCGTGTTCCCCAAATCCTTCTTCCGCATCATCATGGACGCCATGGGTGACGCGGCCGACATCCTTTTCGTCATGCATAAGGGCAAGGCCGTGACCGGCGTGATGAACGTCTACTTCCGCGACGTGTGCAATCCCTATTTCTCCGGATCGCTGCCCGAATCCAACGCCACCGGCGCCAACAATTACATGTACTACGCGCTGATGTGCCACGGGCTCAAGCGCGGCAGCAAGCAATTCGATTTCGGCAAGAGCCGGCGCGGCAGCGGCTCCTTCGATTTCAAGAAGAACATGGGATTCGAGCCCAAGGCGCTGCCCTTCGAGTTCATCTTCAATACCCGCAGCGAATTGCCCAGCTTCAATCCTTCCAACCCCAAGCTCTCGGTGTTGCTCGAGGTATGGTCGCGCCAACCGCTATGGACCTCGAAGATTGCGGGACCGATGCTGAACAGGTTTCTGCCCTGACCGGCCATATCCCTTCCATGCGCCTCCTCTACATCGCCCATCGCATCCCTTATCCGCCCAACAAGGGCGACAAGATCCGTTCCTACAACGAGGTGCTGTTCCTGTCGAAGCGTTTCGATGTCGACCTGGTGTGCTTCCTGGAAAGCAGCGAGGACGCCAAGCATCTGCGCACCCTGCAGGGCCTGTGCCGCACGGCCACGGGTTTCCTGCGCGGGCCCTTGCTCAAGGGCATGCGCCTGTTGGGCGGTTTCCTGCGCGGGCGCCCGTTGAGCGTGGCCCTGTACGATCACGCGGGCATGCGCCGCAAGATCAAGCGCCTCATCCGCGAGCATAACTACGAACGCATCGTGGTATTCTCGGGGCAGATGGCCCAGTACATCCCGGCGGAAATGCTGCCGCGCACCGCCATCGATTTCTGCGACGTCGACTCGCACAAGTGGGAGAATTACGCCGACAGGCTTCCCTGGTACGCGTCCTGGTTCTACCGCCTCGAGGCCGGCCGCCTTTTCGACTTCGAAAACGAAGCCAGCCATGCCGCCCTCTCCTCCATATTCATCACGCCTGCCGAGCTGAAGATCTTCACCGACCTGGGCGGACGCGGCAGGCTGCTCACCCTGGGTAACGGCGTGGATACGGGGTTCTTCGTTCCCACCAGCGCCCCCATGGAACCCGGGCGCATCCTGTTCACCGGTGCCATGGATTATTTCCCCAATGAAGAAGGCGTGGCCTGGTTCGCCAAGGAAGTATTCCCTTTGGTGCGCAAAACCTTTCCCGCCGCGCGCTTCGTGATCGCGGGCAGCAACCCCACCCTCAAGGTGAGGAACCTCGCGCGTATGGACGGCGTGGATGTGACCGGTTTCGTAAAGGATATGCGTGAAGAGCAGTCCAAGGCCAATATCGTGGTGGTGCCCTTGCGCATCGCCCGCGGCATGCAGAACAAGGTGCTGGAGGCCATGGCTTGCGGCAAGGCCGTGGTGGTTGGACGCGCGGCCATGGGCGGCATCCACGCCGTGCACGGCCGCGATCTGTTCGTGGCCGAAACGCCTGAGGAATTCCGCGTCTGCCTGGCGAAACTGCTGGGCGATCCCCTGCTGGTGGAAACCATGGGCCAGGCGGCCCGCCGCTATATCGAGGCGAACCTATCCTGGGATGCGAATCTCGAGCATGGTTTGATGCCGCTCTTGGCGGCAGGGGAACTAAGACAGGTTTAAGGTCTAAGGTTTAAGGAGGGATGAATGTTCAGCCCTTAGACCTCTTCAAGACCGCGCCAAAAACCGCGCGGCCAGCAATCCCAGCACACCGGCTCCAACCAACGCCAAGGTTCCCGGCTCGGGTACTGCCGGGGGTGTCGGGTCGGGGAGCCGGTCGTGCGGATTGCTGGCTGCGATGTCCGTCTCCGATTCATCCTCGTCCGGATCGGGTTCGTCCGGATCGATGCGGGGAAGCTGGGACGGAACCTCATGGTGCCAATCGCGCGGGCAGGGATAATCGTGGTCCAGCGAGGGTAGACCGGGTTTGTTGTCGGCCAAGGTATGCGTGCGGCGGGCGTACTCTTCCAGCAGGCCGCGCAGATCGCGGGCGTTGCTTGCGAAGGCGCCATGGCCACGGGACCATCCGTGACCGGGGACATGGGCCGCCCAGCCCTGGCCCAGGTTGTTGCCGTAGGTGGGTCCAAAAGCGTGGCCCTGATGGATCAAGTCGGCGCGGACGCCGGCGGCCAAAACGAGCCCTAAGGCACAGGCTTTGATCAGGGAGAGATTCTGGGTTCGCATATTCCGGTATCCTTCTTCGCTACCCCTTTAATATGTCCAATCCATCATGGCGCCGCAGTGATGGCGCTCACGGACCGCCCCACCCCGGGAAGGGTGACTGTGATCAGGCGCACACCACCCTGTTCCGCCTTCCCTAAAGCATACGCCTGGGGGCCGATGCCGCGCCAGGTCCGCAATTCCCGGCCTTCCAGGTCGAGCAGGCGCACGGTATGCGGCCCCGGTTCTTCGATTTCAACGGTCGAGGACAAGAAGCGTATCCGCAGTCGCGGACCCGCCTGAGAGCGATGCAAGGCGGATTGGACGCCGGGACGGCAAACTCCGGTGTACTCGATGCGGCCGATATTGGTTTGCAGGGAAGGCAGATGCCAGCCCGGTCCGTAATCCACCACGTACAAGGCTCCATCGCCGCCCTGCTGCAGATCCAAGGGCCGCTCCATCTTCTGCTCGGTCACCAACATGGCCGAATCGGTGAGGTACGCTCCGGTTGCATCGAGCTCGAAGATGCGTACGCCCCCGACGCGATCGGTTACGAACCAAGCCTTGTCGAAATGGGGCGGCAGCTTCACGGGAGAAGGCGATTGGGAATCGTAGTGGTAAATCGGACCCACGGTGGGATGATTGCCCACGATGAACCCGTTGTTGAGGTAGGCGCTATAGGCGTACAGGGGCGTATCCGAAGGCGGCAATTCCTTGGGTCCCTGGTTCCATACCGAAGCGTTCATCGGGGCCTTGGGATCAAGTTTCGCCGCCGCCCACGGTTCCATGTCCCCCAACAGGTATTCGTTCTTGCCGGACCAGTAGGGGTAACCGCCATAAGACGGGTGGCTCACCAGGTTGTCCTCCTCGATGCGCGTGAGGCCCATGCGATTGGGCCCGAACTCGCCCCAGGCCACCAGGTTGCGGGTGGGATCGACGGCCAGGGAGTACGGATTGCGCACGCCCTTCACGTAGATCTCGGGTTTTACCTTGGCGGTATCGGCGTAGGCATCGGCCACGGGGGCGTTACCGGCGCTACGGAACTTGGCGGAAAAATACTCGGCGAAATTCCCCTTGGGGATGGAATACCCGCGGGGGGAATCGTCCGGATGGATGCGCAGGATGGCGCCGCGCAACGAAGCCAGGTTCGAGGCGGTATACTCGGCGCTGAAATCGCGATAGCGCTCGTTCACGGAAGGCGAGAGCTCGCTGTTGGCGCCCACGGCTATCAGCAGGTTGCCTTCGCCGTCGAACACCATGCCGCTCCCTCCCAGCACGATGGCCTGCTTATGGGTATGCTCGCGCACGAAGGGGATTTCCAGGATCACCTTTTCCGATTTCATGTCGAGGGAATCGCCCTTCACCTCGAAGCGGGCGATGCGGTAGACTTCCTTGAGCCACGGTTCGTAGCGGAGATACAGCCAATGGTTCTCGTGGAAGCGCGGATCGAGGGCGATGGCCTCCAGGCCCGCCTCGGTATCGCCCGTGCTGTCGATTTTGTCCGGCGAATCGGTCCAGGTATCCAA
The DNA here is from genome assembly GCA_023249635.1 of Fibrobacterota bacterium. GTDB lineage: Bacteria > Fibrobacterota > Fibrobacteria > UBA11236 > UBA11236 > Chersky-265. Next base: position 7,352 of record JAHFCH010000045.1, read on the forward strand.
GAACGCGAGTTGCGTCACGGTATTGTCGGCCGCATTCCAACGCTTCACCTTGCCGTGGCGCTCCACGAAGTAGATATCGGTTTTGCCGTCGGTGCGGGTATCCAGGGCGAGCTTGAGCGGCTCGGCCAGGGTGCTGTCATTGTCCCGGGTCACCACCTTGACGTAGCGGAATTCCTGGGGCTTCCAGTCCGGGCAATCGGCGGAAGCGAAGCGCGCCAGCGCCGGCTGGGCGGAGAGCGCCAACAACGCCAGGACCAGGCATGGGATGGGCCCCGCTACCGGATGGGCGCGAAAAAAGGCTTGCAGCTTGGCTACGGACATGACTCTCCCCCTGCCCTTCCTGCATCCGGAAGGGCCTCCAGGTTTTCCGATCGACGGGGCCTCGCAAGGAACCGCCGGTTTTTTTGACGCAAGAGGCGTTAGAGGGAAAATACGCTTTGACGGATGGGGAGCAAAAGAAATCGACGGACGCTATGCCGATGCGGCAAAGCGGTCAGCGATTTCGGCGCCAATAGCCAGGGAGGCCGTAGCCGCCGGCGAGGGGGCGTTGAGCACGTGCAGGCTGCGTTCGCCCTGGGCGAAGGCGAAATCATCCACCAGGGATCCGTCGCGCCGCAAGGCCTGGGCGCGTACGCCGGCGCCCGCCGGGGTGAGCATTTCCCCGCGCACGTCCGGCAGCAGGCGCTGCAGAGCCTTCACGAAGGCGGCCTTGGAGAAGGAACGGTGGAACTCGCCCAACCCCATGCGCCAATGCTTCACGGCCAGCTTCCGGAAGCCGGGATTGGCCAACACCTGGGCCATGTCGCGCAGGTTGATATCGGACTTGCGGTAGCCTTCGCGCTTGAAGGCCAGCACCGCGTTGGGTCCGCACTCCACGCCGCCGCCGATCATGCGGGTGAAATGCACGCCCAGGAAAGGGAAGGCCGGATCGGGCACGGGATAAATGAGATTGCGCACCAAGCCTTTGGCCTCGGGCGCGAGATCGTAATATTCGCCCCGGAAGGGAACGATATCCAAGCCCGGATCGATTCCATCCAGGCGCGCCACGCGATCGCTCATCAACCCGCCGCAATTGATGAAGAATCCCGCCGTGAACTCGCGCTCCCCGGCCTTGATCACCTTCGCGTCCGGCAGGGTGCGCAGCGAATCGACGCGCGCGCTGAGCAGCACTTCGCCGCCCAGCGATCGGATTTGTTCCGCCAACACCTCGGACACGCGCACGTAATCGACGATGCCGGTTTCGGGAACGTGCAGGGCCTTGCGGCCGCCCACATGCGGCTCGAATTCGCGGATGCGTTCCCGTTCGATGACGGTGACGCCCTTGAGCCCGTTGGCTTCGGCGCGTAGGCGCAGAGTCTCCAGCTGGGGCAATTCCGCGTCGGATAGTGCCACGACCAGCTTGCCGCAGATATCATGGGGCACGGAATGCTCCCGGCAGAAGGCGACCATGTCCGTGTACCCGCGCCGGCACAGTAGGGCTTTGAAGCTGCCGGGCTTGTAGTAGATGCCGGAATGGATGACGCCGCTGTTGTGGCCGGTCTGGTGGCGGGCGACGCCGCTCTCCTTCTCGAGCACGGTGACCTTGCGGCCGGGATACCGCTGGAGCAGGCGCCAGGCCGTGGCCAAACCGACGATGCCGCCACCGGCGATGAGGATGTCGGTCTTGGGGTTCAAATCTGGGTATCGTCGTCGCGGCGCATGTATTCCCTGAAAGCCGGCCAGCCGCGTGTCAGGGCCAGGCCGCCTGCCAACCCTCCCAGCATCGCTCCCAGCACATCGGTAATGTCGGAAAACCGTCCCGGCACGAAACCCTGGCCCAGTTCCACCGCCATGGCCATGCCCCCCGAGAGCAGCGCGGCGATCGCGGAGGGGCGGATACGGGGGAAGAAGTACCCCAGCAGGAATCCCAAGGGAAAGAAGGTCATGGCGCTCTCGATGAAATCACCGAGGGCGGCGAAGGTGGTGTGCTCGTAATAGGGCTTGAAGAGGATGAAATTGAACCCGGAATAAGACCAGGAAAAATGGTAGGGATAGAACGCCCGCGCCGCCGCCGAGAGCAGGATGATCAAGCCGCCCACCACGGTCCACGTCCGCGGACGCAGGTGGAAGCTGGGCAGGGTATACGCCAGGGCGCCCGCCGCGGTCCCGGCGAGGCCCACCAAGGCGTCCTGCAGCTCGGGCGCGCGCGATTGGATGATGGTCTGGGACAGTTCCAGGATCAGGCCCAGCCCGCCGACCAGGGTTGATCCCCACAACACCGGCCGCCGCAGGCCGCCCTCGTGGGCCAGGCGGCAGGCGAAAAGGCCGGTGAGCAGAAAGCGCACGAAGTTGATGAGGTCATCGTCCGGGTTCTTGAACTCCAGCGGATGCCGGAGCAGGGGCTTCAGGTGGTCCCACACCAGGCCGACGTCGAGGCTGAAATCGAAGGGCTCCCAGCAACCCGCCACCGTGAGCGCCAGGAAGATGAACGCCGGGAACGCGGAAGGCGCGTCCAGGTAACGGCGGGCCCAAGGCTGCGACTTGAAGCCCAGCACCGATTTCTTGAAGGCCACGGCCAACGCCAGGCCGGCGGCGCTGCCGGTGGTATTGAATACGATATCGGAGACCGCGGGGTAGCGGGCCGGCGAAAAGATCTGCAGGAATTCCACCGCCGCCGAAAGGGCCGTTCCCGCCAGTACGATGCCGAGCTTGCGCGCCCATGAGCTTTTATACACCAGGGAGAAATAGCCCAAGAACCCGAAGGGCAGGAACAGGAGGATATTCTGCACGATATCGGAAATGATGAGATTGTCGGCGGTGCCGCCCAGCAAGCGCGTATTTATGCGTTGGGTCTCGGCCAGGAATTGATCCCATCCGATGCTGAAGCGGAACGGGAAGGTGGTTCCGTAGACGACGAAGAGCGCGAACAGGGCCCACAGCAGGCGGGCCGTGCTTTTGCGCGGCTGCGCCGAATCCCTACCTTGTGGACCCCCGCCTGACGGGGTAGGACCTTTCACTCCGCTTATGCCGAGATGCTTCCCCGCAGCATCGGTCCCAGGGAATTCGCGACCACCAGGGGAAGCTTGGCCCATACGTTGCGGGTCCAACCTAGCCTGCCCTGCGCCACTTGCGAAGATTGTTCGCGGAGATGCCCTTTGTCATCGAATTGATAACGATACAAAGAACTTTCGCGGGCCTGCCATTGTTTTTTGAAGCGGTAAGTGCCTTCATCGCGGGTGCTGCGGCCGAAGTCGACCAGGCGGCAGCCCTGCGCGAAGGCGTAGCGGATGGCGTCCCAGTACAGCGCGTTGTTGGGGCAATGCATGCGCTCGTCCTTCAGGGTCGATGCCCACGGGATGACCAGTTCGTCCTGCCAGAGGATGCGGAACAGGCCCCCGATGCATTTTCCGTCGCGATGGGCGGTGCCGATGTCGGCGCCGGGAAAATGGCGCAGCACCGCCTCGAACCAGGCTTTGGCATGGGTGGGCGATCCCAAATCGCGCATGTTCACGCAAAACACCTCGTAGAAATCATCGAGCCGATCCTCGCGCCCCCAGCGCACGGTAACGCCGGATTTCTCCGCCTTGCGCACCTGATTGCGCACCTTGGCGTCAAGGCTTTTCCAGTAGCTATCCGAATCTTCGCAGATGTTCTCGGCCGCTATCCAGGGCCCGTCGGAGTAGGTGTCCGCCGCCACCGGGGTCCAATCTTCCGTGGCTTCCGCCGCTTCTTCGCGCAGGGGAAGGATCATGCATACCTTCTCGTCCCGCGGGGCTTGCAAACCGTGCAAGGCATGGCGACTGCGGATCTCGAGCTCGGAGCGGCGCGTGCGCGCCTCGTTCAGCAGCCGATCGCGGAGCAGATCTTCGCTGTCGGAATCGTCGGCCAGGATGCCGCCGTAATCGAGGTAGGGCAGGCACACCACTTGCCGCCCGAACGCGGCCGAGGCCAGTGAGCAGGCGGGGGCGATGCCGCGCACGGCGCCCGTGACCGGATCCATGCGCACCAAAGTGAAGGCTTCCTTGCCGTAGGCTTCGCGGATCACGTCGGCCCATGCCGGATCGTGGCAATAGTTCGCGTCGGGGGAATTGCCGAGAAACTCCCGGCAGGCCTGCGCGAGGCCCGGGTCGTACAACCGTATCATAATTGCTCCTGCGGACGCGGGCGGCGCCGGGGGCGCGCCGCATGCGATGGGTATTCACCCCGGTACGGGGTCACTCACTGTGGGGAAGATAAATTCTCAGGGAGTCGGCGCAATCCCGATGGCATACATGGAAATGGGTGGAAACGGGCTAAAACGGGGATCGGGGGCGATCGGCGAAATCGCGGTGGCGAAGGAGGGCGCGCTCAGCCGCCCAGCAGCAGCAGACTCGCGGTCACGTAAGCGCCGCAGGTAATCAGCAGCGCGGAATCCTTGCGCACGTCGGCCACGGTATTTTCGCCGTACCCCTTTTCCATCACCAGGTACAGATAGCGGAACAGTCCGAACATCGCGATGGGCAGGGTATAGATGAGATGGGATCCTCCATGCACCAGCACGGTGCGCGCGCTGGTCGTATACAGGCCATAGGTCATGAGCGTGGCCGCCAAGGTGATGCCGAGCAAAGAGCGGAGGAATTCCGGGGAATAACTTTTGAGCACGGCCCGCTTCTCTTCCAGAGGACGCACGGGATCGATGCGCTCGGCATAACGTTTGGAGAATCCCAGGAAGAGGCTCAGGTTCAGGGTGCACAGCAGGAACCATTCCGAAGGCTCCACGCCGATACCCCAGGTACCCGCCAACAAGCGCAAGATGAAACCGGACGCGATGCAGAATACGTCCACCAGCACCACGCGCTTGAGATAGCGTGAGTACGCGCCGTTGATGGCCGCGTACGCGGCCAGGCAGGCCGAAAGGCGGGGGCCCGCAATTAGGCTCACCGCCAGGGCGGCGGCCCCCAGGCCGGCGGCGCAGGCGAAGGCCGCCTGGACGGGCACCAGACCGGCGGCCACGGGGCGCTCGCGCTTGCGGGGATGGGAGCGATCCTCCTCCGCATCCAACGCATCGTTGAGGCAATAGACGGCGCTGGCGGCCAGGCAGAACGCCGCGAAGGCTGCCAGGCTGCGCGTGGCCGTGGCGGCATCGCGCCAATCCTGCGCGAAGAAGGCGCCCGCCAGGACGAACGCGTTCTTGAGCCAGTGGGAAGGCCGTGCCAGGGCGAGGTAGGCCCGCCATCCGCCCGCGCTCACAGCTTCATCCTCCGGAAAATCGGGGCCGGGATGTTGCGGATGATCAGCATGATCCATTTCCAGATCCCGGGGATATAGACCTCTTCCCGCCGGGCCGCGAGGGCCCGTACGATGTCCCGCGCGACCGGTGCGGGTTCGGCCATCAGCGGGCTTTCCATGCCCGCGGTCAAGCGCGTGCGCACGAAGCCGGGCTTAAGGGTCTGCACGAATACGCCCGTCCCGGCCAGGCGATGGCGTAAGCCCGCCAGGTAGGCGGTGAGGCCCGCCTTGGAGGCCGCGTAGGTCAGCACCTTGCCGCGCCCCCGCTCCCCGGCCACGGAGGAGATGCAACTGATGAACCCGCCCCCGCGGCCGCGGAAATACGCCGCGAAGAGATCGAGTATGACCACGGGCCCGGTGAGATTGGTGTCGAAGGTGAGACGCGCCTTGGCGGGATCCTTCTCGCACTCGTCTTGCGGGAATTGCGTTCCCACCGCGAAGAAGACGCCTTTCATGGTATGGGCGGCGGTCAAGGCGCGGAAGCTTTCGGCATGCCCCCCGAAGTCGAGCACGTCCCAGGTAACGCAGGAGATACCGGGTCCGCCATCCTTGGCACCGCTGGAATCGCGCGCCAAAGAGGCCAGCGCGGCCAAAGCCTCCAGGCCCGCCCCGTCCCGGCCGATGAGGACAAGGGATGCCCCTTCACCGGCGAGGCGCAAGGCCACGGCCCGGGCGATGCCGGAGGTGGCCCCGAATACGGCGATGCTCCCGGTCAGGTCCGCCATAGTTCCAGCCTTTCCGCCAGCAGGGAATTGCTGCGCGCTTCGGGATTATACCGGCGTACCGTTTCCATCCAGCCTTTGGCTTCCGGGTACATGGCGCGGAAGGCGGCGGGTTTCAGGCGCGCGTCCTTGGTCAGATAAACGCGTCCGCCATAGCGGAGCACCAATTCGTCGAGCCTATCGAGCGCGTCGAGCGTGGCTTGCCCGCGGTAGGGCACGTCCAGGGCCAGGGTATACCCGCGCTTGCAGAAAGGCAACATCACCTCGTCGTCGCCGCAGCGCTTGAGTACGGAAAGGGAAGCGCCCAACCGATCCCGCGCCAGCATCTCCAGGGCCGCCGTCATGCCTTCTTCCCCCTTGGGATCGGGAATGACGAACTGGTATTGGAAGAACCCCGCCTTCCCGTACAGCCGGTTCCAGCCGCGCAGGTAATCCAGGGGGTAGAAGAATTTCTCGAAGCCCTCCCGCGCCGCACCCGCCGGGGAGAACCGGTAGATGGCGGCGTTGAAGGCCGTGAGGCCGGGGCGGTTGAGCAGGAAGGCGGGCATGGAGAAGGGGACCTTGAGCCTGGCCTTTTCACGCCGTTCCAGATCCTGCGCCTTGCCGCGCCCCGAGGCCGGCGCGTGGTTGCCCAGCATCAGCACGCCGCGCCCCAGGGCGCGGCCGCGGGACAAGGTATCCAGCCAGGCGACGGAATATTCGTAGCCCTTATCGTGCTTGGCGAAGAGCGCGAACAGGGAATCGAGACCGGGCGCGCGCAGGCGCAGGGTCTCCACCTGGGCCGAATCGATGGGCTTTAAGCGTAGCTTTACCCGGGTGATGAAACCCGTGAGCCCGTAGCCGCCCACGGTCGCGAGGAAGAGATCGGGCCGCGCTTCCCGTGAACACGTGAACGTGCCCGCCGGCGTGGACACCTCGACCTCGATCAGGAAATGCTCCAGGGATCCGCTGCCATGGTGGTTCTTGCCATGGACGTTGCTGGCCACGGCGCCGCCCAGGCTGACGAACATGGTCCCGGGGGTTACCGGGAGGAAATATCCGCGGGGCACGGTCATGGCCAGGATGGCCTGCAAGGTGACCCCGGATTCCGCGTCCAGGACCCCGGAAGCGGGATTGAAGGAGAGGAAGCGATCGCAGCGGACGGAATTGAGGGCCCGGTGCCCTTGCGCGGGCAGGCCGGCATCGCCGTAGCTGCGTCCCTGGCCGCGGGGCAAGTAAGGGCGCGCCAACTGGCCCGCGAGTTCGGAAGGGGAGCGCGGAGCGGTTTCTTCCGCTTCGGCGATGGGGCGCCTACCCCAGCCCGATAACCGCGCCCGGCACACGGGCGCTTCCGTCACGTCCACGTAACTATTTCCCCGCCTCGACGCAGCGCTCCGGCATGGTGGCAATTATAGCGTCTTTCTTCTCCGCCAGGGTATGCGGCATTGTCAATTCGTCGCGATTGGCTATATTTCGCCGATATCCTCGGAGGCATATATGCAATGGGCTCTATTCAACTTTGACGGCTTGATGTTCCTCCTGCGCTGGGGGCATTTCATCTTCGGTATCGCCTGGATCGGCATGCTCTGGTACTTCAATTTCGTGCAAGGTCCCTTCTTCGCCAAGGCGGAAGCGGCCACCAAGACCGAGGCCACCAAGGGCCTGGTCCCGCGCGCCCTCTTCTATTTCCGTTACGGCGCCATGGGCACCTTCCTCACCGGCTGGGCCATCATCCTGGTAAAGTTCGCCCAGGCAGGCGATGCCGGCGGCGCGCTTTTCAATACCTCATGGTCGGCCACCATCCTGACGGGAGCCATTCTCGGTTCCATCATGTGGTTCAACGTATGGTTCGTCATCTGGCCGCGGCAGAAGAAGGTGATCGCCTCCGCCAACGGCGAGAAGGTCGAGAACCTCCCGGCCCTGGCGCGCCGCGCCTTCCTGGCCTCGCGCACCAATACCCTGATGTCCGTACCCTTGTTGTTTTTCATGGGCGCGGCCAGCCATCTCACCATTCAATTGGTTCCCGGCATGGTTGCGGTCTGGCTCGGTTTCGTGGTAGTCTTCGCCGGCATACTGGAAGCCAATGCGTTGCTGGCCGATAAGGGCCCGACCACCAAGCCCATTGAAACCGTCAAAGGCGTAATCCATTCGGGATTGGCATTGGCCGTGGTCTTTTACGTGTTGGCAGAAGTCATCCTCCAACATAAGTAGGGCCCGCTTTTGGACTGGATGTTCCCTCAATCCGAAGGCGCCCCCGCAGGGCGCCTTTCCTTTTTCCGCCCGGCCGCCCGGCCCTTCGTCCGCCTGACAGGCGCGGCCTTGGCGCTCGCCAGCGCCTTGCAACTCTTCTCCGCCTGCAACAAGAAAACCGATCCGAACGCCGACCCCAAAGTGACCGCGGGCCATGGCCAATACCTGGCCCATTGCATCGCCTGCCATAACGTGAATCCGGTATTGGACGGGTCCCTGGGCCCGGCCCTCAAAGGCTCGGCCCTGGAACTGTTGCAAGCGCGCGTGCTGCGCGGGGAGTACCCCGCGGGTTACTCCCCCAAACGCCAAACGCATATCATGGTGAAGTTGCCGCTGACCGAAGAGGACGTCGCCGCCCTCCACGCCTACTTGAACGCGCCTTAACGCGTCCTAGGGGTCGTCGGCCGAGCCGTCCCGGATTGGGGAATTGCGGGTCTTCGTAATTCCAACCCCCTGACTTTCCGGGCATCCATGCTTCGGCCTTTCAAATCAAATCTCGCGCCGTTGAATCCGATTTTAGGGTTTTCGAAAATCCGGACTATGTCCACGGTGGGGATGTTACGTAAGTCATAAATCATGATTTGATCGACGTAAGTCTCTTTTACGAGGGTAAGCAGGGTACTCGCGGTCGCTTTGAAGTTGCCATAATACCAAAACAGCTCCGCCTCAACCGGCACCGGCTCGATCCGGGTGGAGTCGGATGCCGAGCGCAGATCGTATTTCGAAAAGAGCTCATAAGTCCATTTCCGGAGCAGCTTCCGATTTGGTGGGTCCTCTTCCGTTTCGGGACAAGCGGAGGATTTGTCGGAATAGCAGGGGGGATTGTGCCCCAGCCGGGTAAGCGAAATGGAAAAGGTGAAATACGCGGACGCGGGCTTCAATGCGAGGCTGTCGCAGGTAATCCCGTAGTATTTCGGCCCGGGACAAGCATAGTCATCGCACCCTGCCGGCTGTTTCATCAAGTCGACTTCGGCAACGTACGGCTCCTTCAAGATCGCAATGGCTTCCTTTTTCGTAGTCGAGATGTCGCGGTAATCCCACCGGATATCCGAATCGGCGGGAGCGGCAAGCCTCACGTTCGCGCAATCCCTCAGCTCATAATCGCCGAATAACCGGCCGCTCCATCGCTTCGCATCGGCAAAGGAGGTGTAGCCGCCGGATCCATCCACAGTTAAGACGACGTAGAGGTTGACCCGGTCCGAATCGTTTTTCGAAGCCACGCTTCGACAAAATTCCGTTCGGGCGTACGTATCCGATGGGCAATCCAATGCGGGTACCAAGGATATCAGGATCAGCTGCAAGATGGCCGGTCTACTCGTGCGCAATTGATCCCCCTTAGCCAAGACGCCCCGTCAGGGCAGAAGCGCGGTGTTCCTCAGCCTTCGACCCCGCAAATCCGCTACCGTGCCCTCCATGAAGGCGGCCCAGCGGTGGCTTGGAACGACCCCCCGTGAACGGACGCCGCAGGCGATGCGGGCTTCCTTGGCCAAGGCGGCACCCGGAGGGATCTTCCCCGGATTGATGGCGCGGCCGTCCAGGGATTCCAGCAGCAGTTCCCGGGACCCGACACAGCCGCATTGCCCGCAGCCGACTCCGAGCTTGGCCCAGTATAGCCCGACACCATCCAGGTACCAGGCCATACCTTCCACCCAAGGGAAGTAGTTGCCGTTGGCGCGCAACCTGGACTCGAGTCCGACGTGTCCGGACAACCCCTGGATCGGGGCGTTCATGCCGGGCACATCGGTATGGGAGTAGAAGAACAGGTCGGAGCTGTCGCGATGCCCGAAGGCCAGCGAATCGCCCGAAGCCAATTTGTAATGGGAAGCGGAATCCCGATAAGCCAGTACGCGTACCGAAACCGTGTCCCGCAAGGAATCGAGGATAATATCCGAAGCCTCGGAAAAGCCCGTAGGCTTGTAAAGCACACGCGCGAAAATCGAATCGCGCTCCTCGATGCGCCAAACGCTCGCGCCGCCAACGGTAGCCGGTCCGATAACCTTCAATTGCAGGCGCTCGCGGTATTTCACCTGGGTACGATCCGATAGTCCCATCCCCGGCCCCAGGGTCGGTTGCACGCGGCCGACGCCTTGATATACCCATACGCGTCCGGGATTCCGCAAAGGCGAATAGTCCGCCGAGGCCGGCAGCCACGCGGCGGCGCAGACCAGTGCGGCGGTAATGCGGCTACAGCTACGGACGGCGATTCTCATGCGTCCCCCTGCTCATAGGATAGCCGATCCGGGCCCCGGTGGGCGGCGTTCCGGGAAGGATCCGTAGTCGCGGTGAATACGCCGGCCTCGGCGGCTTCGCTGCCGGCCCGGATTTGCAGCCGCGCCAGTTTGCGCCGCAGGCGCTCCCGATCTTCCGGAGTCAGGTTCAATTTGGCCAAGGCGTTTTCCGAAAAGTTCCGCAATATGAGTTCAGTCATGCCTTAAAGGGGAAAGCAACAACGGTGCCCATCGCGCCAGTCGCCGGCTTTGCGCTATTTCGCGCGATTCCGGGCCCCGGGGCCCGGTGCGGTCAAACCCTGCCCGGCAGCCTTATCGATGGCGGTCGAAAAGCGACGGCGGTCGAAAAGTTTGCATCGGCCCCTTGAGACCCCTATTTTGCCTGTATCCCTGTCCCCGCTAACGCCTACCCCGGAGTCGTCCATGGCTTATGTCCTTCCGCCCCTACCCTATCCCACCGACGGTCTCGAGCCCCTTTACGACCAAGCCACCCTGGAAACGCATCATGGAAAGCACCATGCCGCCTATGTCGAAAAGCTCAACGCCGCCATCGCGGGCAATGCCTACTTCGCAGGCAAAAGCATCGAAGAGGTGCTGGCCGACCTGGAAGCCATTCCCCAGGGGGCGAGGCGCGCCGTGATCAACAACGGCGGCGGGCATGCCAACCACAGTCTGTTCTGGACCTTGATGGGAAAGGGCAAGGGCGGCGAACCCAAGGGCGGGCTGGGAGATGCCATCGTCAAGGAATTCAAATCCTTTGCCGAATTCAAAAAGAAGTTCACGACCCAGACTACGGAGATGTTCGGGAGCGGGTGGACTTTCCTGACCCAAGATCAGGAAGGCAAGCTGCACATCCGCAATCTGGCCAACCAGGACAGCCCCATCAGCCTGTTGGAAAAGCCGCTGCTGCTGGTGGACCTGTGGGAGCACGCCCATTACCTGAAGTGGAGGAACAAGCGGCCCGAATGGGTGGAGACCTGGTGGAATCTGGTCGACTGGGACAAGGCGGAGGAACTTTTCGCGGAGGAGCCGGCCTGGTTCGTGGAACACGCGGCTTGAATACGGGGCCAGCGTCGCAGGCAGGAAGGCCACTACCCAGGTTGTATTGTCATTGTAAGGACAGCTAGCGCCAGGACAATGACATTACACCGGGGGGAACTGTTGCTGTGCCCCCCATCGACGGCGGCCGGGAATCACAGCGGCGCCCCGTCGCCCTTCTTGGCCAGCTTCCACAACAGAATGCGATCCTGCATGCCGTGGGTCAGGAATCGCCGTACCAAAAAGAACGTCTTGGCTTCGCGTCCGACCGCGATGCGCACCGGGGAGGCCGGGTCTTCCACCGCCTCCAGTATCACGCGCGCTACGGCCTCGCCGTCCGGTATCTTCGGATCGGAATCCCGGGAGAAATCCAGGAACGGCTTGAGGCGTGCCGCGTAGGGGCTGCCCGGCTTGATCACCGGCCGCAGGCGATCGTGGAACGCGCTGCGCACCCAACCCGGCTCCAGCACATGCACGCGGATGCCGTAGGGATGCAATTCGTAGCGCAGGGAGAGGGAGAAACCCGTCAAGGCCGATTTGCTGGCGCAGTACTGGGCCTTGAAGGGGAACTGCAATTCGTGGACGATGGAACCCAGGTTGACGATGACGCCCGCGCCGCGCGCCCGCATGGATGGGGCGGCGAGTTGGCATAGGCGCACGGGACCGAAATAATTGACCTCGAACAGTTTCCGGCTTTCCGCGGGATCAGTATCTTCCACCGAGCCGAGTTCGCCCTGGCCCGCGTTGTTGATGAGGATATCCACGCCTCCCAACTCCGCCTCGGCCTTCGCGAAGCCCGCGTCCACGGAGGCCGCATCCGCGAGATCCATCTTGAACAGGCAAAAAGGCGGCGGGGCGCCGCGCTCCCGGGTCAAGCGCTGTAGCACGGCTTCGGGGTCGCGGGCGGTGCCGACGACGGCGTACCCGCGCGAGGTAAGCAGATAAGCGGCAGCCAGGCCGATGCCGGAGCTGGCTCCGGTGAGGAGGACCCGGCCAGATTCTATCACTGTCTTGCCCATCGATTCCAAACCTTTCCCAGGATCCGCTCCCCCCGGCCTGGGGCTCAGAACTGGAAGTAAATGAAGGCCCTGGGGTTTGCCTGGGCGAACAAGTCGATGCAAAGTATTGCGACGAAAAGCAGGCCGAAACGTAGGCTCCAATGGACCCGGACATACCGGGCGGGAAGCGCGAACCTTTGTTCGGCCCATTCATATGCCATCCACGCGAGGACCATGATCCAGGAGCCCGCGTTAATCTCCGCAAACCTGACCGGATTGGGAACCGTGAGAATTGCCCCCAGTCGGCCGAGGACCTGCATCGCACCCTGTAGGCTGGCGGACCTGAAGAATATCCATGCGAAGCAAACCAAATGAAAGGTAGCCAGGACCCGGATCCAACGGGGAAGGCTGCGTAGGGCATCGCCAATGCGGTTTCCGGCCATCGCCTTCTCCGTCGCGAGGAATAGACCGTGCAGCCCGCCCCAAATCAGGAAATTGAAGCCGGCCCCGTGCCAAAGGCCTCCTAGAAGCATGGTTATCATCAGGTTCCAATAGGTGCGCCATTTGCCGTACCGGTTCCCTCCCAGACTGATGTAAAGGTAGTCGCGCAACCAAGTGGAAAGCGAAATATGCCAGCGCCTCCAGAACTCCGTGATGCTTGCGGCGGAATAGGGCCTGTTGAAATTCAAGACCAGGTCGAAACCAAAAAGCTTGGCCACCCCCCGGGCGATATGGGTGTATCCGGAAAAGTCGAAATAGATTTGGAACGCGAAGAAATAAATGCCTTGCAATGTAAGGAGTGGGGAGCCCGAGAGGGAATCTCCGAGAAAGGCGTCCACCATGGGTGATAGATGGTCGGCAAGCACCGCCTTGAGGAAATACCCTTTGGCGATGAGCAGCGACCCGATCGTGAAGTTCGAATACCTGAGTCGTTTCGGTTCGGAAAATTGGTGGAGCAGGTGGGAGGCCCTGGCTATGGGTCCCGCCACCAGTTGAGGGAAGAACATGACATACGCGGAATAGTAGGTGAAGTTACGCTCCGCCCGGATCGTGCCCCGGTACACGTCGATGACGTAACTCATGGCGTGGAAAGTGTAGAAGGAGATTCCGAACGGAAGGACAAAATCCAGGGTCAGCTTGCCGGTTCCCGTCACGCCCGACCAGAGACCGGCGAAGAACCCGGAATACTTGAAGATGATCAGGATCCCCAGATTCGCCATGAGGCTCGCTATCAGCAGGGTTTTCCTTCGGGCCTTCTGCCCGGCGCCTTGGATTCCCAGGGCGAGGGCATAGTCAAGTGCCATGGTGAATACGAGAAGCAACAAGTATTTCCAGTTCCAATATGCATAGAAGAAATAGCTCGCCGCAAGTAATAGGGAGTTCCGGAACCGATCCGGAAGGAGGAAATAGGCCGGCAGTACCACGGAAAGGAAAATCAGGAAATGCCCCGATACGAAATTCACGGGGTCTCCTGCGCGAGCTTCTTCAGGTCATCGGCGAACATCCCGGAGAACGCCGCCGATCCGAGTCGGTCCAGGAGCCCGTCGGTACACCATATCGAACCGTTCCGCGCCATCGAGCCTTCGTTGTCCAAGTAGGACAGGAATCCGGCGCCGTGCTTCGCGGCCAACGACCGTAAAGTCCCATCCAGACGGAGATTCAATTCGTCCATGGTCCTGAACCTGCGTGTGGGGGCGATCACGATGAGGGCCCGAAGGCCCCCGGCGCGGGCGCGTTCCAGGAACCCCTCGACAAGGGTAAGAGCAACTGCGCTGGGATGGAACGGTTGCCGTCTGCAGGTGGCGGCCAGGTACTCCTCGGAATAATCCGGCATGATATTCCGCCCAGTCGGGCGGGGGATGTAACCGTCCAAGGAGGGTGAACGGAGAGTGCCCGATTTAATTTTCATGGCGGCTTTCAGCAGGTCATAGCCCTGTCCCCGGAAGTCCACGAACCCGCTGCGCAGGTTAAAGGGGGACAACGCATGCCTTACGCGCATCTCCCGTTCATGTGCGGCGTCCATCAGGTAGGACAACCTGAGATAGATCTTTAGCTCCGGAACGATCGTGTTCGACTCTTCCAGCATGCCTTCGTTGAGCACGAAAACGACGGTGCCTTTCCGATGATGGGAAAGGAGTACGTCCAGAGTGAAATCGATATACGCCAAGCCGGTTGCGAATACGCCCGCATTGAAAACCTTGGATCCGGTTCTGTCGCCTATCAACTTGGAGTCGAATTCGATGGCGGTCTGGCAGGTTCCCAACAGGTAATAGTCCTGGTCCCCGATGTTGGATAGGGAGGAAAGCACACCTTGCTTCCAGTCGCTGGTAGGCGCCAGGATATTGCCCGCGTACAACACCGCACGGTCGATAAGCAGCAGGGAAATGACGAATGCCAAGGCGAGCAGCGAGGCTTTCCGGCCGGAGAAGGACATTAAGTCGGCCGGAGCAGGATCGGAAGAATCGATTGCGGGAGGAACGCCTATTTCCACGCGTCTTCTTTGAGGTAAGTGACGAGTTCGCATAACCGGCGATCGCGCGGGAGGTACTCGCGGCCGATGCGCGCCAGGCGCACGCGATGCTCTTCGCCCTGGAACTGGGCCATGAACTCGAAGGTATCGTCGTTCTCCCAGATGGCGCCTTGAAAAGCGTGGAAGCCCGGGCACTTCGCCTCGCCCGTGCCCTTGCCTTCGCCGGAAATCTTGGCCTTGGTGCGGATGATGCGGCCGAACAGATCACCCGAGACGCCGGCGCTGTCGGTTACGTAGGCGCGTACGCCCCACAAATGTCCCTGCTTAAAGGCCAGCAGGTATTCATGGCGGATGCCTTCCAACGTGAACACGTCGAGCAAATTGCCGTTGGGCAGGGTATGGAATTCCTTCTTCGGATATGCCTGGCGTACCTGGGTGGCGGTGCCGCCCCAGGGTACGCTGTAGGTGCCCAGCAAGGCGATGCTGCCGGGTATCACCACCGGCGCCTGATCGTCGCCGCCCATGGCCGCGATGGCGGCGCGCGAAGGCCGGGCCGCGGTCTTGGCCGGAACCGATTGGCGGATGAGGCCTTGGTAGGCCGCGTCCCGCTTTTCCGCCAGCCCGGGCAGAACGGGATCGTACTTGAGGCTCGAGTCGAAGCATTCCGTGGCGATGCCGTATAGGCCGCGGCGGAAATAGGCCTGACCCAGCGCCATCCACAAGGGCGCGTTCTGGGTATGCTGCCGTGCGAGAGGATCGAGCAGGGAAATGGCGAAGATGGCTTCGGCATCGGCGGGCTTGGATTCGCCTGGTTGTCCGCGGCTCTGGGGCTTCCAGCCCAGGGTGGCGATGGCTTCACGGAAGGCCCGGTTGCCCGGATCCTTGGCTTGCAAGGCATGGTAGAGCGAGTCGGCCTTGTTCAGGAATCCCCGGCTCTCCCACAACCACCCCTGCACCAAAGCCATCTGATCGGTCTTGATGTTCTTCTCCTGACCGTATTCCAGGGCCATGCGCGCGCTGTCCTCGGCGCCAGCCTGGTAGAACGAGGTGGCCAGCAAATCGATGGGCTCGTGCTCGCTAACGGGTATCGCAATCGTAGCCGGCGCGTAGCTGGCGGGATCCGATTCCATCAGGGCGATGGCGGTGCGGAAGTTGAGGTTGGCCGTCCGCAAATCCCCTTCGTCCAGGTGCACGCGACCCAATCCGATATAAGCATAGGCGAAATGGGGTGCGGCTTTGAGGGCGCGCACGTAATGGGCCTCGGCCGAATCCTGCTGCCCCATGGCTTCCAGGACGCGCCCCGCGGCATACTGGGCGTAAGGGTGGGCCGAATCCTGGGACAGGCATGCGCGGAATGCGCTTTGGGCCGCGGCGCCGTCGCCGTCTCCGGCTTGCCCCGAAAGCAGGCCCAGGGTCGCGAGGGCGGCCAGGGCATGGGGAAGGCAATATTCGGGATGCGCCTTGCGCAAGGGGGCCAGTTCGGCGAGGGCTTCGGCCGATCCGGAGCGGGCCAGCTCCATGGCCTTTCGGTAACGCGCCTGATCGGCGTCGCTCCAGCGGTTGATCTCCTTGCTGCCGGTGAAATCGCGCCCGCGCGGGACCTTGCGTCCGGCCTCGCCGCCGAAGGGCGATTCCTTGAGCCTGACATTGCCCGTGTCCAATACCAAGGCCAGGCAGAAACCTCCGGCCAGGCCGAGCACGGCGGAAAGGATGGCGTAGGGAAGGATGGCGAGTCTGCGGGCGGAGGGCTGCTGACGCCGGTCGAGGACGCGTCGTTCCTGCATGGGACAAAGTATAGAATAAGAGGCTGAATTGGAGCGAGCGATGGCGGGGGAAACGGAGACGCTACCTGAAGCACATCGTCGGGCGTCGGGCGTACGGGGCGAAGCGCCCCTCGGCGTCGGGCGTTAAGAAAATGCGCGTATTTTTCTTAACGCCCGACGCCCGACGCCAAGGCGCGATGATCGACCGGGGTGCGGAGCACCATTAGTCCAGCGCGCGCCGGTCGCCCGACGGTGTGTTTCTACAAGCAAAGCGGCCTCAAATCAGTGCCGCGCTATTTACGGGGGTTCTTACCTAATTCTCTGAGACGAAGGGCATCAGCTTGTCCTTCGACTCCTTCGACCGCAGCAGCTTGCGCAGGGACTTGTTCTTGATCTGGCGCACGCGTTCGCGCGTCAGCTTAAGCTCCTTGCCGATTTCGTCGAGCGTGAACTCGCGGGAGTAGTTGATGCCGTAGTACATGCGCAGCACCTTCTCTTCGCGCTCGGACATCTGGCCCAGTACCGAGTCGATGACTCGGGAAAGCTCGGCCTTCTCGTTATCCACCTCCTGGTTGCCCTCGTTGCCGAGTACGTCCATGAGGGTGGTCACGGGATCGCGGCCGTCGCTCTCGGCGCCCAGGGGGGCGTTGAGGGATACGTCGGCGATCTTCTCCATGATCTCGGCGATTTCCTGCTCGTAGTCCTGGAAGTCAGGCAGGGAGATGGTCTTCTCGTAGTCGCCGCCGTTCTGGACCAGCGCCTTCTTGAAGCGGTTTACCATGGCCAACTTGTTGGGCGGCACGCGCACGGCGCCGACCTGTTCGAACAGGGCCTTTTGGATCGATTGGCGGATCCACCAGACGGCGTAGGAGATGAACTTCACTTCGCGCGAGGGATCGTAACGCTTAGCCGCCTTGTACAGCCCCAAGTTGCCTTCGTTGATGAGCTCGAGGAGGGATAGCCCTTTGCCCTGATAGCGGCGGGCGATGGAGACCACGAAGCGCAGGTTCCCGAGGATGAGGCGGTGCATGGACTTGGAGTCGCCGCGCTTGATGCGCTGCACCAGGTCCTTCTCTTCGTCAGGCGTGATGATCGCGTGGCGATAGAGGTCCCGGAAATAAAGCTGTTCGTTTTGATCGACCAAGTCCGGACCCCGTTATCCCTGCGGCCGACGTTTCGGCTACAGTCCGTCTAATCTACAATTCTAAGTCGGTTCCCCTCAAGCCCTTGGGGTACCGCGGCCCTGGCGCGCGCCCCTGCCCACCCGGGCCGGAGGCACTCAGGAGCCCGGTAATAGCTTCTTCAAATAATCGTAGGCGTAGATGCCCGTTTTATGCCCATCGCTCCAATGGATGGCCATGGCGTACCTTCCCACCGAGAGCAGCTTCGCGGGCTTGATGTCTTTGGGGAGGCGGGACTCGTCCAGCATCTTCTCGCCGGTCCATTCGTTGACGCAGGCCGCGCAGGGACAGGACGAGCGCAGGAACCGGACCGGGTACTCGGCCCGGGTGCCATCGTTCCATTCGATGACGAGAAGATCGGGATCTTTGCGGGAGAGCGAAATCGGGGCGGTGACCTTGTTCATGGTGTTATGCCGTCGCCTTGGGGAGGGTATCCCAGGTATAGTCGAAATCCCCCATCACGCCGGATTGGGCCACCGAAAGCACGGACAATTCCTGCGCGATGATACCGGCGATCCGGCGGTAGGCCGCCGCCGAGTCCGAAGCCGGGTTCTTCTCGACGATGGGCAAGCCTGCGTCGCCGCCTACGGCCACTTCGGGCTCCAGGGGGATTTCCCCCAGGAAGGGGACGCCTAGAGAGGTGGAAATGCGCTTGCCGCCGCCTTGCCGGAAGATGTAATGCTTCTTCTCGCAATTGTCGCAGATGAAGTAGCTCATGTTCTCGATGATGCCGAGCACGGGCACCGAGACCTTCTGGAACATCTTCAGGCCCTTTTTCGCGTCGAGCACGGACACGTCCTGGGGCGTGGTGACGATGACGCCGCCGGAAAGCGGCGCGCTCTGGGTCAGCGTCAATTGCACGTCGCCGGTTCCCGGGGGCATATCGATCAGCAGGTAGTCGAGGGACCCCCACACCACGTTGTGCACGAAATTCTGGATCATCTGCGAGACCATGGGGCCGCGCCAGATCACGGGCTTCTCATCGTCCGCGAACATGGCCATGGACACGATCTTGATGCCGTTGACGATCACGGGGTGCAACTTCTGCTTATCGTCGAGAACCGGGGCCTCGCGCACCTGGAACATCATGCTCATGGAAGGCCCATAGATGTCGGCATCGAGTATTCCCACCTGCGCGCCGGTCTGGGCCAGCGCCACCGCGAGGTTCGCGGTAGCCGTGGACTTGCCCACGCCGCCCTTGCCCGAGGCCACGGCGATGATGTGCCGGACGTCCTTGAGATGCTCGGTTTTCTTACCCGTTGCCGTGCGGGTTACCTGGGCGGTCATGGTCACGTCTACAGCCGTCACGCCCGGAATGGCGTTGACGGCCTCGATGCATTGGGCTTTTAGGTCTTCTTTGACCGGGCAGGCCGGAGTGGTGAGCTGGACGTCGAATTTCACCGCGCCGCTTTCGATGCGTAGATTTTTGACGAATTCCAGCGCGACGATATCCCGATGCAAGTCGGGATCTTTTACAGCGCGCAGCGCATCCAGGACGAGGGATTCAGTGATTACGGGCATGTGAGGGGACAAAATATAGCTTTCTGATCTATCTTAAGAGCCGCCTAAACCCCATGCTTTCGGGGTTTTTGGAGCGTGGATCGGATTTCGCTGACCACTAAAAGGAAACGCAAATGAGCAAGAATCGTCAAATCGCCGTAGTGGGCTTAGGCTACGTAGGCATGCCCATCGCCGTCTTCTTCGGGAGGGTCCAACGCGTCATCGCGTTTGACATCAATGGCCAACGTATCGACGAGCTCAAGCGCAACATCGACCGCAACCATGACGTGGCCTCCGAAGAGATTGCCAAGTCGACCGTGGACTGGACCATGGACGCCGCTCGCATCAAAGAAGCGGACTTCGTCATCGTCACCGTACCCACACCCGTCAATGACGCCAACCGTCCCGATCTGACGCCCCTTATCAAAGCATCCACCACCGTCGGCCGCAACCTCAAGAAGGGCGCCATCGTGGTGTACGAATCCACCGTATACCCGGGCACCACCGAAGAGGAATGCGTCCCCGTGCTGGAGCGCGAGTCCGGCATGAAATGCGGCGTGGACTTCAAGGTCGGCTATTCCCCCGAGCGTATCAACCCGGGCGATCACGAGCACACCTTCACCAAGATCACCAAGGTGGTATCGGGCATGGATGCCGAGACCTTGGAAATCGTCGCGGAGATGTATTCCAGCGTGGTCACTGCCGGCGTATACAAAGCGTCATCCATCAAGGTGGCCGAAGCCGCCAAGGTCATCGAGAACACCCAGCGCGACCTGAACATTTCCTTGGTCAACGAACTTTCCCTCATCTTCCACCGCGTGGGCATCGACACGACGGACGTGCTGGCCGCGGCCGGTACCAAGTGGAACTTCCTCAAGTTCCAGCCCGGCCTGGTCGGCGGCCATTGCATCGGCGTGGATCCCTACTACCTCACCCATAAGGCCGAGCAGTTGGGCTACATTCCCCAGGTGATCCTGGCCGGCCGCCGCATCAACGACAGCATGGGCAAGTTCGTGGCGCGCGAGCTCATCAAGGAAGTCCTCAAACAGGGCGGCATCAGCTTCGCCGGCGAAAAGCCCATCATCACCGTACTCGGCCTCACCTTCAAGGAAAACGTGTCGGACATCCGCAACACCAAGGTGGTGGACATCGTTGCCGAGCTCGAGACCTACGGTTTCGAAGTACAAGTGACCGATCCCATGGCCTATCCCGAAGAGGCCAAGCACGAATACGGCATCAACATCGTATCCGTGGACAAGCTTAAACCCGCCGTGGGCGTGGTGATGGCCGTAGCGCACGACCCGTTCAAGAAGGAAGGCTGGGCCTTGGTCCAGCGCCTGCTCAAGGGCGGCAAGGGGGTGGTATCGGACATCAAGAACCTGCTGCCCCGCGACAAGGTCCCCGCCGGCATCACACTCTGGCGCCTGTAATCTAATCGGCTTGCCTGCCACGGCGGGCAAGCCGCTTGACCTTTCTGGTGGCAAGCCGTTCCTCTTCCGCGTGGATATGCCGCTTCAGGATATCCCTCACGTAAGTCCTGCACTTCGCCCCTTTCATGCGTGCCAAGGCCTTCAGCTTCATCAGGTCGGTGCTGCTGAATCTCAGGCTGAAAAGGCTGTCTTTACGCTGCTCTTGGGCCCAATCTGCGTATCTCCCGACCTCGGACCAATATCCCCCTGCCAAGGCGGCTTTTCGGAGGCTGGCTTTGAACTCTTTTTCGGTGCGTGCTCGACCGGGACGGTGTACATCCTCCATCCAGTACCAGTCAAAATCCGCGGGTTTCATGCGCTTTCCTTTCTGAAGGGGGTCAGGCCCAAAATCCTTGGAGCTTCATTGGAGCTTCGCAAAATGAAGCTCCAATGAAGCTGCCGGCGTTTCGGGGGCAGTCAGAACCGCCACCCTCAGAGTAGCCCATTTGAACCCGTTAGGGGGTGCGTGCGGACACGTTCTTTTTTACGTTTCTCCTCCATGCCCGAAACCCTGCTCATCACCGGCGCCGCCGGCTTCATCGGCTCCCATCTGTCCCAGGTCTGCCTTGACCGCGGACACAAAGTCGTAGGCCTCGATAATCTGAATGACTACTACGATCCCACCCTGAAGGACGCCCGCCTGGCCCGGCTGACCCCGAACCCGAATTTCAAGTTCGAGCGCGCCAGCCTGGAAGACAACGCGGCCGTGCGCCGCATCTTCGATACGCATAAGCCCACCCGCGTGGTCAACCTGGCCGCCCAAGCCGGAGTGCGCTATAGCATCGAGAATCCGCGGGCTTATATCGACGCCAACATCGTCGGGTTCCTCAACATCCTGGAATCCTGCCGCGCCCATAAGGTCGAGCATCTTTCCTACGCCTCCAGCAGCTCGGTCTACGGCGCCAATACCAAGCTGCCCTTCTCCATCCATCACAACGTGGATCATCCCTTGAGCCTGTACGCGGCCTCCAAAAAGGCCAACGAGCTGATGGCGCACACCTACAGCAACCTGTTCAATATCCCCACTACGGGCCTGCGGTTCTTTACCGTGTACGGCCCCTGGGGCCGCCCGGACATGGCGCTCTTCCTGTTCACGAAGAATATTTTGGCGGGAAAGCCCATCGACGTGTTCAACGGCGGGCACCACAAGCGCGACTTCACGTACATCGACGACATCGTCGAAGGCGTGTATCGCGTAACCTTCAATACCGCCAAGCCCAATCCCGATTGGAGCGGCGA
This sequence comes from Fibrobacterota bacterium, assembly GCA_023249635.1. Taxonomy (GTDB): domain Bacteria; phylum Fibrobacterota; class Fibrobacteria; order UBA11236; family UBA11236; genus Chersky-265. The sequence continues at coordinate 29,436 of JAHFCH010000045.1, forward strand.
TAAACCGGATCCGGCAACCTCCAAGGCGCCGTACCGCATCTACAACATCGGTAACAGCTCGCCCGTGGAATTGATGCATTACATCCGCACCCTCGAGAATAAGCTCGGGAAGAAGGCGGAACTGAATATGCTTCCCTTGCAGCCCGGCGACGTTCCCTCCACCGAAGCGGATGTAGCGGATCTGGTTCGCGACGTGGGCTTCAAGCCCGCCACCACCGTGGAAACCGGCATCGGCCGCTTCGTCGAATGGTATCGCGCCTACTATAAAGTCTAACGACCGCTAAGCCTGACGGCCGCGAAGGCCGGTCTCAGGATTCGGCGCGTTCGCGGCATCGGCCCAAACTCCGCAATCCACGCGCCTCAACAAATCCCGTTTGGATCCGTTAGGTGTTTGCCCAAAACCCATCCACCCCAAATAATCAGAACCGTCGCCCCCGCAGGCGACGCGGACCGGGGTTTGCATGGATATGCGAGCATGGAAGCTTGCTTTGATAGCCGGGATATGCCTTTGCGCATGCGGCCGACGCGGAGCCGAGAGCGCCGCCGGACCGGGAGAACCATCCGGGTCCACCGAGTCGGAAGCCGCCCGCGCATCGCGGCTGAGTGCCGACGCCGCTACCGTCTCCCGTTTCCAACGCAACCTCGCCGCCCTGGATTGGGCCACGGGAATGCTGGCGGCAGCACGGGCGCCCCATGCCGCCGGATCGCCGGAAGGTTTCGGCAGCGGTCCTCAGGCCGCCGGGCAATCCCTGGGCGAACCCGAAGTGATGAGCGCCTTGATGAAGAGTTCCACGCGCCAGGCGCCGGTGCGGTTGGGACCCGCTCCCCATGGCCGCCTCGCCCTCCGCAAGAGCGCCACCCAGGCTCCGCCGGAAGATCCCGGCAACGACTTCCTGTTCGAAGGCGATACCTCGTGGTTCGACTACCGCGACTCGGCGCGCGGCACCGTGAACTGGGTCCACGTCTTCCGGGATCCCGACAATACCGTCAACGCCCTGGTGGTGGATACCTTGATCTACCGCTGGCCGTGTTTAGATTCCACTCCGGTGTTGGTGGGAACCAGCACCTCCATGCGGCCATACGTGGGCGGGGAATACCATCTTGTGCTCAGTGACGAGGACGGCGACGGCATTCTGAACGGCGCCAGCGACGGCGCGCCCATGCGCATCCGCAAGGAATGGCGTTCGGTGGCCGGCGATACCGTGCGCAAATCGGTGTGGCACCTCGATCACGGAAACGCAGAATTACGCGCCAACCTGGACGAGGGCGTGCCGGTCTCGTTTTCGGAGACCACCTTGGTGGCGGGCCGCGCCATCGCCTGGTCCGCGTCCCGGGACGGTGACGGGGACGGATTCGTATTGCGCGCGACTTCGGGCCATGATTTGATCGTGAAGACCGAATCCTTCACCTTGGATGCGACCGGCAACCGCTGGTATACCCGCCTCGATAACGGCGACGGCGCCGACGGCGATTGGACCACGGCCGCCGACAACCCCTGGTTCCGGTACGGACGCACCGGCGTGTCACCCCGGGGCGATACTTTGGAGGCTTCCCAATCCGGGGACGCCGACGGAGACGGATACTACTACGACCCCGCTCCGGGAGCCCGTAACCTGGCCTGGGAAACCCACCACTACACGTCCCGGAAGGGCTACCGCACCTATCGCGACAGCGTGGTCCGCGAATTGGGCGATCTGGCGGACGCGGGCGACGACCGCGTGATTTCCGGTATGGCGCGTATCGAGTGGCCCGACGGAGGCATCTCCACGATACGCAGCGTGCGCAAGGGAAACGGCAGCGGATTCGGGATCGGTGACACGGTATCGGTGCGGGAAACGCGCCGTTTCGCCGCCGGTTCGCCGAACGAGGGCGGCCTGGATTCCCTGGAACGCGAAGCCTGGATATTGGCCGGTGATCTGGCCAGCCCCGCGGATGACCAATTAATCTGGTCCAACGAGCGCGCCTGGCACGCGGCCGGGGGCGCGTTGATCACCAGCGTGGCGGAACGGCATGCAGGCGTGTGGGAATATACCGCGGCGTTGCCTGGGGATCGGCGGGCCGAAGGCCGCTACGAACCCGTCACCGGCCGCTTCCAGGATCGCATCCTGTACCAGGAGGGAAAGTCCACCGAAGTGCTGACCGGGCAACTGGCCGAAGACGGCACGGGCGAAGTTTCCCTGACGCACTTTGCGGGGGGAGCATCGGAGACGGTACGCCTGGTCGCCACCCGCGCTCCGGGCGCTTTCCGCATCGCCGCGGTCTCCGGCATCGACACGGCCTGGTACACCCAGGCAGGCGACTCCACCCTGTGCACCCTCGCAAGCCCTCTGCGCTGGACCTACTTAAGCGCCTTCGCCGACGGGGCGGGGGGCTATCGCATCTTCCGCGCCGATCTCGATCGCGACGGGGCGGCCGTGGGTCAAGGGGAATTCGGATTTTCGCCGGACGGTTCCGGCAGCGGATGGTTGCAAGCCGGCGAGGCTCCCTCCCTGCGTACGCGTTTCCGGGTCCTGGCCGATGGAACGGTCGATTCCCTACGGGATTACGGGATCGCTGAGAATAGGGTTAACTTATGAGGATGGAATCGGAAAACGCGCGCTTTTTGCGCAATGGCCTCGTTGCGCAGGCCCGGAAGAGAACCCCCGCGGAGCGTCTGAACGCCTTTGTCCTGCACTCCCGCCGCATGCGCAGCCTCCAGGCGCTGGGCGAAAGCCGGCGCGCCCTAACCCCGACTCCCGAAGTTCCCGATGCCGAATAATCCCGCCGCCGAAGCCGATCCCTCCCGCCTGCTGGGCAGCGTGGGTGTTGCCTTGGAAGCCGCCGGCGTGAAATGGGCCGTTGTCGGCGCCATGGCCGTAGCCTATCATGGCTGGGTTCGCGCCAGCCTGGATGCCGACGCGGTCATCAGCCTCAATGGCTGCTCTCTCGATCTGGATCAGTTGGGCGGCATGTTGCGTTCCCACGGCTGGGAAGTGGAAGTGCGTATGGGCGAAAAAGGCGACCCCATAGGGTTCGCCATGCTCATACGGGATGCCGTCGGCAACCAGGCCGATCTCATCAGCGGCATCCGCCGCCTGGACCCGGCCTTTTTCGATCGGACCATCGAAGAGAACTGGGACGGCATGCGCTTACGCGTCGCCTCGGTCGAGGATCTCATCGCCCTCAAGGTGTTCGCGGGCCGCCCCAAGGATATCGAGGACGTAGAAGGCTTGCTGCAGATCCGCGGCGCCTCAATCGATAAGGCGCTTACCCTTAAGCTGTGTCGTGGCTTTGGGACCCAGGCCACCAAGGCTTGGGAGCGCATCGTCATCCAGAGCAAGGCATAAACCAGGCGCGCTCGCGGAATCAGCCACCGTATTCGCCCGTACCTGTCTATTTTATGGTAATGGAATCCCGGAACGCGCTTTTCCTACGCGCTGGAGTGGTTGAACAAGCCAGGAAAATGACCCCGGCCCAACGCGTGCGGGCGTTTATCAAGCATTCGCGGCAGATGCGCGCCATTCGCGACGCAGGCATTCAGCAACGTAAGGCCAAGCGGAAGAAAGCCTCCCGTGCCGGTTAGCCCTTCGCCTTCCAATTCCCCGAAACTCCTGGATGAAATCGGCCGGTTGCTCGATGAAGCGGGCGCACGCTGGGCCGCCATCGGAGCATTGGCGGTTGCCTTTCACGGAGTCGTGAGAGCGAGTTTGGATGCGGATGCGTTAATCAGCCTCAGGGGTAGCGACATCGACATCGATCAATTGGGCGATCGTCTACGCAAGCGCGGATGGAAAGCGAAAACCCGTATGGGCGAACCCGGGGATCCGCTTGGCTTCGTCATCCGGGTCCAAGACAAAGACGGCAATCAGGTCGATTTAATCGGCGGCATCCGAAAATTGGATTCTGATTTCTTCCAGAGATCAAAGCGAACCATCGTCGATGGCATGAAGCTCCGGTTCGCGTCCCCGGAGGATCTGATCGCCCTGAAACTTTTCGCGGGCGGCCCCCGGGATATCGAAGACGCTCAAGGTGTCTTCCAAGTCCAGGCGAAATCCCTTGATCCCGATCTCTTGCGGAAGCTCTGCAAAGTCTTCGGCGGCGCGACCGCGAAGCATTGCGAGCGCCTGCTTCAGAACAAGGTGTAGATGAACGGCGCCAGCGCGCTATGCTGGCCCGCGATCAGCAACAAGCCCCCCATCAGCGCCAGCATCGCGAGCAACGGGATCAACCACCACTTTTTATTGTGGCTGATGAACCCGAAGAATTCGGACCAGAAGCCAGGGTTCTCCAGGTCTTCCTCGCGATCCGGGGCTTGCGGTTGCTTGGCCATGGGTATCCTTCAGTATTGCCGCAGCATCCGCCGCCGCGAGGTCTTGCGCTCGACGGGTTCGCGCCAGTAGGTATCGAGCTTGGGATCGGGACGCAACCCCAAGGGATCGCGTCGGAACATCCGGGCGGCCAGGCCGAAGGGCGTCAGCACCAGGAAATAGAGAACCCCTAGCACGATGGGCGAAACGATGCGGCCGAGCGCATCGCCCAGGGCCGTCCAACCCCGGTGGATAAAGGCCGCGCGGGCGCCCAACCCCAGACAGGCGACGCCCGCCGCCGCGAAAAGCGCGACCGCCCACACCTGCCACGGCCAGGGACCGCCATGCCGCGTCTTCCAGACGCAAAGCAAACCCAAGAGCGCGGCCGCGACCAGGAACACGCCGCCCAGCCTTCGCACTTCCACGGTCGTGGCCGCTTTCCGATCCGGTATCCGCATCCGCATCCCGATTCCCGTCCCCATCCCGATTCCCGTCCCCATCCCGATTCCCGTCCCCATCAATCCGGCGCGATGGCGGGGAGCCCGCTATCGCTCCCGGTCAGGGGAGGTTGATCCTTTTTCGCCAGCACGAAGCTTCCCATCACCAACATCTCCAGCCCCGTGCGCATAAAGCAAATATACGCGTCCCAGGGCGAACATACGATGGGTTCCCCGCGCACGTTGAAGCTCGTATTCACCAGGATGGGGCAACCGGTGCGGTCGGCAAAGGCGCGGAGCAGCGCATGCAGGGCGGGATTGCGCTCCGCATCCACCGTCTGCACCCGGGCCGAACCGTCCACGTGCGTGACCGCCGGGATCCCGCCGCCCACGCCTTTCAGCTTATCGAAGCCGTTCCGCTCCGTCGGCAATGCCCCGCGCTTCGGTTCACGCACCGGGACGGTGAAAAGCATATAGGGCGACTCCCCTTCCAGAGCGAACCAATGCGCCGCCTCTTCGCGCAGCACCGCCGGCGCGAAGGGGCGGAAGCCCTCGCGGAATTTGATGCGCATATTTATCCCGCGTTGCATTTCCGCGGAGCGGGGATCGGCCAGTATGCTGCGCGAGCCCAGCGCGCGCGGCCCGAACTCCATGCGCCCCTGGAACCACCCGATCACCTGGCCTTGGGCCAAGGCGTCGGCCGCGGCTGCATACAGCGCATCGCCCGTAAGCTTCCGGTACGGCGCGCCTTTTTCCCGCAGCAGCGTTTCGATGGCATCGTCGGAGTAGGCCGGACCCAGCAAGGCTCCTTGCATGGAGTCGGAAGGCAGGGGCGCGCGCGGGCGCTCCCGGAAGCGATGGTGGGCCAACAGGGCCGCTCCCAGGGCCCCGCCCGCATCGCCGGCCGCGGGTTGGATCCAGATGCGATCGAAGTTGCCGGCTCGCAGCAGCTTGCCGTTGGCCACGCAGTTAAGGGCCACGCCTCCGGCCAGGCACAGGTTGCGGGATCCGGTGAGAACCGCTGCGCGTCCGCAGATACGCAGCATGGCCAGTTCCGTCACCTCCTGCACCGAGCGCGCCAGATCCATTTCGCGCTGCGTCAACGCCGACTCGGGCTTGCGCGGCGGGCCGCCGAACAGCGCGTCAAAGCGCGCATTGGTCATGGCCAGCCCGCCCAGGTAGCCGAAGTAATCCATGTTCAAACGGAAGGATCCGTCTTCGCGCAGATCGATCAGGTTGTCCAGGATCTTCGCCACGAACTTCGGTTCGCCGTAGGGCGCCAGCCCCATCACTTTGTATTCCCCCGAGTTCACCTTGAAGCCGGTGTAATAGGTGAAGGCGCTGTACAAGAGCCCGAGACTGTGGGGAAAGCGGATCTCGGAAAGCAACTCCAAGTCGTTGCCCTTGCCGTGCCCGATGGTCGTGGTTTGCCATTCGCCCACGCCATCGACCGTGACCACGGCGGCCTCCTCGAAGGGCGAAGGCAAGAAGGCGCTGGCGGCATGGGACTC
>JAHFCH010000046.1 GCA_023249635.1 Fibrobacterota bacterium
TCCTGGCAAACGTCGCAGCCGAACATCCAGCCCCCGAATTTATCCGGGAGGGTATCGGGCAACTCGCCTTTGCCTTCGATGGTCCAGTAGGAAATGCATTTGTTGGCGTCCAGGCGCCCGGGCGCCACGAAGGCCTCGGTGGGGCATTGGTCGATGCAGCGGGTGCATCCGCCGCAGAAGTCCTCCACCGGCGTGGCAGCCGGCAAGGCTACATCGAGAAAGAATCCGGCCAGATGGAAGGCCGAACCGGCAGTGCGATTGAGCGTGCAGCAATTCTTGGCGCGCCAACCCAGGCCCGCCTCCGAGGCCAGGTCCCTTTCGAAAACGGGCGCTGTGTCCACGAAGCCGTAGAAACACGCATCGGCCATGTTCGGCGTGGCCTTGAGCCCCGCTTCCATCGTCGCGAGGATTTCCTTGGCGGTGGCATGGTAATCGCCGCCTTGGGCATAGGCCGCTACGCGGTAGCCGGGACCGGGCTGGGCGAGGGGACGGGCGTAGGGAATGGCGAAGATGACGGCCGATTCGGCCCAGGGGTGGAACACGCGGGGATCCATGCGTTCGGAAACCCGCGCGGCCATATACTCCATGCCGGCATGACGGTCTTCATCTATCCATGAGCGTAGGAGATGGGAGCGGGGAGTCGGTTGGGCGGCGGCAACCCCCCAGTCGAGTACGCGCGGGTCCGCTTTGAAAAGAGCCCTGAGGACAGCCATACAGCTGTCGGCGCGGGATCCGGAATCCGCCGCGCCGCCCGCGGGGGGGCGCCCTGCGGTCATGTCTTGCGTTTCTTCTGCCGCGCCGCGGGGTAGAGGACGTTGTTGAGGATGAGGCGGTAGCCGGGGGAATTCTTGTGGAGGGAAAGGTCGGTGGGAGAGTCGCCCACGGCGTGGGAATAATCCTCCGGATCATGGCCGCCGTAATAGGTGAACTGCCCCTGGCCAAGGTTGCCGTGCATGTATCGCACCGCGTCCTGCCCGTTGGCTTCGCCTAAGATGGTCACCGATTTCTTGATCAGCGCCTTGGGGAAGGAGGTGGCCAATCCGAAAAAACCTTTCACAAGATCGGTATGGTTCTGGCAAAGCATGGCGGGCACGGGGTCGTATTTGGGGGAGAAATCGAACAGGACGAAATCGTTGGCGGGCTTCCGTTTCAAGGGGCCGGCATTCACCTGGTTGTAATCGAGATCGCCGTGGGAAGGCGACATGGGATCGGTATCCACATGGAATCCGGTGAAGGCAAGGGAAAGGTTGTAGTCCAGTTCCTTGGCCAGGTGGGGGCTGGGCGGCGTGCCGTCGAAGATCGCGTCCACGGCATCGGTCTTGGCCTCGGCCAGGGCCATGTCGAGGGTATTGCAGGCGAGGCACATGGCGAACAGGAAGCCGCCCTTCTCCACGTAGTCGCGGATGGCGAGCACCACCGCCTTCTTGAGCACCACGTTGTTTTTGAAGCCCAGCTCTCCCGAAAGCTTTTCGCTGGCAGCCACCTGGTTCACGTACCAGGGGGCGGTATGGAAGGAGGAAAAGAATTTGGAATACTGCCCGGTGAAATCCTCATGGTGCAGGTGCAGCCAATCGTATTGGGATAATTTGCCTTCGATTATCTCGCGGTCGTAGATCTTGGTGTACGGGATTTCGGAGTAGCTCATGGCCAAGGTCACGGCATCGTCCCAGGGTTGCTTGGTAAGCGGGGTATACACGGCGATGCGCGGGGCCTTTTCCAGCAACACCTTATCCATGTTGCCGGCTTCGATCTCGGTGTAGATACGGTCCACATCGGCGTCGGTGACGGGTTCGAAAAGGACGCCGCGCTTGGCCGATTCGCGCTTGACGGTCACCACGTCGTCGAGCAGAAAGCTGCCCCCGCGATAATTGAGAAGCCATTCCACCGGATGCCCGCCCGCCACGGACAGGTAGGCGATTCCGTAGGCCTTGAGGTGATCGGTCTGGGACAGGTCCATGGGAATCAGCAGCTTGTCCGCGCGTGCGCCCCCGATCAGGAGCAGGCAGGCAATCAAAAGGGTAGGGAGGCGCATGGGGATAAGATACGCAATCCGGTGCGGGCGGGGCATCAGGAAACCACTTCTTCGCCGTCCACCATCACCATCAGCACGTCCCTGGCCTCGGCGACGATCTCCTCGTAGAGGTCGAATTCCGGATGATGGCGCAATGCCACAGCGATAAGATCCGCTTTGGCGCCCGGCCGGAGGCAGCCCAGCTCGCCCGGCAGCCCCAGGGCCTTGGCCGCGTTCACGGTCGCCATGGCCAGGATTTCTTCCCCGGTGGCGGCGGGATGTTCGCGCTTGAACTCGGCCATCTCGTCGAACAGGCTCAGGCCCTCGTTGGAGGCCAGGCTATCGGTGCCCAGGCACAGGTTCACCCCCGCCGCGCGGAAGGCAGCCAGGGGAAAGCCGCCGTGCCCGAAAAAGGCGCGGCTGCGCGGGCAATGTACCACCGAGGTTTCCGTAGCGGCCAGGATACCTATGTCAGCCGCGTCCGCGTGATTGCAATGGGCGAATAGGGAACCGCGCGGGATAAGCCCGTTGCGGCCCAGAAAGGCGATGGGGCTCTCGCCGGACCGCGGTTCCAGCGCGGGATAGATACGGCGGCAGAATTCCAGCAACGCTCCCCGGCCCTCGCGGAACATGGCGGATTCCTCCGCGCTTTCGGCGACATGCAAGGTGTAAGGCCCGCGCCGCAGGCCCGCGGCCTCGGCCACGCGACGCAGCAAATCGGGCGAACAGGAGTACGGGGCATGGCAGGTGACCCCGGGCCGGAAACGATCGCTGGCCGATGGGGCCGCGGCCAGACGAGTTTCGGCATCGGCGCAGCGCGCGGCGGCGAGGGCGGGATCAAGACCGATAACCTCGAGGTAGGGGAAGGAGCGGATGGGCAACTCCGCCAGTTCCTTGAGGGCTTCCCCGGTATTGCCTACGTCCACCACGGTGGTGGTTCCATGCTTGAGGCATTCCAGGGCGCCCAGGCGGGAAGCCTGCCGGTACTGTTCCGGGCCCGCGCCTTCCAGCGCCTTCCGCAGCCGGGACACCCACATGGGGAAGGCCTCGCCGCGGGGTAGTAGTCCCCGGGCCATGCCCAGCTCAAGGTGGCAATGGGAATTGATGAGGCCGGGCAAAAGGACCGCATCGGGGATATCGCGGAGCGTTTCCCCGCGGGAATCCATATCGTCCAAGGCGCCTACCTGGACGATGCGATCGCCCCGTACGCGCACGCAGCCCCCTTCCAGAGGGGCCCCTGCCATGGTCACGACGTATCGGGCGCGGTAGATCAAGGTTCGTTTACTTCCCCGTGGGAATTATAGTATCCTCATCTTTGGTTTCGGGAAGGGAAGGAACGGCCCCGCGCCCTTGCGCGACGGGGCTCCCGGCACGATGGCTGTAAAACCGCTGCTCCTGGTGGAAGCGCTCGCGACCCGGAACGATTCCGGGCTGGGTAATATGGCGCGGCTCTACGTGGACGCCCTCCGCGGCCTGGCCGATGCGGCCGAAATCCTGGTGCTCTTGCCAAAAGGCGGGAGCTACCGTCCGGGCCCCCATTGCCGCGTACTCGAAGTCGATCCCCGCCCCTTGCGCCCCTGGACCCAGACCGCCTTCCCCCTCTTGCTCCACAAACATCATCCGGCCGCGGTCCTATGCCTCGGGCAGCATCTTCCCTGGTTCCGTCCGCGAGCGCGTTATGCCCTGGCCATCGCCGATGCGGGTCCGCTGGAGAACCTGGGCTGGGCCACCTCCTCCCATGATCCCTATAATCGCCGCTGGTTAAAGAGCAACGCGCCGAAGGCGGATATCATCCTGACCATTTCGGCCTTCACCCGGGCGCGCTTGCAGGCGTTGCTCGGCATCGACGGGGAACGCATCAAAATCGTGCTGCCTATCCGGCCGCCGTCGTTGGGGTCTTCGCCACCGGGAAACGCCTTGACCGCGGGCGTAAGCGGGTCCGTCGCCACCGGCGAATCTGGGATCGGCTTGGGGCAGGCGCCTGAGGGTGAGTATTTCCTCTCCATGGGAAACGTCGAACCGCGCAAGAATTATCCCGGACTGGTCGCGGCCTACGCGGCACTCAAGTCCCGCCGGCCGGACGCGCCGCCGCTGTACATCGTCGGGCACAAAGCTTGGGGTATTTCCGAAGCCGAAACCGCTATCGCGCTCCATGGGTTGGCGCACAGCGTTTTCCTCACCGACTACCTCACCGACGCCGACCGGTCGGCCTATTTGCGGGGGTGCACCGCATACGTTTCCAGTTCCTTGTACGAGGGTTGGGGATTGCCCCTATTCGAAGCCCTGGCGACGGGCAAACCCTCGGCATACCATGCGGGGTCCAGCCAAGATGAATTCGCGCGCGGTCTTGCTTTGTCCGTCGATTGCGCCGACGCCGGCGCGCTGTCGCGGGCGATGGAGACGTTATGGTGGGACGATAAAGAGCGCCATCGCCTGATGGCCGCGGTCGCGACGGGATTCCCGATCATCCGGAACCATGATGTGGAGGGGGCGATGCGCGCCGCGCTGCTGCCGCTGCTGCGGCCGCCGGCCTAACGCTTCCGGGAAACCGGCACAGAATCCACGTGGCTCACGCCCCCGCAGGAATCGCCCGGAGCGGCGGGCTCCAGGCGCATCCAGGAAAAGGTAACCTTGAGCGTATCTCCCTTCTCCTTTTCGAACTGCGCCTGGTTAAAACGCAGGCAAGGGCCGATGGTATCGGTGAAGAGGAAACGGGCGGCCAGGGAAGAGGAATCGCGGAACGTGAGCTTGCCCGCGGAGAATGTCGTGCTGGTACCGGGAATGCCGCGGATGGAATCGTAGACGAAGGCTCCGCGGGCCACGCGGGCCGAATCGCAGATCTTGCCGCGCGAGTTGGCCAAGCGCACAGTCGAGGCATCCCGAAACACGCGGGTTACCGTGGTATCCCGTCCCGATGAATCAAAGGCGCAATCGGAACCGCCGGGAAGGCGGATGCGGCTGAAGGGTTGGTAGGCGGGCGGGAATCCCGAGACCACCGAATCCACCCCCAAGGCGAGTACCTGGGAACAATCGTAACCCTTGTGGACCTTGAAGAATCGTACCCCCGTGGCCGAATCCTGGCGGATGTAAAGGCTGCCGTAGGGAAGCAAGCGTACCGAGTCGATGTCTATATCCTCCGCCACCGTGCCGGCGCGGTGGGAATCGGGCTCGAGGCTGCAGGCGGCCAGCGAGGCAATCAGGGTAAGGACAAAAAGCTCGCGCATCATTCAGGCTCCCGGGAACGCGCCGTAGGCAGCGTATTCGTCCTGTTGCTCGCCGTCGCGTAATTCCAGGCATCCTTGGCGGGCCAACAGGAAAACCGCCCGTCCCAGATCCGCCCCGGCGGTGATGCCGAAACCCCGCAAGGCATCGGCCGTGAAATCCCCGAAATCTTCCGCGGTCGAACGCGCGAAGTGCGCGCACAATTCCGTGGGAGAGAGATCGCGGTGCCCTTTGCCCTGGAAAGATACCCGCTGGACCAGCCGGAAAAGGTACTCCAGCGCGGCGGGGGAAAAATCCCCTGCGCCTTCGCGTCGCATGGCCAGGTAGGCGGTACGTAAATCACCGGGCATGGGCGAGTTCCCCTTCCCCGGGCAGGCCCAGGAAGGCGATGGGATCGAGGGACAGGCCGTCCTTCTCGATTCGCAATCGCAAGCCCGCGGAATCATCCGCCAGCCAACCCAGGGTATCACCGACGTTAACCATGGCCCCGACCCGCACCAGCGTGTCCAGGCGCGCGCATCCCCGGTAATATGAAAACAGGTTTCCGCCATGATGCAGCTTTATCCACTGGTCAGCATGCTCCGCCGTCGGTAGGCTCACTACCCGGCCGCGTAATATGGAACGGACGGGACCGGGCTTTCCGCCCTCCAATACGGCGACGGACGGAATCGGCTCCCCAAAATCTTGCGCGGTTCCGGAATCGGATTCCCGCGTCACCCGACGGATGGTTTCCAGTGGGCGCTGGGCGGGAAGGTCATCCAGGCAAAGACCCGGAGCGCAAAGGGTCCGCGAAGCTTTTCCGGCGACAGGGATGAACACCAGGTTTTGCCGCGTGCCGCTCAGCTCCAGCCGCTGCACTTGCCAACCCGACTCATCCGGGATCCCGGCTCCGGAAACCGGGTTGGTCATCTCGGCGCGGAATCCGATGGCGGTATCCAGTCCTGATCGGATTTCACCCTTGCCGATCAGCTCGCGGAGAGGCCCCGCAACCGATGCGCGCAAAAGACCTTCGGCACCCAGGCAGGCTTCCGGACTTGCGGGACACTCCAGCGTTACCGCTTGTGAATCGGGGCTCCAACTTTGCGCCAGGGGAGAGGTAACCGCGCTTGCGGCCTTCGGATGGAACAGTCCGGTTAACAACCGGCCCGGGTCCTTAAAGCGCTGGAGGGCGGGGGAGGCTGCGATGGAATCGAACTTGAGGTAAATCGCCATCCCGAGGATGGCTAGGAAAAGGATTCTCAGAGTGGGCCGCCGCTTAGGAGGTTGGTTGACGTATTTGGAACGCCGCGGCGGCCGGAAATCCCTATGGGCCAGTTTCACTGCAAGGTCAGATGCAATGCCTTGTTCTTGCCTTCGTTGACCAATTGATCAACGGAAGCCTTCTGCCCGCTCTTGCTCATCTCGATGCGATGCTGACCGGAAGGCAGCTCGATCTTGGCCGGAGTCTTCTTGCCGGTATTCTTTCCGTCGATGACGATATCGGCGCGCGCCGGGCTGCTCGAGAGGAAGATGATTCCGATCGGGCCGTCGCCGGGAGTCGGGGCCGAGGCCGAATGTTTGGGCTCCGGAGCGGGTTCGGGCTCACGCTCGCGCTCACGCTGGGGCGCCTGTGCCTTGATGGGAAGGTCTTCCGGCTCCTTGTAATTATCCTCTTCCGGCTGCTTGGGTTCGGGCTTCGGTTCCACGCGGCGTTCCGGTTCGGGCTTGGCCTTGGCTGCGGGTTCCGAGGACTCTTCCTTTTCCAAATCCACTTGGAGGTCATGCTCCGGGCTATTCTTGGGCAAGGTGGTTTCGAAACGTTTATAACCGGCCAGACGCACGATGATCTTGTTGGAATTATTGCTCAAGCTCACGTCGAGGGGCGTGGATCCCTTCTTCGAGAAGTTCACGAGCACTTCGGCGCCCGAGGGCTCGCTGGTGATATGCAGCATGCCGGGCTTGGGTGCCGGTGCGGTTTCCTCGGGGGAGGGAGCCGGCTTCTCGGGTTTCTCGGCCCGCGGCGGTTTTACCTGGGGCTTCGGATGGATCGCCGCAACCTTGGGCGGCTTCGGCTCCGGCTTGGGTGTCGGTGCCGGGGGCTTGGGCGTTTCCGCGATCGGCTTGGGTTTGACTTCGGGAGCAGGCGTAGGTGCGGGCGCGACGGGGGCGACCGGAACCGAGGGCGCCGGTTGCACGGCGGTAGGGGCGGGCGTAACAGGCACCGCAGGCTCGGGGGTTCCGGGCACGACAGGAGCGGGCGCAGGTGTAACTGCCTCGGGAGTCTGGGGAGCCGGGACCGAAGGCGTCTCGATGGGCGTGGTCTCGGGCTGGGTATTGTTATGGAGGTAATACCAGATACCGGCAGCCGCCGCAACCACGAAGATCATGAGCACGATCAGCTTTGCGGGTCCGCGCGCCTCTTCGGCTAGGCTGTTGGGGGTGGCAGGAGGCAGATTGTATCCGCCGAACTTGTCCCCTTGGGACGGCGCTTCCTGGATTTTCTCTTCGGCGTATACCGGAACGTTTTCGTCATCTTGACCCGGGAACTCGCGACCGCCAACGCGGCGGCCCTGCTGCTTGCGGGCGTTCGGGCTGCGCATCCGATCCTGGGACGACTTGCGCTGGCGCGGATCGGAATCGGTATCCGGATCGTAGCCTGCCGGGGGCGCGGGCGGGGTCGGGGTGCCGTGATTGGAGGACTGGGGCGCGGTAGGCGCCGTAGGCTGGGAGAGATTGCCGAACTGACCCACGGGCAATTGCACGGTGGGGAAATCGAAATTGGCCTGGGGCTGCCCGAAGCCTTGTTGCCCCTGGTTGGGGAAAGTGGGCGCGGCATTGCCCATGCCGAAAGGCTGGTTGTTGTAATTGTAGGCGGGCGCCGGTTGCCCTTGGGGGAAACCCGGAGCGGGCTGTTCGCCCAAAGACTGATTACCGAAGCCGGGAGGATTGAAAGCGGGATACGCGGTTTCCGCCGGAGCGACCGGTGCTTGGTACGACGGGGTGGCGGGGCCGTTCTGCGGCACGCCCAATTGGTACTGGGGCAACTCGTTATTGTCGAGTTTCGATCCCAAGCGCTGTCCCATCTCGGCCTTGAACTCGTCGAACTCGGTCTTGGGAATGGCCGGTTGCTCGGCAGGTTGATTGGAAATCTTTTGCAACTCTTCGATGCGGTAGCTGGAAGTCTGGCGCAGGATCTCTTTGGAGTCGGCGATCATTTCCGCTTCGGAACGATAGATGCGCATGATATTGTCGAGCCCCGCGCGCTTGAGAATGTCCTGCACCTTGGGATGTTCGGTGAGGATGGCGATGCGGCCGCTGACCTCGAGCATATGCCGGTTGGAAGCGATGAATGCGTTGATGGTGTCGCTGTAGAGGTACTCGAGATTGCCCAGGTCGATGACCACATTGCGCATGTCGTTCTCGATCAGGAACCGCACCGTATTCTTCAGTTTCGCCGAATCGAAAACCTCTCCGTCGGCCAAACGCGCGGAAACCACATCGAAAATTCCAACGGAGCGGATGTCGAATTTGATAACTACCTCCCGGTGAATCCCGGCATCAGGGGCGAATTACACCCTCCCCCGACAATCAATATTGTCGGGGATTGTCCCATAATAAGCTCCCACAAAAGTTACAAAAAAACGCAGGGTCGGAAGTATATTTAGGGAAATTTTTCGCCTTTTTAGCCTGTTTTTGCGACCTTGGAGCTCGCTCAACTAAGGTTCGAACCGGCTCGGCTTTTCCCCTTCGGAAGGCTATAATCCCCGGGTAACCACAAGGAGCGTCCATTTGCGGGACGAAGACAAGTTTCCCACCGTACGCTTCCATAAATGCCGGGCCTGCGGCCATGTCTACACGGGTTCCCTATCGGGTGATAATACCTGTCCCAGCTGCCATATGCCCTACGTTCGCGATGAACCGGCCGCAAGCCGGATTACCAGGCAGGATGTGGGGGGGCATGTCCTTTTCACCGTGCGGGGCAGCCTGCATAAGATTCAGGAGCTGGAGGATTTACGGTCCCAAATCGATGCGGCGTTATTAGCCGATGTCCTCTCCATCGCCTTCGTTTTCGAAGCCTCGTCCTTCCTCAACAGCAGCACCATCAATCTCCTGGTCAAGACCATGCAAACCCTGTCGGTGCATGGACGACCTACCTTCATCATCACCAATGAAGCCGAGGTACTTGAAAGTTTGCAGATGATGGACCTGGACCGGGTGATGCGCATTCTGCCGGGGCTGGAACAGTACAAGGCCGCCTTGGTCTGAGACCCGCGCGGGTGCGCGGTTTACTGCCCCTCTTCGTCGTTCTCCAGGATTTCCTTTTCGCCGCCGGCGGGCGCCGGTTTCGGCGGTTCCACGGTCGCAGGCACGCCACCCGAGGGAGCGGCAGGGGCCGCAGGTTGGGATTCAAGGGATTCAGGCACCTGACCTGCGGGGGCGCTTTCCGGGGATTCCAGGGTAGGGGAGATGGATTTGCCGAGGGGTGCCCGGGGGGCCGGCGATGGGCCTCCGCGGTGCCGGTAACCCAACCCGTTGAGCTTGGGAAAGGCGGGCGTGAGCTGCAGGGAAACCCGATGGGTCGAGAGGAGATCGGGATGCGGCGTAAAGCTATAATCCACCGCCAAAATATGCCGCCAATCATACCCGATTCCGAATGCGGCAGTGGAGGTGACGGCCTTGGTCGCGAACTCATTGAGCCCCGCGCGCAAGCTGAGGCCGAAATCGAATAGGAACTCCAACCCGGCATTGCTTGCCGCGAGGAAATCCATGGGACGCTCAATCGGGTCGGCGGTATTCAATTGCCGGGTGGACTTGCCTTGTCGGGCGAACAGGCCTTCGCTTTGCCAGGCGACTTCCAGGTTGCCGTAAAAATACGGGGCCGGGAAACGCGCAGCCCCTCCGATGAACAGGTCCGGCAATTCGTATTCGGTATAACCCGATTCCCAATGCGCGCTCGATGGAATAAGGCCCTTCGCGAGGGCGCTGACGCGGTAGCGGCCGTTCCAGGTGTACTGCCCCATCGCGTCCCCGCGGATGCCGAGACCGTCCTGATCGAGATGGCGGTAAAGCAGGTCGAGATGAAACCCCATATCCAGGCCTCCCCATCTGCGCGCGAAGGCGCCGGCCACCAGGTAGTCGGCGATCGAGAAGACCCCTTGGGGCTGGGATTGCAGGGGGTTTCCGCCCTCGGGCCGCAAGTCGATTCCGCTCACGCCGTAGCGT
The DNA here is from genome assembly GCA_023249635.1 of Fibrobacterota bacterium. Taxonomy (GTDB): domain Bacteria; phylum Fibrobacterota; class Fibrobacteria; order UBA11236; family UBA11236; genus Chersky-265. The sequence continues at coordinate 10,436 of JAHFCH010000046.1, forward strand.
GAGATACCTACCCCGAGGGTACTATTGGCTTCGAACGGGAGCAGGAAGGCGAAATCATCGAACTGGGCCGCACCGAATTTTTCCGCATGAGCGGTCGCGAAGGTGAAATCGTCCACGTCATTCATGGCCGCGGGGGCGTTGATGACCGCGTCGGCGCCGCGCTGGAAGGTCGCGAAGGTGATTCCCATGCCCGATTGACGCGCCCCGAACCCCTCATCGACCGTGAGATTCACGCCTGAGGCCTGGTTGACGCCATCGAAATCTTCGGCGGGAATGGGCGCGGCCGAGGCGGCGGCCAGCAGGTAAATCAAGGTTCCGCGGAACATCAGGGCATATTATAACAAGAAGGCCATGACGGGCCCCCCGCTTTCCGGGGACTTCTTATATTTGCGGCATGACCCTAGGGACCTATCCGGTATTTCCGTTACGCAATCCATGCTTTCCCGGACACAAAATCCCCGTGCGGGTTTTCGAGGATCGCTACATCCAAATGCTCAAGGATGTGGAGGATAAACCCTATTTCGTCATCGCCATGATCAGTTCCGGCGAAGAGGTGGGGGGGATGGCCACTCCATACCGGGTCGGGACCTTGGTGGAGTTCGATCTCATCGATCGTCAGGGCGACTTCCAATTCATCAAGCCCAAGGGACGCAAACGCGTCTACCTGGAAACCTTCGATAGGGAAGCCAAGCCGTACCTGATAGCCGGCTGCCGCGATTACGCGGATGACCCCGTTGAGGCCCAAGCGACAGCCGATCGGCTGCCGGAATTGGAAGCCAAGATCCTGAACATGGTCACCGTGCTCGGTCCCGAAGAAAGCCGCGGCATCCGCGACGTGCTCGAAGGCGTGCGCATCGACCTTAATCGCGAGAGCTATTCGCTTTTCCTATGCGGATGCCTGCATCTGCCGCCCATCTACCTGCAACGCCTGTTGGAATCCAAATCCCTGGCCTACCGGATGGACAACGCCCTCAACCTGCTTTCCCAGCGGGGAGAATGAACGTCGTTTTCGATTGGGCCGGGACACTGGCCGACGACCAGGAGCTGACCTGGCGTCTTACCGATGAGGTGATCCGCGCGCGCGGCGCCCCCGGGGTCGATTTCGAAACCTACCGCCACGAGTTCACTTTGCCCGCTGACGGCTTCTACGCCGCCCATTGTCCCGGTGTCCCCTTCTCCGATATCGAATCGGACTTTGCGGCACTGTGCCGCCGCCGTTATCCCGAGGCCGCGCGGCTTTGGCCGGGCGTCGCCGAAGCATTGCAATGCCTGGCCTGCAAGCATGGTCTCTACCTGCTTTCCACTCTCGATCAGGCGATGCTGGAAGCGGCCTTGGACCGGCTCGGTTTGCGGCAGCGCTTCCGCGCGGTGAAGGGATCATCGGGCGACAAAACGCGCGCGCTGCCGGAACTTTTGCGGGCCCTCGGCCTGGCCCAGGATGAGACCGTCATGATCGGGGATACCGCCCACGACATGTCGGCGGCACTGGCGGCGGGCGTGGCCGGCGTCGCGGTCACCTACGGCTACGGAAGCGCGCGGGATTTGGAATCGGCCGAGACCCGATGCGGCAGCTTCCCCGAAGTCGTACGCTGGCTGGACAAAGCGGCTTCGGCTGCGAACCGGTATTTTCCCGTCGCGACGGTGGGCGGACTCATCCGGGATGATGCCGGCAACCTCCTGCTGGTGCGCACGCGGAAATGGGGCGGGCGCTTCGGCATCCCCGGAGGCAAGATCGATTACGGGGAATCCATGGAATCGGCCTTCCGGCGCGAAACCCGCGAAGAGACGGGACTGGAAATCCGGGACGTGGAATTCGTGATGAACCAGGATTGCGTCGAGCACCCGGAGTTCTACCGGCCGCGGCATTATATCCTGGTGAATTACGCCGCGCGGACGGCGGGGATCAAACCGGCCGTGCGCTTGAACCATGAATCCGATGACTTCGCCTGGACCGCGCCGGCGGAAGCCTTGGGCATGGATTTGAACGGGCCTACGCGGGTATTGCTCGAAAAGGTGATGGCGACGGAGCAGGGAAAGAACGGAGAAGCCTGATGGGAGTGCTCAATATCGAGGATCTGAAGGTCCGATGCATCGTGGGAGTGTATACCCACGAACGCAAAGTGGAACAAGACCTGTTCGTGGACGTACGGCTGGAATTCGATTTCAGCGAAGCGGCCCGGACCGATCAGATAGCGCATACCCTGGACTATACCCGCCTCGCTGCCATGCTCGAGGAGTGGATGCAGCGAGAGAAGTTTCAACTGATCGAAACGCTGGCCGAGCGCGCCTGCGCATTGATCATCGAAGCCTTTCCCCAGGTGCGTCATTGCCGCGTGGGGATCAAGAAGCCGGCCGCGTTGGCCGAAGCCCGCCACGCCAAGGTCACATCGGAAATGGCGGTGGGCAGGTGAAAATGTCCAAGGCGAAACTGAAATCGCAATTGAAGGAGAAGCCGGCGGCCAAGGGGAAATCGAAACGCAAGGATGCGGCGGCCACGGAAACCTTCAACGCAGGCGAGCCAATTGCAGGCGACATTGCCAGGGCGGCAGTTGCCGCGGAAGGCCGGGTCGCATTGGTCACCGGTTCGGCCAAGCGCCTTGGGCGCGAACTCGCGCTTCGGCTGGCCGCCGATGGCTATTTCACCTGGGTCCATTACCTCACTTCCCGCGCGGAAGCCGAAGCGGTGCTTAGCTCAATCCAGGATGCCGGGGGCGCGGGCGCAATCGTAAAAGGGGACATGGCTTCGCGCAAGGACGTAGCGGCCATCGCTTCCCGCATCGGGAAAGTATCGGGACGCTTGGACGTGCTGGTGAATAACGTGGGCATCTACCGCACCGGTGATCTGGAGGGCTATCGCGTCGAAGACTTCGCGGCCACGCTTCAGTCCAATCTCATCGGCGCATTTGATCTGATCCAGCGCACGCGCGACCTGTTCCCCAGGCGAGGCGGTAGCATCATCAACATAGGCTATTCCGGCGTGGGAAGCCTTGCCGGCTCGACCCACAATACCGCCTACCTCATCTCCAAGACCGGATTGCTGGTATTGACCAAGTCGCTGGCCCAGGCCCTGGGACCCCGGGGCGTACGCGTGAATATGGTTTCGCCGGGCATTCTCGATAACAGCGTGGAGCTGCCCCGCCAACCGCGCGACTACGTTCCCCTGGGCCGCTTGGGCCGCTGCTCCGACGTTTGCGATGCGGTCGCATTCCTGGCTTCCGCCTCGGCGGGTTACGTGACCGGCGTGAATCTGGACGTGGCGGGCGGGTATATGCTGGGGCTGAAGGAATTGGATCTGGAACGCTAGGATCCCGGGCGGGCCGGCTTCATCCTCCCGCCAGCCCTTTCACCTTCTCCAGCAACGCGTCCACCTTGAAGGGCTTCGCCAGGTAGTCCACCTTGGAGTTGGTCTCCAAGCTGTCGGGGACATGCTTGCCCGGGTATCCGCTGATGAAGAGTACCCCCATCCCGGGACGCAAAGCCGTGAGGCGCGTCGCAAGCTCATGGCCAAGGCGTCTTCCCCGTGGCCGGCTTCCAGGATCTGGTAGTCCTTAAGGCCCAGTATGCCGGCGATGAGGCGCCGTACCGGCGCTTCATCCTCCACCAGCATGACGGTGAGCGGGTTCATATTATCCATTAACCTTAAAGGTTAATAAATGATCTGAGAAATAAAGGGATTGGGATCGCAGCGGCGTATTGCAGCCTCAAGGCTTGCGTAGGCCGTCTAGAACACTGCGGACCTTGGCGTGGAATTGGGATGCCGTGAAAGGCTTGGGGAGCCAGTCGGTTTGATCCTCGCACACGTCGTTGGGCCAAAGGTCGGCCCGGTTGTATCCCGAAATGAACAAAACCTTGATGTCGGGGCGCAAAGCGCATAATCGATCGGCCAACTCCTTGCCGTTCATCAGCGGCATCATCACGTCCGTTATCAGCAGGTGGATGATTCCGGAGAATCCTTCGCTTAGGGTCAGCGCCGCTTCCCCGTCCGCGGCCACGAACACCTTGTGCGGAGTATGGGAAAGTTGCTCGGCCAGGTACTTGCGCATGCCCGGTTCGTCATCGACAAACAGAATGGTCGCGCCTTCGGCGCCGGGGGATGCGGACGCCGCACTCATGGCGGGGCCAACTTGAAAAGGCGTTTAAGGTCGTTGTGTTCGGAATCTTTCAGCAGGCAAGCTTGCTGGAGCAGCCCGACCAGGACCCCTGGAGCCACACGGTTATCGGCAGCGAAGCGTTTTATTTCTTCCCGCGTCGGCGGAACCTGCCGGGGAAAGCGGGCCAACCCGTCTTTGGGAAGCAATTGCTGGGACGCGAACGAATCGGCGGCGGCTTCCTTGGCGCGGCTTTGCACCTCTGATTCCAGGAATACGTCACGTTTGCCGTGCAATTGGATATGTCCGGCTTCATGGAAGAAGGTGAGCCAGAATTGATCGTCGGTCGTATAGCGGAGGCTGATCTGCATCAGGGCTTTGAAGGGGTGAGCCAGCGCGTGGCTCCGCTGATGCTTAAGCGCGGTGGTTCCGGCAGGAACACCAAGGCCACCCCGGAGGCGGCGCAGATGCGCGTGAGTTCCTTGGCGTAGCGGGATGGGGGCTTAAGGGTGAGCCTGCGGATTTCGACCAGGGAGCCGGCGAAGCGCGCCGAATCGTAGGGGGCGCAGGGCATCCCGCGCGCCTTGATTTCGCCGACACGCAACCAGCCGGCCAACAAGGCGGGATCGTTGCGGAAGGCTTGCGAGCGGCGGAAGGCAACCTTAGGCCCGAGCCAGATGCGTTTCCAGACCTCGGGAGAGGCGACCCCGAAGAATCCCAGCACAGCTTGTAATTGCAAAACCTTATCGGTGTGCGCTTTGATCCAGCCCAGCTTTACCATATCCCGGATGGGAAGCGTGTCCAGCCATCCCGTCTTGGACCGCAAGCGTTCAATCTCCTGGCGCTGGGCCTGGTATTCGCGGTAATGGTAGTCGCGATTGCTCCAGAATCCCGCGGAAATGCCTAGTACCCTTTCGAGTTGCAGAGCGGTATCCGGCGTCAAGGCGGCTTTGCCTTTGATGATCTCGTTGATGGTTTTCTTGGGCCGGCCCATGCGGTCGGCGAGTTCGGCCTGGGACATGCCCAGGGCTTCCAGGGTCTCGCGCAAGGTTTCCCCCGGCGGGGAAACCACGTCAGGCGCGTACTGGTTATGGACTTGGTTTCGCATCTGCCCCGCGCAGTCCCAGGATGATGATTGAATCTATCTTATTCCAATCGTTTCCCCCATCGGCCACCACCGGTCCGACGGGCCGGAAAAGCAGCTTGAAGGGCTGCCCCAGGTCGAGAGCCAGTTCACCATTGCCGGAGGCGGGACCGGTGATGCTTAGATGCGGCATGGACCGCATGTCTCCAAGCACCTCCGCGTTGAAAAGTTCATCCAACCGTTGCCTGAGCACGCGGGCGCGGTTCGCCCCCAGCCGCCGCACCAGGGTTTCCTGATTGTTGCAATCGTTCTTGAGGCTTTCGTTCGCGAATACGATTTTCATATAAGGATGTATTAACCTTTGGGGTTAATAACATAAATATTCGTTTGCGCCTACCGCGGTTTTTCGCGGGAAAATCGCCGAATAAGGGGCAGGCCGCGTTCGCCAAGGGTCCGCGCGCCTGCCTGGATCTGGAAGCAACGGTATTCGGGTATCCGGCGTCGGCGGAGGGGGTCCCGGTTTCCGGGCGGTTTGGTTCCGTGCCCATACCCGACCCTGGCGTGTTCACGGAGTATTTGCGCGGTATGTCGGAAATTATTTTCTTCAGGATTGGACTCGGTGGGGTTGTCTATTAAGACGAAGCAGGCGAACGTGGCGAATACCCTGGAAACCATCCTGGTTGTCGATGACGAGGCGTACATCCGGGAACTTGTCGGGGCCATCCTTTCCGTGGAAGGATATCGCATCCTTGAAGCCGGGGACGGTGAGCATGCCTTGAAAGTGGGGGCCAGACATGCGGGCCCCATCGATCTATTGCTTACCGACGTGGTGATGAACCCCATGGGCGGCGGTGAATTGGTGCGGCGCATCATTCCTGTCCGTCCCGCCCTCAAGGTCCTTTTCATTTCAGGATACCCGGACGATCCTTCCGTTCGCTATGGCGTTGATCACGGGCATTCGTCCTTTCTCGCAAAGCCTTTTTCCCCCAAGGTCCTGGTCCGGACGGTACGCGCGGTACTGGACTCCATTACCGTCACATCCTGATTCCCCGCATTGATTCCCCTCCCTTACGGCTTCCATCTCCGGATCATCCGCGACCCGGATGAACCGATTTTTCCGCGACTTGAATTATGTTTAACCACCGGTCGGACGATTAGGGGCGCGCAGCGGCGCCGGCTATACGTCCCGGGGAGGAGACAAGGATGGCGGAAGCACGGCTTCCTGCGATCTGGGGTTATATCGAAGGCTACTATGGCCGCCTGTTCGGCTGGGAAGAACGGTCCGCATTGGTGGATCGCCTCGGGGGACAAGCGAAAGCGGGCCGCCGAGGGGAAACCACGGCGGCATACCTGTATGCCCCCAAGGAAGATTCCCTCCACCGCCGCGATTGGCGCATCCGGTACCCATCCGCCTGGCGGAAGCATTTCCGCGACCTCGCCGCACGGGGGGCCAATCGCGGAGTGGATGTGATTCCCGGCATGGCCCCGGGCCTTTCCTACGACTACCTCGCCGCCGACGATTACCGGGTTCTGCTGAGCAAGTTGCGTGATTTCCAAAGGCTGGGCTGCCGGACTTTGGCCTTGCTCATGGACGATATCCCCGTGACCCTGCCGGGCAACTGCCGAAAATCCTTTACCAGCCTGGGCGAAGCCCATGGACTGCTGCTGCGCCGGCTTTTCAAGGATCTGCGGGCCTTGCGCAAGGATGCGCGGCTTTGGTTCTGCCCCACGGTTTATACCGATCAGTTCGCATCCGGTCCCATTGCCAAGGACGCCTACCTGAAGGACCTGGCCGCGACCATGCCCCGGGAAATCACCCTGATGTGGACCGGGCCGTGCATCATCGCTGAGCGGCTCGACGGGCCCGCGTTGACGGGAGTATCGGCAATGTTCCGTGGGAATGTGGTGCTGTGGGACAACCTTTACGCCAACGATTATTGCCCGACCAAGATTTTCCTGGGACCGATGACCGGGCGCGATCACAAGCTTTGGTCCTTGACTCGCGGCCTGTTGCTCAATCCTTCCGGTCTGCCGGCTACCGATGCCATGCTCCTCGATCTCCTCGCGGCCTTCCGCCGCGGAGAACCGCCGCAAAAGTCCTGGCGCGCTGCCATGGCTAGCCATAATGTCCCCAAGGAATTCCTGGCGGTGGCTCCGTTCCTCTCCTCCCCTTTCTTCCGTCCGGGAGCGGCCGATCTCTCCCCGCGCTGTGTCGCGGCCATGCGCGTCGCGCTGAAGAAGCTGATCTGGGACTGGAAAGGAAGCTTGCACCAGGAATGGTATCCGTACCTGTTCATGCTGGACGCGGATTTGAAGGCCTCGGAAAGCGGCAAAAAGGACGCGGAGTGGGTGCGGAAACGGTATAGCCCCCTGGTAGCACGGTTATTGTTGAAGGGGTAGCTCCCCCCGGGAGGGGATTAGCGGCGGGCGAGTTTTCTACTTTTCCGCCTGTCCACCCCCCATCCTTCCCGGAGCGAAGCACATGGAAAGAAAGAACATATCCACCGGTTCCAAGTGGGAACCCATCATCGGTTATTCGCGCGCGGTTCGCGTCGGGAACCAGATTTTCGTTTCCGGGACCACCGGTACGGATGCCACCGGAAAAGTGGCCGGCGATACCTACGCGCAGACCAAGCAGGCCCTCGCCAACATCGCGGCGGCTTTGGTCCAGGGGGGCGCGTCGATCGAGAACGTCGTGCGCACCCGCCTATTCATGACCGACATTTCCCAATGGGAAGCGGCGGCCAAGGCACATGGCGAGGTTTTCGGGAACATCCGCCCGGCCACCACCATGGTGCAGGTTGCGAAGCTCATCGATCCGGCCATGCTGGTGGAGCTCGAGGCCGACGCCGTCATCGCATGATCAAGGCCCGCGGGCTCTCCAAGACATTCCGCGTCCATAAGAAGGAAGCGGGCCTGAAGGGGTCCTTACGGGCCCTTTTCGTCCGCGACTGGAAAACCGTCCATGCCCTGAAGGGGGTGGACCTGGACGTAGGGGCGGGGGAGATCGTGGGATTGGTGGGTGCCAACGGCGCCGGCAAAACCACCCTGGTCAAAGCCTTGGCCGGCATTCTCCATCCCACCGGCGGCACGGCGGAAGTCCTGGGGCATGTGCCCTGGCGCCGCCACAATGAATTCCGGCGCCAGATAGCCTTGATCATGGGGCAAAAGGCACAGCTCTGGTGGGACCTCCCTGCGGGCGACGGTTTTCTATTGCTGCGGGAAATCTACCAGGTGCCCGGAGACCGCTTCGCGGCCAATCTGAAAACCCTGACCGAAGCCCTGCAGATCGGCGACAAGCTGAATATCCAGATCCGCCGCCTATCGTTGGGGGAGCGGATGAAGATGGAGCTGATCGCGGCGCTGTTGCATAACCCCAAGGTACTGTTCCTTGATGAACCTACCATCGGGCTGGACCTGGCTGCCCAGCGCGCCATCCGGGAATTCATCCTCGACTACCGGCGCCGCGAGAATCCGGCCATGATCCTCACTTCCCATTACATGGAGGACATCGAGAAGTTATGCGAGCGCATCGTACTCATCCGCGATGGGGAGCTGGTGTACGACGGCGGCCGGGAAAAACTGTTGGCCTCGTACGCGCTGCACAAGGTATTGACCGCGCATTTGCGTGCGGGGGAAGCTCCGGCCGAAGGTCCGGCGCGGCCGCAAGGCGACTCTGGGGTTCCCGGGGAAATCCTGGAGTGGAACGGGACGCAGGTTAAGCTGAAAGTGCCGCGGTCCGAGGCCGCCGCGGCCGCCTCACACCTGCTGCAATCCTATCCGGTAGCGGATCTGAGCATCGAGGAAGAGGATATCGGTACCGTCATTGAAGCGATGATGAAGCGGGACAAGGCCGCATGAATATCGCTTGGATCTTCTATCTCCAGGGCGTGAAGGCGGCTTTGTCCTACCGCGCCGAATTCTGGATCAACTTCGCCGGCAGCGTCGGGAGCCAGTTCTGCGTGGCCTTCTTTCTCTGGAAGGCCGTTTTTCTCGCGCGCGGGACGGATACCCTGCAGGGATTCACCTTCGCCGGCTTAATGCTGTATTCGCTACTGGTGCCGCTGGTGGAACGTTCCGTGATGGCGCCGGATATGATGGGAATCGCGGGGGAGATCTACGACGGCGGCTTGAGCCGTTACCTGCTGTACCCGTTGGCCTACTTCCAGGTGAAGTACGCCTCCAGCCTCGCCCAATCAACCTTGTATCAAGGCCAGACGGCCGTCATCCTCGCCGTATACGCCGCCGTATTCGGAAGCTCGGGTATCACGCCGGTTTCCCTGATGATGGGTCTCACCGCCATCGCCTTCGCCGGTTGGCTGGGATTCTGGCTGCTGGCCAACCTCGAGATGTTGGCCTTCTGGGCCGACAACGTGTGGAGCCTGGCGGTGATGAACCGGATGGCGGGATGGTTGTTGGGCGGAGGCATGATCCCCCTGGCGTTTTTCCCGGCTTGGGCCCGGTCGGCGCTGGAATGGCTGCCGTATATCCGCCTGCTTTCCTTTCCAATCCGCTGCCTGCTGGGCCAGGTGGGCTGGTCCGAATGGCTGTTCGGTCTAGTTATGACGGTGGCATGGTCCTTGGTATTCGCGGGCACGGCTTCGTTGCTTTGGCGCAAAGGGTTGCGCGTCTACGCCGGCGTGGGCATCTGATGATCCGCTACTTGCGCCTCTACGCGCATTTCATGCGCTTCTCGATCAGCAAGGCGCTGGAATTCCGCCTGGATTTCTTTTTCCGCATCTTCATGGACCTGGTTTACTACGGTATCCAGATCGGATTCTATCAGGCCATCTTCATGCAGACGCCTTTGCTGGGGGGATGGAGCCGGGATCAAAGCCTGGTCTTCATGGGCGGCTACCTGGTCGTGGACGCGATCTCGATGACCCTGTTCTCCAACAACATGTGGATGTTACCGGTCGCGATCAACCGGGGCGATTTGGATTATTACCTGGTGCGGCCGGTCTCCTCGCTGTTCTTCCTGAGCCTGCGGGACTTCGCCGCCAATTCCCTCATCAATCTCGGCTTCGCCGTCGGTATCCTCGCCTGGACCGTACTCAGGTTGCCGGAACCCCCGCATGCCGTTTCCCTGCTGCTGTTCCTGGCCATGCTGCCCTTCGGGGCCGTGCTGCATTACCAGATGCATCTGGTGAGCCTGCTGCCGGTGTTCTGGATGGGATCGGGCTCGAACCTGCACGGAATCTTCTACAGTTTCGCGCGCTGCATGGAACGGCCGGATCGGATTTTCACCGGCTGGATCCGGCGCCTGCTCGTTTCCGTCCTCCCTTTCTGCCTGATGGCTTCCTTCCCGGCCCGCGTTTTCCTGGAGGGCCCGCATTGGCCGATCCTCCTGCATTTCGCTGCGGTTATCACGGCGTTTTTCCTGTTCATCATTTTCATCTGGAACCGGGGGTTGCGGGCGTATTCGTCCGCTTCCAGCTGATGGCGTACGCGTCCTTGCGCGAAGCGGCGGTAGATCTGGAGCGCACCGGGCGATTGCTCAGGGTGTCCGAGGAGGTCGATCCCCATTTGGAGATGGCGGAGATCCAACGGCGCGTTTACGCCGCGGGCGGTCCCGCGCTGCTCTTCACCAATGTGAAAGGCTCGTCCTTCCCTTGCCTGTCCAATATCTACGGCACCCGGGAACGTACGCGTTACCTTTTCCGGGAGACCCTGGGCCCGGCCAAAGCCCTGCTTGGGCTTAAGGCCGATCCCATGGCATGGGCCAAATCGCCCTTGATGGCCTTGGGGGCCGTCGGAGCGGCCCTATACGCCTTGCCTAAGCGGGTCGGCTCTCCGGCGGTGGGGGAATGCGAAACCAGTCTGGGCAAGCTGCCGCAAATCGTCTCCTGGCCCAAGGATGGCGGGGCCTACGCGACCTTACCCCAGGTTTACACCGAACATCCCGACAAACCCGGCTTGCGGCATTCCAACCTGGGCATGTACCGCATCCAGCTTTCCGGCGCCCCCTTCCTTCCCGACCGCGAGGCCGGTTTCCACTACCAGATCCATCGCGGCATCGGCGTCCACCACCACGCGGCCATCGCCCGCGGGGAGAAACTCAAGGTAAGCGTATTCCTGGGGGGCCCTCCGGCGCACGCCCTGGCCGCCGTGATGCCTTTGCCGGAAGGCATGCCGGAAATATTTTTCGCGGGATTGATGGCGGGCCGTCGTTTCCGCCATGGGTACCGCGGCGGTTACCTCTTGTCCGGCGACGCGGATTTCTGCATTACCGGTACTGTCGATCCTTCGCGCCTGTTGCCCGAGGGGCCTTTCGGCGATCACCTGGGCTATTACAGCTTGGCGCATCCCTTCCCGGTGCTCGAGGTTGAAAAGGTCTACCATCGCCGCGATGCCATCTGGCCTTTTACGGTAGTCGGCCGTCCGCCCCAAGAGGATTCCCACCTCGCCGAAATCATCCATGAGTTGGCAGGACCGGTGCTTCCTTCCGAGATTCCCGGCCTGCATGCCGTACATGCCGTGGAGGCGGCCGGGGTACATCCGCTGTTGCTGGCCTTGGGCAGCGAACGCTACGTGCCCTATGCGGAGCGCAAGCCCCGCGAGCTGTTGACCTTGGCCAATGCGGTGCTGGGCTTCGGACAATTGTCGCTGGCCAAATTCCTGTTCATCGCGGCCAAGGAAGATGCGCCGGGCCTGGACATCCGCGACGTGGGCGGATTCCTGCGCCACGTCCTGGCGCGCGCCGATTGGAGCCGGGATTTGCACTTCCAGACCCGAACCACCATGGATACCCTGGACTACAGCGGCACGGGGCTCAACGAAGGCTCCAAGCTGGTGATAGCCGCGGCGGGCGCCAAGCGGCGGGAACTCGCGAAAGACGTTCCCTCGTCGTGGGCGCAAAGGCTCCCCGCCGGTTTCACCCAAGCGGAAACGGCCTTTCCCGGGGTGATGGTGGTATCGGCCCCCGGCTACGGCGACCGGGAAAGCGGACGCGGCGATATGCAACGGCTGGCCGCGGCCTGGGAATCCCTGCTGGGTTCACCGGAGGATGCGGAGCGCGCGGGCTTCCCGCTCATCGTCGCGGTGGATGATGCCGCATTCTGCGCGCGCAACCTCGGGAATTTCCTGTGGACCGCTTTTACCCGATGCGATCCCGCCCGCGATGCCTACGGGTTGTGGGCCTTCACCGAGGACAAGCATTGGGGATGCCGCGGGCCTTTGTTGTTGGATGCGCGCTCCAAGCCGCATCATGCCCCGGCCCTGGAGGCCGATACGGAAACGGCGCGCAGGGTGGACACCATGGCGGCGCCCGGCCGCGGTTTACACGGGATATGCTAGATTTTCCCCCATGGGCGAAAGCATAGCAGAAGCCGTGGCGACCGAAGCCATCGATCCCAAGCTGGAACCTTCCTGGAAGGAAAAACTGGCCGGGGAATTCCGCCAGCCCTACTTCGCGCAACTCAAGGCATTCCTGAAAGATGAAAAAGCCGCGGGCCAGGTGGTCTATCCGCCCGGGCCGCTCATCTTCAACGCCTTCAACAAAACCCCCTTCGACGCGGTCAAGGTCGTCATCCTGGGGCAGGATCCTTACCATGGCCCGGGACAAGCGCACGGGTTGTGCTTTTCGGTGCAGCGGGGCGTGAAGCCGCCGCCCAGCCTGGTCAATATCTACAAGGAGCTGCGCGCGGACACCGAAGCGGTGCCGCAAGCCGGCGGATTCCAAATGCCTGATCATGGGTATTTGCAAGCATGGGCGGAACAGGGAGTACTCCTCCTCAATGCGAGCCTTACCGTGCGCGCGGGCCAGCCGGCCTCCCATCAAGGCAAAGGCTGGGAACTCTTCACGAGCGCGGCCGTAAAGGCCCTCAATGATGGCAAGGAAGGCCTGGTATTCCTGCTCTGGGGCCGGCCAGCCCAGGAAAAAGGCTCCATCATCGACGCTTCCCGTCACCACGTGCTGCGGGCTGCGCATCCCAGCCCCTTTTCCGCGGATCGCGGTTTCTTCGGATGCCGCCATTTCTCCAAGGCGAACGCGCTTTTGGCCAAGTCCGGCCGCGCTCCGGTAGACTGGCGCCCTTAGACGTCCCGCCCGCCAGGGACCCCAGGGTGCCGGTGTACTACATTTGATATCCCCAATGAAAGACGCCCTGAATACCGAGTACGATTTCGTGATCATCGGCGCCGGCCCGGCCGGCCTGCTGGCGGCGGTGACGATCGGTCTTGAGAACGCGAAGCGGCAGAGACCCTACACGGTCGCGCTGCTCGACAAACGCGATCCCTGGCGCGAACCCGTGTCCTGCGCCGAAGCGGTCTCGACGCGCGGGCTCCGGGAAATCGTCCCCAAGGTGGAGCCCGCCTGGATCCGCGAGCCCATCGACGGGGTGGTCTTCATCTCTCCCAACGGAACCCAGGTCACCTTTCGCCAGCCGGGCAGCGGCGTGCTCATCGACCGGGCCTTGATGCATAAGAACCTGGCCGAATCCGCGCAGCAACTCGGCGCGCATTGCCATTTCCGTGCCCGCGCCACCGCGGTCTCGCGCTACGAGAACGGGCGTCGTACCGTCAAGGTCGAAGGCGAGATCAATCTTGAGATAAAAGCTCGCGTCGTCATCGATGCCAGCGGACCAGGCGCGGGATTCGGTAAAGGCGAGAACATCACGCAGGGTGATTTCGACGTGGAGCCCGCGCTATTCGCGCTCGTATCGGGCCTGGAATACCCGGTCAACTACATCCAGATGTTCTTCGGCCGCAACTACGCGCCGGGCGGCTACGCCTGGCTCTTCCCCCGCGACAAACATGTGGCGAACGTGGGGTTGGTGATCGGAAAAAAGTTCGCGAAGGAGGCTCCGGCCCGCAAGGCGATGCAGGACTTCCTGGCCAAGACCTATCCCGGCGCCAAGGTGGAGAATTTCCACGGCGGCGCCATCCCTTGCGGATATACCCAGGATCCCCTGGCGGTGGAAAACCTCTTCAAGGCCGGCGATGCGGCCAACATGGTCAATCCCATCAGCCGTGCAGGCATCCTGGAAGCCATGAAGGGCGGGCAATTGGCGGCCCGTGCCGGGATGCAGGTGATCGAACTGTCCGGGGAACCGCAGAAGGTGCCGCATTATCGCGCCTACAAATCGGGTTGGGACGAAGCCTACGGCAAGGCCAACATGCGCATCCATCGCGCCAAGGCTCCGTTCATGGACATCCAGGACGCGACCTTCGACAAGGCCGCGCGCAGCCTGGCGAAGATTCCGCCGGAGAAGATCACGATGTCGAGGATTTTCCTGACGACGCTGTGGAGCACGCCGTCGTTGATCTGGAAGATGCGGAGCCTGATCTAAGCCTGCGGCCCCAAACCCCGGCTAACCCTTCGGCATATCCGAAGCCGGCGGGCATACGTTGTCGTACCGCGAGAAATCCAGCCACTCCGTCTTCTCTTCCCCGTGTATGAGCACGTCGGCGGCTTCCGCCGGGCCTTCGCTGCCGGCGGGGTAGTTCGGGAACTTGGCGCCCATGGCGGTGCTGCCCCAGTTTTTCAGCAACGGATCCAGGTACTTCCAGGACAGCTCGGTCTCGTCGGAACGGACGAACAAGGTGGGGTCGCCCAGGATCGCATCGAGCAGCAGACGTTCGTAGGCGTCGGCGCTGGTGTCGAAATGATCGCTGTAGCAGAAATTCATGGAAGTATCTGACAACTCGAAGCTCTGGCCCGGGTTCTTGGTGGTAAGCTCGAGGAGGATGGCTTCCTGGGGTTGGATCTTGAATACGATGCGGTTGCTGTTGAGTGACGCCTCCCCGCGATTGAAGAGGATGCGGGGAAGCTTCTTGAAGGTCACCACCACCTCGGTACCCTTGCGGCCCAGGCGCTTTCCGGAGCGCAGGTAGAAAGGCACGCCGGACCAGCGGAAATTGTCGATGTTCATGCGCAACGCAACGAAGGTTTCCGTGCTGCTTTCCGGCTTGATATTCTTGCCGGCGCGATACGCGATCACGGGCTGGTCCTTGACGGTGCCCGCGCCGTATTGGCCGCGTACGGCCACCGGGGGTATGGTCTCCAGGTCCAGGGGACGCAGGCTGCGCAATACCTTGACCTTCTCGTCGCGGATGGCGTCGGCCGAAAGGCTTACAGGCGGCTCCATGGTCACCAGGCAGAAGATCTGCATCAGGTGGTTCTGGATCATATCGCGCAACAGGCCGCTCTGATCGAAGTATTCCGCGCGGTCATCCGCCCCGAGGACTTCGGAATGGCTGATCTGCACGTGATCGATGTAATTGTGGTTCCACATGCCTTCAAACACCGAGTTGGCGAAGCGGAATACCAGCAGGTTCTGCACGGCTTCCTTGCCCAGGTAGTGGTCGATGCGGTAGATCTGCTTTTCCGCGAAGTTGGAAAGAAGGTTCCCGTTCAGGATGGTGGCGCTTTCGATATCCTTGCCGTAAGGCTTCTCCACCACCAGGCGGCACCAGTTGGCCCCGCGGGGGGGATGCACCATGCCGCCTTGCTTTAGGGCCAGGGCCACTTCGGCGTACCCTTGCGGGGGGATGGCCAGGTAGAACAGGTAGTTGGGGGCGATGCCGGTTTCGCGGCAGATGGTATCGCATTCGTTTTTCAGTTTGGCGATGCCCGCGGGAGAGTAGTCGGTCTGCAGGTAGTGGAAAAACTTTTCGAAGCCGGCCGGATACTTGCCCATCGCGAGCAGTTCCTTGGTCTCCATGGGTTTGCGTCCCACCGCGATGATCTTGAATTTCTCGGGGAGCAGTTTCTTGAACATCAGGTTGCCCAGGGCGGGGAAGAGCTTACGCTTGGCCAAATCGCCGGAGCCGCCGAAGATGATGATCAGGCACTCGTCCGTGGTGCGGCCTTTGCCGTTGAAGAAATTCTTCGAGCTTCTGGTCTTTTCATCGATTGTCATCGACATCGCGTTTTCCCGGTTCGTGTGGGTGAGAATTTATAATTTTCCGCAAAGATTCCCTAAAATGCAAGCTCCGCGGATGGATTTGTCAAGATTTGGAAAAGCCCTCGCTGCCGCGTGGGAACGTCGTACTGCATTGCGCGTACGCACCGATGCGTACCGATTGCTGAACGGCGCCGCTTCGGGCACTCCCGGCCTCATCATCGATAGCTTCGCCGGACATCTCGTGGCCTATGCGTATGAGAAGGACCCATGGGTGTTACAACCGGGATTCGCGGATGCGCTGGCCGCGACGACGGGCGCGCAAAGCATGGCTTTGATCGATCGCGGCGCCAAGGATGAATCGGGCCGGGAAGGCGGACGCATCCTCTTCGGGGACGTCCCGGAAAAGGCGGAAGTGCGCGAAGGACCCTTGCGCTTCCGCGTCCATCCGCGCCATCCGCGGAATGTCGGATTGTTCCTGGACACGCGCAGGTTACGTGAGTGGCTGAGCGGGGAATGCGTCGCTCAGGATGCGCTCAACCTGTTCAGCTATTCCTGCTCTTTGGGGATCGCCGCAGGCTACGGCAACTCCGGCAACGTCGTTAACGTGGACGTTTCCGCCCGCTACCTGGGTTGGGGCAAGGAAAACCTGGCCTTGAATTCCTTGCCCGAAGAGCGGATGCGTTTCGTGAAGATGGATAGCGGTAAATACCTGGACTGGGCCGCCAAGAAAGGGTTGGGCTTCGATGTGGTGATCCTGGATCCCCCGAGCTTTTCCCGTTCTGAAGCGGGGACATTCTCGTTCGCTAAGGATTATTTCCGCCTCGCCGGCGCTTGCGTACGCCTGCTGCGTCCGGGCGGCCGTCTTTTCGCGATGACCAACTATGGTGGTATCACCCCGGATCGCTTTCGCGCCCAGTTGGAAACCGCTATCGCCACGGAAGGCCGGCGAATCCAGGCGTTCGCGCGCGTGCGTTTGCCCGAGGATTTCGACGGCGCCGAAGACGCGGGTCCTTCCGCATCGACACCCGCGGTGGAGGGGACGCTGCTCGGTTTCGAAGCGCGCCTGGTTTGACCATACCGGCTTTCACGCGAATTCGGCCACATTAAGTTTGCGGTATTTCAGGATCCCTCCGTCAGGCATGCGGATCCGAGGGTCGCGACCATGGGTATTCCCGCCCTTTTAGTTATTTTCCCCTCAGCTTCTTTCGGAGATTCGGATGTCCTTTCAAGTGACATTGAACTCTCGCAACGTGCTCGTCCCGCTCTCGCTGGAAGATCACCAAGGCGAGCGGATGCTTGGCGCGTTATCGCGCCTGGATACGGCTACCGCCATGGTCATCCAGGTTTCCGCATCGGGAAGCTTCACCCAGGAATTCGTTCCCCTGCGCATCCGCCAGGAGACCACGCGCGGATATGCGGGCGGGGAATGGGAACTGTGGGTGCAGAAAGCCTCAGGCGATCTGCACGTATACTACCTCGGCATACCAGATGGCTTCTTCGCGACGGGATCTTCAGGGGAGCCACCTCGATCGCTTTCCATAGAAGTGGTCGGCACCTCGCCGCTCAGCGGCCGTGAAGAATTCACGGGCGGTGTGGACGTGACCTTGCAAGCGCAGGTCGAACCGCCTTTGATCCCCGGTTTCCTGGGGCTGGCCGAACGTTTCTTCCCCACATTGCTTCCGCATAATTTCATCGATCGCCATGTGGCCGCCGAGTTCGAATTCGGGGGCAAGCGCAGCCTGCTCCTGCTCGTTTCGCTGCAGATGGACGAGGCCGACCGCGTTCCGGTAAGCCTCGGCAAACATTGGGACGCCAAGAATTGGATTCAGGCCGTCGTTGAGAACCTTGCGCCGGTTCCCGCTTCCGATTCCGGGGAAAAGGCCGCTTGGTTCGCCATCCAGGGCGGTTGCTTCTACGGCCGCAACGGCAAGCTCTCCCATTGGTTCGGTGGCGGTATCGGTCTCGAAGAGAAGGGTTTCCGTCAGGCGGCAACGGAGCGGATCCGCACCCTTGGCGAGGGCGGGACCGGTGCGTGGATCTTTTGGCTGGAGCCGCAAGGCGCCGCCGATGGAGTTTACGAACTGATGCGGAATCCTGCTGCGGCAGCGCGCCGCCGCATCTCCATTCGCCATCCCATGTTGCAGCGCTTGCTGGCCCCGGCCGCCGCGCTCGCCAAAGCCGAGGCCGGCCAGCCCACCCTTGCCGAAGAATTACCTGTCGGGGAAGCGGTTGCCGCCCTCGCGCAGGTGGCCGGAATCCTTATCCGCCATCAGGATACCTTGCAACGCGCCTTGGCCGAACCCACGCATGCCGCGTGGTCCGAGCGCGCCAATCCCGCCGCCGCGGCCCTGCTGGCCCTGGAAGGCCGTCCCGAATCGCTGCCCGCTGCGCCGGGTTCCCAAGACGGATTGGCTTCGGACATACGCGATCTCTATGCCACACGCGGAGAAACCCTGCGCGCCCTGGAAGCCCTGTTCGACGAGACCTTCGGGTACTCGGCCTGGGACGCGGTGGGCAACCCCATGCGCGATTTGCTGAGCGGATTCCTTTCCGGGCAGGATGCGAAATCCAAATCCGCGGAGTCGCGCGCGTCCGCCTGAGGCGCGACGGACCATGAGCTATATCGTTCTCGCCAACAGCACGCGGGTCATCCTCCCCCTGCGCACCCGCCTGGAAACCCCGGACCGCCTGCCCGTGCTCGGAGGCATCCTGGTCTCCCAGGCCAAAGGCTCCGGCCATTGCCAGCAATCCTACATCGAACTCGGCGAAGCCGGACTGCCGCGCCCTTTCCAGGGGGAACGTTGGTGTTACGAGTGGCGCAGCGAAGGCGAGGAGAACCTGGTCGCCTGTTGGCTCGGGTTCCCCAACGTGTTTTTTTCGGGAGGCATCGATCCCAACCTGCGCGTTTCCGTGGAGGCCCTGGGCCGTTTCGGATCGGGTCCGGGAATGCTGCGATCGCTGTCGCGGATAGCGGTAACCGTAAAAGACGGCGGCCTGGTGCCGGCGGGCTCGAAACGGATGGCGTGGATGCCGGAAGATTCCCCGAAGCCGTTCCCCGCTTCCTGACCTATTTCAGCTTATCCCGCAACTTCAACGCGAACCCGTTCTTAGGGTTGATCGCCAGGATCTTGTTCACCGCGTCTACCGCCTGATCGCGCATGCCCATGCTCTGGAAGGTGACGGCCATCCCGCCCAACGCGGCGATTTTCTGCTTCTCGCTGCCGCCGCTGGCCGCGACGGCCTTGGAGTAGGCCAGATTGGCTTCCGCGGTCTTACCGAGATCATTCAAGTCGTCGGCGGCTTTGAGGCGTTCGGCGGCGGAGTTGGGCCAGGTCCGCGTCTGCACCATGGCCATCAGGCTGGCTTCGCGTTCCGGGGTAACATGGGCGTTACCCTGATAGGCGGCTTTCGGGGTTTTCGCGGTCGCAGCAGGGTTGGCAGCGGGTGTTTCCGGCGGCGACCCGGGGCGCGGAGGTTCCACTGGCATGGGGGGCTCGGAATAACCGGTCTCTTCCTTGGGCGCGGGGGTGGCATGGGCCACGACCTGCGGCGCCGGCGTGGTGGGGGCTTCCGGGGCTGCGACATCGGGGTAGGGCTGGCCGGCGGGAGCGGGCGTGGTCGCAGGGTGCGATTCCACGGCCGGTGGTGCCACCGGTTCCGGAGCCGGACCCGGATCCGCTGCTATCGGAGCGTCGGCGACGGGCGCCTCAGTCGTGCCTCCGGGACGCGCTTTCTCGGCGGCATTGCCGCGCAGGAAAATGAAGAGCCCGACCATGCCCAACAGCAGCACGAGCACGCCCGCGGAGATGAGCAGTATCCGCAGCTTGGCCTTGGCCGCCGCAGCCTTGCCGTCGGGGTTGTAGATACCGGTGCGGTTATCCCCGGCGCCTTGGAATCCGTAGGCGGTGAAGCCGGCGGGCTCGGAACCAGAGCCGGCCATTTCCATCGGATCCTTTTCCAAGGAAGAAAGGCTTACGGGCATCGACTTCGCGACCGGAGGCGGTTCGGCGCGCGGCGTTGCCTTGGGCGAAGAGAATAACGGGGCTTGCGCGCCGAATACGGTCCCGGAATCTTCGAGTTCGCTGAGGGCTGATCGCGGAGGGGGAGGCGGCGTGGGCTCGCGGCGGACGGGTTCGGGCTTGGGCGCTTGGTAACCTGTCGGGCGGACCGGAGGCGCTCCGAACAAGGTATCGCCGCCGGGCTTGGGCGTCTCGTATTGCTCAGGCTCATGAAAGGACGGTGCCTTCACGGCCGGCTTGGGCGCGGGCGCGGCGTCGGCCGCCGGGAAGAAGTTGAAAAAGGAATCGTCGTCCTGGGCGGGTTTGGCTTCGGCGCCGAACAACGTCGGCTCTTTGGCGGGAGTGGCCTGGAAAGGATCAGCCTGCCGCGGGGGCGGAGGCGCGACCGGCTCCGGCGCGCGTGCGACGGTACCGCCGCGCGGGGCCTTCTCCTGTAGGCGCTTCATCGCGCCTTGCAGTTCCCACAATCCGTCCGCGAATGCGCCGGCTTCCTGGAAGCGTTCTTCCGGCTTGGGATGCATGGCTTTGGCCAGGAATGCCGCCACATCCCGATCCATCGATCGCGCTTCGTTGAGGGTCTGGGCGGGATTGGAAGAGGGGTGCTCGCCCTTGACGAGCCGGTACAGCAATCCGGCGATGGCGAATAGATCGGTGCTGGGGTAGCTCAGGAAACCGCCGCGGCCCGCCGCTTCCGGAGCGCGGTAACCCTGGTATTCGGGGCGCAAGGGTAGCGGATCCGGGGTCATCTCCGTGTTACCCAGGGCGCGCGGATCCCAATCGCAGAGCTTGGCCACCAGCGGGCCCACCATCACGTTGCCGGGATGGATGTTCAGGTGGCGGGTGCGCTCATGCAGCAGGGTCAGCCCTTGGCATGATTGCCATAACAGTTCCATCCCGCGGGCGTAGTAGTTGCCTTCGCCGCGGTTCTTGCGCACCCATTCCTCGAAGGACATGCCTTCGGCGAAGGCGCGGGCCACGAAAACCATCCCCATCTCTTCCTGCACGTCTATGCAACCGCACAAGTTGTCGTGGTCGACCTCGGTCATCACTCCGGCTTTGAGGAAGAAGTCGGGCGCGGCCAACAACTTGGCCGAGATTTCCTGCCGATAGATCTTGATGCAGAGCTTACCTGCATTCCCGTTGGCGATGAAGGTGCGGGCCGCGGGGGATTCGCCGGCGAGGCCCTCCACGACGTACTTGTTCGCGATGACTTCGCCTTCGGCATATTGGGGGTTTGCGGCCATGGGTGAAAGTATACATTTTCGCCTTCCGACCTTACTTCCCATGACAGCGGCTTTCCAGCCCGGACGGGGGCGCCAGGGCTTTTTTATATATTTTTCCGGTATATTCCAGACAGCCCCTTCAGGCCCGGGGGCCATTTTCCACAGGTGTTGATGACATCGAAACCTCCCGCCTCGTCCGACCGCAGCCGTAAGACGGCATTCGTCCTTTCGCGCGTCGTTCTGTGCGGGCTCCTCTTCGTCGGGGCGGCCTCCGCCCGCAAAGATCGCGAACTCAGCGAAGATTCCCTCCAAGCCATGGTTTCCCGCGAGCCGGAAAACCCCATTCACTGGATGAAGCTCGGTTCCCTGGCGGCTCGGAACAACAATATCGATCTGGCCAAGGGCTATTTCGATGAAGCCATCAAACTTTCCGGAAACCAGGGGAAGACCATCCTCGAGGTCGGAGACGTCTGGCTTTCCCAAGGGCGAATCCGCACCAGCCTCCCATACCTGATGCCCAATCTTGGGCATCTCGATCCCGCCCGACTGGACCAGCTCCAGAACGGGCTCGAGAAGGAAAAGCTGTTGTCTGCGCAATTACTGGTACTTCGCAACCTGGGCGGCCGCACCCAGGCCTACCAGCCGGTCAACCGCCGCTTGGCCGTGCTCGCCTTCCGCATGGGGGACTACTCCCTGTGCCAGTCGACCTTGGCCCGCTTCGGCGATCAATTGGATTACGAAAGCGCCCGCAACCTGTTGCTGGTCAACTTCTTCCTCGGCGGCACGCTGGAGCCCAAGATCATCGCCGGATTGCAGAAGCGCTTCAGCCAGGGGGAGATGGGGTATTTGGCCAATCTCAATTACGCCCAACAGGGGAAGTGGCGTGAGGTCAAGGACTTCCTCAAGCGGGAGGCCAATTCACCGTCCTATCGGGATTATTACCATCTGATGCGCGCCATGGAGGCGGCCGGGGACGATCGCAGCGAGGAGGCGGCGGAGGCCTACCAGCGGGCACTGGAGACGGGATGGGACCGCCTGAAGGTTCTCATCAACGCGGATCTCTACCATCTATACTCGAGCACGGGCAACAAGTTCAAATCGGATCAAACCTGGGATCAGCTCAAAGAGGATTACCAGGACGTGGATCCGGATTTGCAGGAATTCATGGCGCGCCAGATGCAATTGCGGAACTACGAAAAGCAGTCCAAGTATTTCTACCGCGTAGTGCTCCGGCGCAAGCCCGGCAACGTTGCGGCCCTGACCGCGCTGTGGGAAGATCTCATGTCCAACGAGGATTACCAGACCATCTCGGACAATCTCAAAGTGCTCTTGGACCGGGATCCGCTCTCCTGCGAAGGCAACACCCTGGCGATGGAGTTCCACTACCGCCAGAAGAACGACAAGGAACTGCTGCCGTATGGCCGCAATGCCACCGTCTACTGCTACGATTCGCTGGATCCGTATCTGGTCTTGGGAACGACTCTGCTCAACCTGAGCAAGCCGGAAGAGGCCCGTTCCTACTTCTCGACTTACATCCGCAAGGGCGGGGACGCCAACAAGGTCCCCATCAGTCTGCGCTGACGGGAACGGCGGGCCTCAGCCTTCGCCGTCTTCCTCGATTGCCAGCGCCCCTTGCTTGAACTGTTCCAGTAGGGCCTCGGCTTCGCCGACCTGGGACAAATCCACCAGCACATCCACGCCTTCGGCCACATCGAGCATGGGCAGTACCCCATTGGCATCGTCGGAGCGCAAGCTCGCCTCGATGCCCGCGTCCTGGAGCATGTTGCGGATGATGGTGGCGTGGGTGGCGTTTTCGGCTTTGAATACGGGAACGAGGCTCATGGTTTGCCCTCCGCGGTCAAATGGACCGTTCCCCGGTAATATAAATTCACGGCCATGGTGAGCCCCGGATCTTCGCTGCGTAGGGCCGGAAGGTATTCGCCCGGATCCCGCTGGCGCCGCACAAGGGGCAGGAATTCGTTGAAAGAGACCTCTCCGCCCCGGAAATCCTGGATTTGCCAGGAGGGCCAGGTAAAGGCCGCGGGAAGCCGTTGCGCCAGCTTAACCAGGAAAATCTGTCCTTCCCCCATTAACATCCGCGACAAGTCCTTGGCATATTCGACCTGGGAAGCGTCCGGAATCTTGACGATGGCGCTGCGGATTTCGGCCAAGGAAGCGGAATTCTCCTCTTCATGCCAAGCCTGCAAGGCCATGGGTTTGCGGCTATCGATGCGTATCAGCCAATGGGCATCGTCCCCGGGGCTGAAGCATTCCGGTTTGGCCGTGGGGGCTTTGGCCTTGGCTTTGAGGGAGACGCCGGCCGCCGCTCCGGGCATATCCTTACAGGGAACATGCAACCATTGCGAAGAGGAATCCAGGAAAGCGAACAGGGAGGCGCCCAGGCGTAACGGACCGGTTACGGGGGCGTGGGGGATGGGCGCGTCCGCGCGGAACACCAGGAAATAGCGGCCCCGCTCCAGTCCCGATCCCAGCCAACCGCGTTCTCCGCCGAAACCCTTGAGGGTCCACTCCTGCTGTAATCCGGGGTAGGCCTTGATAAGACGGGGATCGAGGGCTTCCATGGTCTCGTGCCAGGCCGCACCGTTCCCGTATTCCGAAGTAAGCACGGAGAAGCTGTCCGATTCGATTTCGTCGGGTTGATCGATGCGGACGGCGGCAATGCCGGCCTTGTCCCATTCCAAGCGCAAGGCGTTGGAATCGCCGCGGGCCTTGCGGTAGAAGCCCTGGATGCGGCCGTTCTTGCGTTCGGCGACCTTCCAGGACTTCTTGAGCTCGAGGGTATCGGGGAAATGGATGGCGCCCGCGACCGCGGGAAGCATGAGCATCGCAAGGCCGACGAGGGCGCCGGCCCCGCGATCAGGCCGGTTCGCCGCCATCGGAGGGCGCGTCCCCTTCGCTTTCCGCATCGCCTTCGGCAGAGTTCTCGCCCTCAGGAGCGGCCTCTTCGCCCTCCTCGGGCAGGGAGGCGGAGGCGCCCGCGCCGGTGACGACCTTCTGGCTTTCCGCGGACTCCAGGGTATCCGGATCCACGTCTTCGCTCTCCACCACGGCCACGTCGGTGACCAGGTCGGTTTCATTCAAGCGGATTACGCGCACGCCCTGCGTGTCGCGGCCGATGATGCTGATCTCGGCCACGCCGAGGCGGATGACGTTGCCTTCCTTGGTGATGACCAGGATTTCCTGGCCTTCGCGCACGGATTCGATGCAAACGGCCGGTCCGTTCTTATCCGTAACCTTGATGTTACGGACGCCCTTGCCGCCGCGGTCCGTGATGCGGTACTCCTCGGGGTCGGTACGCTTTCCGTATCCCAATCCGGTGATGGTAAGAACGGTGCTGCCCTTCTCCGCGATGATCATGCCGATGACCTTGTCGCCTTCTTCCAAGGTGATGCCCTTGACGCCGCGCGAGCCGCGGCCGGTCTGGCGGAACTTGCCCATGGGGAAGCGGATGGCCTGGCCCAGCTGGGTCCCGATCATGACATCGTCGGCCTCGGAGGCGAGTACCACCTTGGTCAGGGTATCGGCCTCGTCCAGGGTGATGGCATTGATGCCGTTGGCGCGGGGGCGCGAAAAGGATTCCAGCGAGAACTTGTTGATGATGCCGTGCTCGGTGACCAGCACCAGATGCCGGGCGTCCTCGAAGTCCTTGACGGGTACGAAGGCGGTGACCTTCTCGCCTTCCTGCAGGTTGATG
>JAHFCH010000249.1 GCA_023249635.1 Fibrobacterota bacterium
ACGCGCGCCCGAGGGCTTGGCCCTGGACGAATCGGACAGCCTGCTCTTCGTGCGATATTTCCTTTCCCGTACGGTGGGGGTATGGGACATCAGCCGGCTGGGACGCGACAACTCCCAAGTCCGGTTGGCGGCGGTCATAGCCACCTCCCCGAGCGAGCCGCTGACGCCCCAAGTACTGCGCGGAAAACGGATGTTCTACGATGCCGCCGATACGCGCATGTGCAAGGATCGGTATACCAGTTGCGTGGTTTGCCATATGGACGGCGCCACCGACGGGCGCGTGTGGGATTTCACCCAGCGCGGCGAAGGCCTACGACGCACCACCAGCCTCTTGGGAAAGGCGGGCACGGGCCAGGGCCCCGTACATTGGAGCGCCAACTTCGACGAGATCCAGGATTTCGAGCACGATATGCGCGGACCCTTCGGCGGGACCGGCTTCCTGGCCGACGCGGATTTCCATACGGCGGATCGGGACAAGCCCCTGGGCGGTAAAAAGGCGGGAGTGAATGCGGACCTGGATGCCCTGGCCGCCTACGTCGGTTCCCTGGTGCAAGTCCATCCCAGCCCTTACCGTAACCCCGATGGTACCCTGAGTCCCGCTGCGGCGGCCGGAAAGGCCATCTTCGCGCGCGCCGACGTGGGGTGCGCCCGCTGCCATAGCGGAACCGGCTTCACGGATAGCCGCCTGCCCGGTGCGGCTCCCGCCTCCGGCCCCCCGGCTTCCGGGACTTTGCCAGTGGGCGATACGCTTACCCCCCAAGGCTTCCTGGTGCACGACGTGGGTACCCTGGGTGCCGGGGCCGGCACGCGGCTGGGCGATACCCTGCACGGATTCGATACGCCCACTCTTCTCGGCGTCTGGGAGTTCCCGCCCTATCTCCACGACGGATCGGCCCCCACCTTGATGGACGTGATCACCACCGCGAACCCGGTCGACAGGCATGGCCGCACCTCGCAATTGAGCTTGCAAGAACGCGAGCAACTCGTAGCCTATCTGGAACAGATTGATGGGGAAAATACCGGCAGCCCGGTGCTGCGGCCGTGCCGGGCGGCGGTTGCCGGTTCCGCATCGGGCCTCCGCCCGCAACCGGGGGGAATCGGCTTTTTCCGCAGGGGTTCGCCGGGCCAAGAGCCCCTATACGATGGGCGGGGACGGCGATTACCGCCTCTCGCCCCTTGAGTTCTTCGCGAATCCGGCCGGGAAATTCGCGTTGGCAAGCGTAGCCAAGAAGTCTACGGATCTTGTCCCGGGCGAGCGTCCGGGGGAGGCGCTAGGTTTACTCTTCCAAAGCGACCATGAGCACTTCCGAACCCATCGATCTCTACGCCTTCCAGGACTATCGCCTGTACCTGGACGCCTATTACCGCGGGCGTAAAGCCGTAGACAAGAAGTTCTCCCATCGCTTCATCGGCAAGGAAGGGAAATTCGATCCCGGCCTGTTCTCCAAAATCGTGCAAGGCAAACGGGACATCTCGCCCTCCATGGTTTTTCGCCTCGCCGCGCTGCTGAAACTGAACAAGAAGCAGACCGAATATTTCCAGTGCCTGGTCCTGTTCAACCAGGCGCGCCTGCACGGCGAGCGTAAGCACCAGTTCGAAAAGCTGATGGCCATGCGCGGCGTCCAGGCCAAGGCGGTGGAACAGCGCCAATACCTGTTCTACAGCAAGTGGTATTTCTCCGCGTTGCGCGAGCTGCTCGATTTCCACGCCAGCGACGGGAGCGATTGCGATCGCCTGGCGCGCCAACTGATGCCGCCCATCAAGCCCGCCGAAGCCCGCCAAGGCCTGGAGCTGCTGGAAAAATTGGGCTTCGCCGAACGCGATGCTTCCGGACGTTACCGCATCAAGGACCGGCTCATCACCACCGGCTACGGCAACCCCGGCCTCAACGCCAACAATTTCGTGCTGGAAAGCCTGGAGCTCGCCAAGGGCGCCATCGATCGCTTCCCGGCCGCGGTGCGCAACCTTTCCACGGTAACCTTCAGCATCCCGCGGGAACGTTATACCCATTACGAAGCCAGGATCCGCGAATTCCGCCGCGGGTTGATGGCGGAGATCGAAAAGGAGAAGGGCACCGACGTGGTGTACCAGCTCAACCTGCAATTGTTCCCTCTGTCGCAACCGCGACCGGGAGGGACATTTGGCTGAACGGGTCCGCAGCTTGCGCAGGGTTGCTCCGGTACTTGCCGTTGCGGCAGCGGCGTTGGCGCTGACGCTGCTGATCGCTTGCGATCAGCCTACCCGGGTGGCGGGCGGCGCCTCCGAGACCGAGGCGACCGTGGCGGGCCGGGTGGAACGCCCCGACGGCACCCCCGTGGCGGGCGCCGAAGTGCATCTCCGCCCGACTTATTTCCTTTCCGATACCGGCGCTTCGCCCCTGCCCCAGCCCAAGGGCCAGTTGCGCGTCCGCGGCGACGCGGTCACCGGCGCGGACGGAAGCTTCCGTTTCGATTCCGTGTTCCCGGGGAACTATGCCTTGGAAGCGCGCGACGGTGAAGCCGCCCGCGTGCGCCTGTCGGCAAGCGTGGACGGCAGCCGTCCCCGGCAGAATACCCTGCCTATGGTGCTCGCCTCCCCCTGCCTGCTGCGCGGCCGCGTGTCCCTCCCGGCCACCGCCAAAGGAGGCGCCTACGTGCGCGTATACGGACTCGATCGCGCCGTGCGGACCGATACCGCGGGCCGCTTCACCTTGCCCGCCCTGCCCGCGGGCGCCTGCGATCTTAGGGTAACCCCGGCGTCACCCAGCGTTTCGCCGCGCACCTTGCTGGGCATCCTCCTGCCCCCGGGCGGCGATGTCGACTTGGGGGACATCGCCTTGGCGCCTTCCCTGGACGCGGAGGATTATTCCGCCTGGGGCGATTCCGCCCGCATCACCGTGGATACCCGTAGCGCGGGGGTTACCGGGGACGCGGTGGATTTCCCCCTGTTGGTACGCCTCGATCGATCCAACTTCGATTTCACCGCCTCCACCGGTCTGGATATCCGTTTCGCGGATGGGCGCGGGCATCCCCTGCCCTACGAAATCGAACGCTGGGATCCCTTGGCGGGCAAGGCCGAGATTTGGGTGCGCGTGGATACCCTGCGCGGGAACGATAGCGCCCAATCCCTGACCTTGTATTGGAACCGGCCCGGGGCCAGCGGCCGCTCCGAAGGCCCGGCCGTGTTCGATACCGCCGCGGGATACCAGGGAGCCTGGCACCTGGCGCGCGTCCCGGGCGATGCCGAAGCCGTTTTCCGCGATGCTTCCGGGCGCGGCAACGATGCCTTCGGCGACGGATTGGATAGCGCGGCCCCGGCCGCGGGCATTTCCCATCTGGGCCAGGCCTTGGACGGAGTGGCCCAATCGCTGCATACCTCGCGCGGCTTTCCCGGGCCGGATACCTTCACGGTTTCCCTGTGGTTCAAGACCACGGCACTGGACGGCGGCAAGCTGATCGGATTCGGGGGATGGCAGACCGGGGCCAGCATGCAGAACGATCGCCATGTATGGATGGACACTCAGGGGCGCATCCGCTTCGGCGTCTTCCCGCCGATTCCGGAAAAGCCGTACGGCCGCACCAGTATCGTCGCCGGGACCCGGGCCTATAACGACGGGCAATGGCATTACCTGGCCGCGCGTCTGTCGCCCCAAGGACAATTCCTTTTCCTGGATGGGGAACTGGCGGCCTCGGATGCGACCGTCACCCAAGGCTTCGCCTACCCAGGTTTCTGGCGCATCGGGTACGACAATTTCGGCGCCTGGGATGGCTCGCCCCGTAACTACCATTTCCGCGGTACCCTGGATGAAATCCGGGTAACGCGCGCGGCTTGGAGCGACGCCTTCATCCGCCTCAGTTACGAAAACCAAAAGCCGGGCTCCGGCCTCCTCAGTCTGGGAAGATGAACCCGCGCATCGTCCTCTCCGCTCCGGCCCTCGTCGTCGCCTTGGCTTGCTGCATTTGCCCGCTTGCCGTTCCGGCTTCCTGCGCGGCGTCCGCGCCCCGGCACCGCATGCTGCTGCAAGACGAAGGCAACGCCATGCTGCATCTGGTGGACGAGAAGGGCGGCCCCGGCTGGAGCGCCAGCCTGCCCGGCAATGCCCGCGACCTGCAATTGATCGGCGGGGATCGGGTCCTGGCTGCGGCCATGGGCGGAGGCTATTTCGAAATCGGACTCGCCGACGGACTGATCAAAAAGCAGAAGCTCGGCCTGGGCGCGGTGCAAAGCGCGCGACGTTTACCCGACGGGCATACTTTGCTGGCCGGCAACGACCTGGACGGATCCCAGGGCATCGTCGTGCTCGACCTGGATGCGTCGGACAAGCAGGTGGGTAAAACCGTATTACCGGGGCTAGGCACCTTGCGCCTGATGCGGCTTACCGCTTCGGGACATCTCCTGTTCGGATCGGGCGCGAACCTGATCGAAGCCGATCGCCAGGGCAATATCCTGTGGCAAGCCCAAGTGCCGGACGCGGTGATTTACAAAGCCTTGCGCCTCAAGAACGGGAATACCTGGGCCACAACCGGCTACTCCGCCACCCTGACGCTGGTCTCGCCGGATAAAAAAATCCTGCGTACGGTGGGTGGAACCACATTGGCCAAGGAGATCAATCCGCATTTCTTCGCCGACTTCCAATGCCTGGCCAACGGGAATCTGGTGGTGGCCAATTGGCAGAACCATGGTCCCGGCCACGGCGCCGAAGGTATCCAAGCGCTGGAGTTCGATTCCACCGGGGCGCTGGTCTGGCAGTACCAGCAGGATCCCGCGAAGATCTCGTCGCTGCACGGCATCCTGATCCTGGACGGGTTGGATACGCGCCTGGGTCATGATGAGCGCGATGGCATCCAGGTCCCTTGGGCATCGGTTACCTTGGGACGGCCCATGCCTTCCCGCTCCTCGCTTCCTCTGCTCTCCGCGCGTACGGCGCCTTCGGAATTCGGCCTCCGTATCGATGGACGCATCGACCCGCGGACGCGCTTTTCGCTCGGGGACGCGCTGCGCGTCTCGCCGCGCCCGTGAATCCTGATTACCTTTCCCTTCATGTCTTGCATCGCCCTGCTCACCGACTTCGGGACCGCCGATTGGTTCGTCGGAACCATGAAAGGCGTCATCGCCGCCATCGCCCCCAAGGCCCAGGTGGTCGATCTCTGCCATGACATTCCGCCCGGCGACATCAAAGCCGGGGCCTTTTCCCTGCTGGCTTCGTACCGGTATTTCCCCCGCGGCACCATCTTCGTCGCGGTAGTCGATCCCGGCGTGGGCGGCCCGCGCGAAGCCATGCTCGCCGAGGCCCATGGCTGCCATTTCATCGGGCCCGACAACGGCGTGCTGGCCTTCGCACTGGCCGGCGGTCCTCCCGGCACCGGGGGCGCGCGGCAAAGCGCCTCCGTCTTCAGGCCGCCCTTGGCCGATCAGCCTGCTTACCGCATCCGCGCCATCGAGAATCCCGATTACCGCCTGCCGGCCGGAGGTTCCACCTTCCATGGCCGCGATATCTTCGCGCCCGCGGCGGCCCATCTGAGCCTGGGCAAGACCCCGGGTTCCTTCGGCAAGAAGAAAGAGACTTTCGTTGAGCTGCCCTTTCCGGTGCCGTACCGATTCAAGGGCAAGGTGCAAGGGGAGATCGTCCACATCGATCGCTTCGGCAATGCCATCACCAACCTCACGCCGCGGGATTTGGAGTCGCTGCCGGAAAAGGCGCGCAAGGCCATCGTGGTCAAGGCCCGCGGAAAGGGCTTCCCGCTGGCCGAGTTCTACGGACAGGCATCGGAAGGCAAACCCCTATCGGTAGCGGGCAGTTGCGGTTTCCTGGAGCTTTCCATCAATGCCGGGAATGCGGCCCGTAAATTCGGGCTCAAGCGCGGCGATCCCGTGCAGGTTGCCTGAGTCCCGGGACTCACGCCCGGCTTTATCCCTCGTCGCTGTAAAAAGGGGAAGTGACCTTTCCGAAAGGCCATTTCCCGAAGACGCCGGGCGCGTATTCCCTTTCGCCGTCGGCCATGATGCGGCCGCGCAAATCGACTCCCAGGAACCAATCCGCCCACGCCGAAAGCTGCAGCCCGAGTTGCGGACCCTTCGGCCCGAATTCAAGCACCGGCCCGATGGCGCCGCCCGCCATGATGGCGCCCGCTTCCGCCTCCGCGTAGATACGCGTGCGCTTGCGGAAATCATATTCGATGCCGATGTCGGCGCCCCAGGGAATCCGGTCGCGTAAATCCCAATAGGAACCTTCCAGGGCCAGACTCACCCCGGCGGGCCCGCCCACGGAATTGGGGATGTTGAAGTGCAACATCGGACCAATGGCCAGAAAAACGTCCCGGGGCAGGGCCCGGGCAGGGACAGGGGCGAGGGTGAGTGCGGCCAGTGCCGCGCATACGGAAAGGGAAAATGGTTTGTGCATAGGCTTAAGACGCGCGGCGGAGGGAAAAGGGTGAACGCCGCATTCAGGCTCCCGGAGGCGAAGCGCGCAAATCCGGCCGCCCATCCGCCCGCCAATCCGCCAAAACCGCGTCCATCACTTGCGTGGTCCGCGCAGCGGTTTCCCCCGTACTAGGGCATTTCCCTTCCCCGCGCAATTCGTCCACCATGGTCTGGATCAAAGGTTGTTGGATATGCGGCGGATGGGGAATGCTGAAGGTTTCCACCCCAGCCGGGGATTCCCAACGCAGCGGTTGATCGTCAAAGGTCGCGAAGGTAAGTCGACCCGCGCTGCCGGTGATCTCCACCCGGTCTTCCCGGGCCCCGGCCGCGTAAGACCAGGCCCCTGCGCCCAAGGCCCCCGACGCGAATGCGAAACAGGCGGCCACCCCATCTTCCACCGCCTGGTTACCGCCCTGGTTGCGGGCCATGCCCTTGGCTTCGGCGATGGGCCCCAGCAGAAAATCGAGCAGGTCGAGGGTATGCGAGGCCAGATCCAGGAACAGTCCGCCTCCCGCGATTTCCGCGCGCAGGCGCCAAGGCGCGGTCCCGTCGGCAGCGGGCGCAGGCGCGGGCTTCGCGAAGGTAACCGATACGTTACGTAGGGAACCGATGCCGCCGCCGTCGAGAATCTCCTTGGCCTTGAGGAAGCGCGGCAAGGCGCGCCGATAATAGGCCACGAACAGGGGCACTCCGGCGGAACGGCAGGCCGCGATCATGCCCAGGCATTCACCGGCGTTGCGCGCCATGGGTTTTTCCACGTAGACGGGCTTGCCGGCGCGGGCCGCCATTTCCGCATAGCGCGCGTGGCCGTCGGGGGGAGTGGCGATGTATATGGCATCCACATCCGGATCCGCGATTAGGGAATCGGCGTCGGAATACCAGCGGGGCACGCCATGGCGGGCCGCGAAATCACGCGCCTTTCCGCCGTCGCGACGCATCACCGCGATAAGCGCGGAATGGTTGGCCTTTTGGAACCCGGGACCGCTTTTCAGCTCGCAAACGTCGCCGCAACCGATTATGCCCCAACGCACTTGCGATAACCCCATACGGGCGAAAAGTAATATCTTATGGAAACACCTCGGGTAACGGCGGATACTGTCCTATGCGCGATAAGTACGGAGAATTCCTGGGAGCCGCCATCAAGGCTTCCGAGGAAGCTGGCGGCATCGCCCGTTCCCTGCAACATACCCTGCGCGATATCCGCTACAAAGGCGAAAAGGACGTGGTTACCGAAGCCGACTTCGCCTGCGACGCGGCCATCCGCAAGAACCTATCCGCAGCCTACCCGCAACACAACATCGTGACCGAAGAAGCCGACATGGTCGACCACGGCAGCGAGTTCACCTGGTACGTGGATCCCATTGACGGTACCGTGAACTACTCCCGCGGCTTCCCCCTGTGGGGCGTAGCCATCGGGCTCAAACGCAAAGATGCCATGGTGGCGGGATGCATCTGGTTGCCCGCCCTGGAGGAGATGTATACGGCCACCCTGGGCGGGGGCGCCTACCTGAACGGCAAGAAAATCCAGGTCAGCGCGGTCACGGAACTCCATCAGGCCGTCATCTCCCACGGCGATTTCAACGTGGGGCATACCGACGAGATGCGCAAGGAACTGAACGCCCGCAACCTGGAGTCCCGCGGCCGCGCCGCCGCGGCCCTGCAACGCGTGAAATGCCTGGGCTCGGCCGTGGTGGAAAGCGCCTTCGTGGCCGCCGGCCGCATGGAGGCCTATTGCATGCTGGCCATGCATCCCTGGGACGTGGCCGTAGGCTGCCTGCTGGTCGCCGAAGCCGGAGGCAGGGTAACCCACGTGGATGGGAAAGCCTTCGACATCGACGGTCCGAACGCGTTATTCACGAACGGGATCCTGCATGAGCCGATACTGAAGATTCTTCAGTTGGGTTGAAGAGCCGTACCGGCAACGACAGGCCCCACTAATAAATTTCACTGGCTTCGAGAGATGCCGCGTCGGGCGTCGGGCGACCCGGCGCGAAGTGCGCCTAGGCGTCGGGCGTAATGCAAAAGAAAAGGCAAACGCATCGCATTTGCATTACGCCCGACGCCCGACGCCCGACGCCAAACGATATCCCGCCCGAACCTTCAACCGGTTCGCAGGGAATCAACATTTTCAGACGACGGGCTTTATTTGTCCCTATCCGACATGGACGGATCCAACAGGTCGCCCACCTTTTGGAGCAATCAGTTGGGGCTAAAAGGCTTCGGCAGGAAATCCGCCTCGGCGTCCCAGACCTCGATCTGCACGTTCACATCGGCATTATAACCGGAAATGTAC
>JAHFCH010000047.1 GCA_023249635.1 Fibrobacterota bacterium
CGATTTCGGCCAAGGGATACGCGCCCGTTGCCACTATGCTATCCATGATTCCGTCCAGGATGCGGAAGTCGTAAACGGGACGGCCCTGGGCATCCTCGCTATACACGTTGGTGGAACCCCATTTCAAGGCGGCCGTGCCGTCGCCGCTATTGAGCAGGAAATGGGTGCGCACGAAAACCGACTCAGGGTTGAAGGCCTTGATATCCCGCAGCAGTGTGGAACCCGCGGCCATCGTGGTGTAGTTGGCTTCGTCGTAGCCATGGTAAGACCAGACCGGTTTCAGCGGCGTGCCGGGAACGCTGGCGTCGACGGAAATCGCGATGGGAGCTTGAGCCTCGGCCATGGAGACGGCAAGACACGTGGCCGCGAAGATAAGACCCGCGTTCAAACGCCCGCTCCCGCCCCGATCGCGCGTACCCTCAAGACACCGGGATGGCCCTGCGGCAGGCGGCCGGCTTTTACCCAGGACCAGATTTTCCGCCCCTGGGGATCGAAAGCTTCCGCGCTCCGGCAGGCCGCAGCGGGCTTCCAGGTGCTGCGCGGGGCCAGCATGGACCAGTCCGCCCTGTGCGCGCGCGGTCCCACGGCTACGCCGACCGGATCGGCGGGCCCGGTGTAATCGAGCTTAACCAGATTCCCATGCCCGGCATTATGCGGGTAGGCGCCGTTGTCCCCCCAGCCCAGGAAATACAAGGCGCCGTCGGGTCCTATCTTGGCGTCGATGGGATTGGCGATGGGATTCGTGGTGGTTTGATCCCAGAAGCGTTTAACCTCTACCAGCTTGCCCGCATCGTCCACCTGCACGGCATGGATCAGGCTGCGGGAGAAATCGAAGATGAACAGATGCCCGTCGAAATAGCGGGGAAGCTTGTTGGGCGAGGCGAGGGTGGCGTCGAAGCGGTATACGGGGCCGAGCATGGAGGTGTTGGTGGACCCGCTGCCGAAGATGGGGAAGGCGCTGCCGGTGGAATTGTAGGGATACCAGATAAGGGCCGGCCGCGCGGCAGGTAACTTGGCAATGCCGGTATTATTCGCGGAGGTATTGCTCAATGCGGCGGGATCATAGGTAGCGCCCGCGTTACCGGTGGCGTAATCCAGCGCGGGGTAGCAGAAATTGTTCCCAACGCAATAGGGCCAGCCGTAATAGCCCGCATCCTTCGCGAGGTTCACTTCGTCGTATCCACGCGGGCCCATATCGGCCTTATCGGCCATGGCGTTGGGCCCGGGTTCGGCCCAGAACAGCCAACCCGTTTTCGCGTCCACGGTGATGCGGAAAGGGTGGCGCAAACCCATGGCGAAGATTTCCGGCCGCGTTTTGGCGGTGCCGGGCGCGAACAGGTTGCCGGCCGGAACCGTATAGGTGCCGTCTTCTTCGGGATGGATGCGCAGGATCTTGCGGCGCAAATCGTTGGAATTGGCCGCCGAGCGCTGGGCGTCGTAATCCGGGCGGGTGGGATCGCGCGGGGCGTATCCGGTGCCCGTTCCGGAGAAGATGTTCTTGGTATTGTCGGCCAGCCCTATGTAGAGATTGCCGTCGGGCCCGAAGGCCAGGCAACCGGTGTTGTGCTCGTCCGCAGCGCCCAGGGAATATGGAACGCTAAGCAGATCCTTGCGGGAGGCGACGTCGATGGCGCCGGTGGCCAGGGCCGCGAAGCGGGCCACTACGATGGAGGGAGCGGGGGTGAGGGTGCCGAAGAGGATGAATACGCGTTGATTGGTCTGGAAAGCCGGGTCCAGGACCAGGCTATGCAAGCCATCCTCACGGACGTTTGAGGCGGGCAAGGTACCCGCCGGCGTCGTTTGCCCGGTCTTGGGATCGAGCAGGTGGATGGCTCCTTCCTTGGACAGGATATAGATGCGCCCGTCGGGACGGAACGCCATCTGGGTGGGATCGGAGAGCCCGCTCGCCAGTATGGTGGTACGGAAAAGCCCCCGGGCAGGTTGCGATTGGGCCGACGCGGATGCTAGGACGCAAAGGCTTGCGGCGAGAGTGAGCCATGGGAACCGTAAGGGATTTCGCGGCTTCTGCATATCCTTCCAATCTACCTTCCGGCCCTGTCTGGAAACGGCCGCGGCCGCGGCGCATTCCCGGTAATTCGCGCCGCTTTTCACCCCCATCAGAGACCTGCTCCCGGCGCGATCTTGCCGCGCAGCCAGGCGCCCCCGGTACCGCGGAATTCCCATGCGTATAAAGGTTGATCCAGGGAGACCGTTGCGGGAGACCAGATTCCGGCCGCGGCATCATAGCGCGCGCGAAAGGCCGAGCGTCCGCGCATATCGTACAGCCTCAGCTCCCCGGTGGAAAGGCGGCCGTTGGGCAAGAGGCGCAGGCCGCCGGCCATGGTCGCGAAGCGCACGTCGCCGCGCGGTTGCACGGCCCCGGGGGCGGGTGCGCCCAGGGCTACGGGGTCCAATGCCGGCGCGCATGGGGCGGTTGCCGCCGAAGCGATTCCCGCTGCCGTTACCGCGGTAGTGGCGGTGGCATCGATATCCCGATAGGTATTCCAGATGGCGGTAAGCCCCGCGGGCTTGTCCGCGATTTCGGACAATGCCACCAGTGCCTGCAGGCGCACATGGCCATGCGCATCGTTGACGGAGCAGCGATCGCTGATAGCCTGCGCCGAGGCGGTGGTGCGCGGCATGGCCCGCAAGGCATTGCGACGCACCCCGACAGCCGGATGCAAGAGCAATTTGCTGAGGATGGGATTCCAACGCGCCGCTTCCGAAACCATTTCGAACCTTCCCAATCCGGCCAGGGTCCAAAGCGCATGCACCACGCGCGGATTGTTATCCACCGCGTCCACGGTCTTGTCCTTGCTCAGGATGTCTTCCAGCAGGGTACCCAGTTCCGGGGAATAGCCCTTGCCGATCAGCAGCCGCTGGGCATGCAGGCGCCACAACATGTTGGTGTTCCCCAGGGCGTCCACCAATTGCGGGACGGTCGCGGCGGCCAGGTTGAGCACCGGTTCGACCTTTCCGTCCGCCGGGACGATGCGGTAAATGCGGCTGCGGGACTTGTCGCGCAGGCTGTTTTCCCATGCCCCGCCCATGCCCGAAGGGCTGGCGGGATTGTGCAGGAACAGGTAGTTGTACCAGTCCAGCACCCATAAGGCCCCGTCCGGTCCGGTGCGGGTTTCGATAGGCGCCACCCAGGCATCCGTGGCGGCGAAAATGTTGGAGCGCTCCGGGCCCGGCAGGCGTATGGCTTTCCAACTGCTCCCCGTAACCGTCGCGTTACCGCTCACGACCAGGCTGTCCTGGTTGCAGAGTTTGCTCGCGCCTTCGCAGGTGAAGGCGAACCGGTTCCAGTACTTGCGCGGGAAAAGCCGCGCGGTGTAGAACTCGAGCCCGGATACCGCGGTGGTTTGGGAGGTGAACCAGCCTTGCGCGTTCTTCCCCGTCGAACCCTCCCAGAGATACCGATCGCCGGTGATAGGATAGTAGGCGTTATTGGGATAATTCCCGTTGGCCGTGCGGATATCCAATGCGGATCCGCCCTGTACGGCGGAATGGTTGATATGCGGCGAGAGCGTAGCCCCGGATTGGAACCATTGCCCGTCTTCCATCTGGCCGATGCCGTGGGCGTTGGCGGGCCCGCCGCTCCAGACCTGGAATTCGGTCTTGGCGTGACCCAAGGCGGTATGCCGGAAACGCCACATGCGGCCCCCGCCGCAATTGGTGCCGTTCACGGTGCAGCCGTTGTACCCGGTATGGCCGTAGATCCAATTGTCCAAACCGTAACGCAGGCTGTTGATGCCCCCGTGGGTGTCGTACCCGTTGGTGGGGCCCATGCCCGAAAACAGGATCTGCGGCGTTCCCGCGGTATCGTTCTTATTGGGGAAGAAGGCCACGTACGGGACCATGGCGACCACCACGCCGCCATTGACCACTTCGATTCCCTGCGGCATGTTCAGCCCATCGCGGAACACCTTGAATTTGTCCATCACCCTGTCCCCGTCGGTATCCTCAAGGATCACGATGCGATCGAGGCCGCCGGTGAATTTCTGATCCGTTACGCTGTTGGAAGCGTTGCGGATGATATTGGGATAACTCTTGGGTTCCACCGCCCATAGGCGACCGCGTTCGTCGAAGGTGAAATCCTGCAGGTAGGCGATGGCCCCCGGCATTTCTTCCGAGGCCCACAATTCGGCCCGCAGCCCCGGCGAGACCTCGATGCAATTGATCGACTGCGCCGCTTTCAGGGGCGTCTGGACGGTGTTTACGGGAAAGCTGGAGGCGGGATTGGGCTGGATCGGGAACTGACTCCAGCGATCATCCGCCGGCGCCGCATACCGCGTCAAAGCGGGACAGTCCCCGGATTTCAGAACCGGAATCGCGGCCAAAACCGGACCCGACAGGAATGATAAAGTGAATGCGATCCTGACCAAACTGCTCATTGTCACTCCGTGACGTGCAGCTTGGCCCCCCCTCGAACGGATTCAATGTAATGCGAAAAAGCGCGCCGCGTCGGTATTTTTTCGGCGGAAATCCGCGGCCCGACCGGAATCCCGGCGCTATTCAGCGATCTTTGGGACCCCACTCCATCCGTTCGAACGCGCCCAGCCGGAACCTGATTTGGATTTCGTTGCCGGTCCCGTCCGGTTGCGTGCCCGTGCCCTGGAGCGCGAAATCCTTGAGCAAGAGACCCACCTCAAACCCGAACAGCACGTGTCTGGCGATCAGGATATCGCCGCCCGCGCCCAGGATGACGCCGGTCTCATCCTTCAATATCCCGCCATTGTGGTACTCTTTGCCGCTGATCTTGGCCGTCTCCTTGAAATCGGTTTTGATCACTCCCAAGATCCCGTGAGCGCCCATGTCGGCGTTGGAGTTGCTCTTCATCTTGCCGAACAACAGTTCGAAGGTATAGTCGTGCCGCGCGATTTTCCAGGCTTGGAGTTCACCGCCTTGGGCGGCGATGTCGGCTTGGAAGCCGCTATAGATCCGGCTTGCGAGGGTATAGGTGGAGTAGGCATACCCGGCGCGGAAACCTATGGCGCCGTTCCAGGACAGGTAGGCCCGGATCCCGAGGGGAACCTGATCCAACTCCGCGAAATCGTTGAAGTCGAAATGCTGGACTTCCTGTTCGAAGGGCGTGCCTTCGTTCTCCGTCTTATCATCGGACATGCCGATGGCGGCCCCGGCCGACGCTTCCAGACCATAGTCCAGGCGATCGGTAGTGAGGTCGGAGAGCTCGTCGCCTCCCCCTGCGCGTTTGGCGGCCGCGGAACGACCGGGACGCGGGACCATTTTTTTCCGGCCCGCCAGGTCCCGGCTCACCTCCCGCAGGGCGGAACGGGTGTCCGCGCAGGCGATGCGTCCCAGCGCCAGCGGGGCATAGGAGTCGCGGAAAATGACCAGGTATACGCAGGAATCCCCGCGTTCCTTAATCGCCAGGACCGGACTGGAAAGGGAATCGAAGGCCGCTTCTTGGGCGGGTCCTTTGGCGGAGAGCTCGGCGCGTCTGGCATCGGGGGCGGCGTTCAGGAAAGCCGAATAAATGTATTCGTCCCGGGCGCCGGCAGTGGGCTTGGCGTAAGGGTGCGATTGGCAGGTGGCGGGTTGGAGGTCTTCCCCCTGGAGGCTATCGCAGGCCCAGCGCTTTGCGGAACCGTCGGAGGTATCGGCATGCCAGACTACCAGATCATAGATCCCGTCGGCCGGGAGCACCTGTTTCTGCGTGAGCCAAAGTTTCGCATGCGCTTGCGTGGCCGCCAAGGCCAATACGATGCACCCCAAACGGGCGCACCATGAAAAATGGTGCTTCATTCCGGACTCCGGTACGACGGTTATTCTCGGGAAAAACGGGCCGGGGGAATATAGTTATTCCGGAGTGCTTTTTGCCGCGGGAAATTCGCGATTCAGTACGACTTGGCGCTGAGCCAGACGTTCTCTTCGCCCACCAGGCCCGCCAGGGAGCGGGTGCAGGCCTGATCCGGGGTCAGCTTGAGCTTTTCGCTGACCATGGCGATTTCGCCCTCGCCTTGATGCTCCATGTGGAGCACGAGCTGGCAATTGCCCTCGTATTCCGAACAGGTATCGTGCAGGCGGGCCACGTTGGGTTCGAGAAGCCCCACGGTCTTGAGCCGCACGTGCACGCTGCGGCTCAGCTTCTCCCGCGATTCCTGCAGGTTTATCACCTTCTGGGCGTTGAGCTTGAACATGGCCTGTTCATCATTCCAGGTGAGATTACCGCGGATAAGGACCATGGAATCGATCTCGACCATGCTGCGCACTTCTTCGAACACGTCGGACCACAGGGTCACCTCGACCTTGCCCACAAAATCCTCAAGCTCGGCGAAGGCGAAAGTGCGGTTATCCTTGGCCGAGATCTTGGTCTTGAGGCGCGTGATCATGCCGCCCAATACCACGGGAGCGCCCTGGGGACCTCGGAAGCGCTCGCCTTCCTTGGGCCGCTCCTGCTTCACTTCGCCTACGCATTGCCTTAGGCGATCGGCATCGAGAGGGCATGTGGTGAAGCCCTTGAGCTCGATGCGGTAGGGCTCCAGCGGATGTCCGCTGAGGTATAGCCCCAGCACTTCCTTTTCCTTCTCGAGCATTTCGTTATAAGGCCAAGGATCAACGTTGGGAAGCTGCGGCTCACCGGTGTCCAGGGCCGGGCCTTCGCCTGCGGGGGCGCTGCCCATGTCGAACAGAGAGACCTGACCGATGGACTTGTCCTGCTGGAAGGATTGCGCGTAGGCGAGGGCGGACTCGGCGGCGGCGAATTGCTGCGCGCGGTTGCCCGGGATCTCGTCAGGCATCGCGCCGCCCAGGATCAGGGACTCCAAGGCGCGTCGGTTCAGGTACTGCGAGTCGACGCGTTTGCACAAATCGAAGATGGTGGTGAAGGGCCCATGCTTGCCGCGCTCTTCCACTATGCGCTCCACGGCCGAGAGCCCTACGTTCTTGATGCCGCCCAGCCCGTACACGATCTTGCCTTCGCGCACGGTATACTTGGCCTGGCTGGAATTGATATCGGGGAAGAGGACTTCCAGGCCCATCGATTTGCAATCGTTGAGCAGCACGACCAGGCGCGCGGTATCGTGCATTTCCGAGTTCAT
Organism: Fibrobacterota bacterium; assembly: GCA_023249635.1. GTDB lineage: Bacteria > Fibrobacterota > Fibrobacteria > UBA11236 > UBA11236 > Chersky-265. The sequence goes on from JAHFCH010000047.1 coordinate 7,065, forward strand.
ATTGGCGGCCATGAACTGGGCCGGCCAATGGGCCTTGAGGTAGGCGGTCTGGAAGGCGACGGTGGCGTAGGCGGCGGAATGCGACTTGTTGAAGGCGTAGCTGGAAAAGGGAACCAGCACTTCCCAGATGCGCTCGGCCAGCTTGGGATCGTAGCCGCGCTGCTTGGCCCCGTCGACGAACTTGGGCCGCAGCTCGTCCATCTTCTTGACGTCCTTCTTGGCCATGGCGCGGCGCAAGAGATCGGCGCCGCCCAGGGAGAAGCCCGCCAGTACCTGGGCCAGTTGCATCACCTGCTCCTGGTACACGATGACGCCGTAGGTCTCCTTGAGGATGGGCTCCAGGTTCTCGTGGTAGCAATCCACCTCTTCGCGGCCGTTCTTGCGGCCGATGTATTGGGGGATGTACTCCATGGGGCCCGGGCGGTAGAGCGCGTTCATGGCGATGAGATCTTCGATGACGTTGGGCTTGAGCTTGCGCAGGTAGTCCTGCATGCCGCCCGATTCGAACTGGAACACGCCCACCGTCATGCCCTTGCCCAGCAACTGGAAGGTCTTGGGGTCTTCCTCGGGCAGCTTGAGGGGATCGATTTCCACGCCGGAGGCTTCCTTGATCTGGGCCAGGCAATCCTGGATCACGGAAAGATTGCGCAGTCCCAGGAAGTCCATCTTGAGCAGGCCGATGCTCTCTGAGAAGGTCATGTCGTACTGGATCATGACCTGGCCCGAATCGGGCTGGCGGTACAGGGGCGCGAAGTTGACGACCGCGCGGGGCGCGATGATGACGGCGGCGGCGTGCATGCCGGCCTGGCGCACCAGGCTTTCCAGGGCCAAAGCGTAATTCCACATCTGCCGGTAGGGTTCGCCGCCGGCCTCGATGGCCTTCATGGCGTCCGGGATGTCCGAGACGTAGGTGTTCTCCTGCTTCTTGTCGGAATCGGGGCGCACCAGGCCTTTGGTGAGCGCAGGGATGAATTTGTTGAGCTTGTCGACTTCCTTGTGATCGATGCCCAATACGCGCGCCACGTCCTTGAGGGCCGCCTTGGCCTTGAGGCGGCCGTAGGTCACGATCTGGGCCACCGATTCGGTGCCGTATTTATCCACCACGTACTGGATGACGGCCTGGCGGCCGTTGTCCGAGAAGTCGGTATCGATATCGGGCATGGACACGCGTTCCGGATTCAGGAAGCGCTCGAACAGCAGGTTGAATCGGATGGGATCGACGTCGGTGATGCCTACCGCGTAGGAGACCAGGGAGCCCACGGCGGAACCGCGGCCCGGGCCCACGGGAATGCCCATGCCTTTGGCGGCGTTGATGAAATCCTGGACGATGAGCATGTAGCCAGCGACCTTCATGTTCTTCATCACCTCGAGCTCGAATTCCAGGCGCTGCTTGAGCTCCGGGGTCGGCTCCTGGTAACGTTTCGCCAGGCCTTCGCGGGACAGGTGGGCCAGGTAAGCGTCCGCGTCCGGATATCCTTCGGGAATGGGGAATTGCGGATGATGCAGCTTGCCGAACTCGATGGTCACGTTGCAGCGCTCGGCTATGAGCACGGTATTCTCGATGGCGCCGGGAAAATCCCCGAACAGCGCGGCCATCTCTTCGCCGGAGCGCAGGTAATACTGATCCGAATTGAAGCGGGGCCGCCCCGGCTCCTTCAGCTTCCAGCCCCCGGCGATGCAAAGCATCACGTCATGGGCCTCGAAATCCTCGCGCTTGAGGAAATGCACGTCGTTGACCGCCACCAATTGCCAGCCGTCCGACTTGTGCAACTCGAGGAACCGGCGGTTGATGGTCTCTTCTTCGGGCAGGCCGTGCGATTGCAAGGTAAGGTAGACGTTCTCCTTGCCGAAGAAGCCGGCATATGCCTCCAGCAATTCGCGCGCCTTTTTCTCATTGCCCTTGAGCAATGCGGCTCCCACTTCACCCTGATGATTGGAAGTAAGGCAGATGAGGCCCTCGGAGCGGCCTTTGAGGGACTCGTGATCGATGCGCGGCTTCTGGTAAAAACCGTCCAGATAGCCGTCGGAACAGATGCGCATCAGATTCTTGTAGCCCGCATCGGTGGCGGCGATGAGGATTAGCTTGTGGCTCAATGGCTGGTTGGGGGCGTAAGTAGTGTTGGTACGGCTGTCGGGGGCGACATGCAGATCGCAGCCGATCAGGGGTTTGAGCCCGGCCTTCTTGGCGGCATTGTTGAACTCGAGCATGCCGAACATGTTGCCATGATCGGTGAGCGCCATGGCGGTCTGCTTCTGCTCCAGGGCTTTTTTGACCAGCCCCCCGATACGCGCCGAGGACTGGAGCATGGAATACTCCGAGTGCGTATGCAGATGAACGAAGGGGGTTTCCATGGCTCCGGCTACTCCATGATGCGCAAGGCTTTTACCTGCTCCAGCACGTATTCATTGCGGTGGCCCGAATCGGCTTCGATGCCGATGAGCTTGATGGGGTCCTTATGCTTGAGCAGCAGCAGCGGCTTCATGGCCACGCGCCTGAGGATGGGCGCGGCATAGCTGAACTCCACCTGCTTCTCGCCGGCGATGGCGGCTTCCAGCGTTTCAATCTTGACCAACAATTCCTGCTCGCGCGTCGCCTGACCGTTCTTCTCGGCTTGCGGCTGGGGCGGGGCCCGTAGGCTGCCGGGAGTTTCCCGGTAGGCGGGGGGGCCGACTTCCGGACGCTGCAATTCCCAGGTCTGGGCAGAGCCTTCCAGGGACACCGATTCCAGTTCCAGGGTGCGCCGCGCGTCTTCGCCCGGCACGAGTCCGAAATGCTGCAGCAGTTCCTTGACCCGCGCCTTGTTCTGCCGCGTCAGGGTGAATCCGTAATCGGGGATGACCTCGGTGATCATTTCCAGGAACTGGGGGATTTCCTTGAGCTCGTGGAAGCGGATGGGATCCGAGACGCGCAATACCAGGGTATCCATGAACAAGGTGGAGGCGTAGGTGGAAGCCCATTCCAGCAGGGTCTGCCGCGCGGGACCTTCATACCCCAGCCAACCGAGCAGATCCTGGAACGAGTCCAGGGGCAGGCCGGCCTGGAGGCCCTGGATCACCGATTCCTTGGTGAAGCGGTAGCGGCCCATGAATTCGTCGTTGCTTTTCCGGGCCACGAGTTCCAATTGCCGTAACCGATCCAGCGGGGAATCCAACGGCACCAGGCTTTCCATGTTGGGCAGGCTGATGGGACGCGAAGCCGGCGCGCCGGCGGGGGCAGCAGGCGCGGCCACAGTAACTTGCGGGGTACCCCCGGTATCCCCGCCTACCGAGCCTTCCTTCAGGTTGAGGCGGGCGATAGCCTCGCGATCCGGACGTAGCCAGGCGATGCGGCCCTTGGCCATGCCGAATTCGACGAGGCCCAGCAGCCAAAGTTCCTGTAGGGGCTTGGGAAGGTTTTCCCACGTGAAGGAAGCCTTGGCGTCAGCGTAACTTTTGCGATACGTCCCGGAATGGATCCACAGCAGGTTGGCCCAGGCGGCCACGCGGCCCGCGGGCGGATCGGCGGGCAGGGAGGCCAGGGCTTGCAAGGTATGTCCGAGGCCGCGCAGGCGCGACCGCATCCACCACCCGGCCAGGCGCCGCCAGGCGTCATGGCGGTCCAGGCGCAGAAAGGCTTTGCCTTCGGGGGAAAGATGGAGCTGTCCGTCTTCCTGCAGAACCAGACCGGCGCCCACAGCGAAGTGGAGCAGCAATTGCACTTCTTCGGCCGGCAATGCCGAGGAGAGGCGCTCCCCGAATGCGAAACGCTGCGCCAACTCTTGCGCGTCCTTGCGGTGCATCTCGCCGTTCTGGGTGATTTTCACGGCGCCTAACGCGGTCTGGCACAGGAAATGGCAGAGGTGCGCGCCGATGAAATAACGGAAGGAAATCCAATTCGCCGACTCCATGCCGGGCGCCGCCGTCCAATCATCCGCCAACACCCGCGGCAGGACGATTCCGGCCATCTCCAGAAAACCATGGTAGGTGCGCGTTTTCTCGCCTTCGCGGGAAAAGATCAAAAGCTCCTGTTCCAGCTTTCCCAAAAGCAACAATGCCTGGGAAGGCGGATACCCTTCAAGCGCGCCCAGCAATTCACCTTCGGCGGCGCCGCGGTCCTCGGAGGCATACACCAAGGCCAGCAGATGGCGCCCCTGCGCATCCGCCGAGGCCAGTACCGAGGCCAGGCGTTCCGGCTTCATGGCCCAGTCGAAAACGAGGTGGGTTACTTTGTTGGCCTGCATCAGGCCTTCGCCGGGCTGATCCCGACGATGAAGCTTGATGACAAAGGTTTTTGGGGCGGCTGTCAGGAATTCGAGGAGGGAATGCAAATCCAGTCACCCGCTTCTTGGAAAAAGTGGAAGGGGGTAAATATAGCTCTCGGGAACCTCCCTGTTCCCGTAGGCTTCCCGGTCAATTTTTGCCCGACTGTCATTCCCTGACCCACCCAGGACCGGAAAACCCATTATATTTCGGGGGATGGGCCTCAATTCCCCGGTTCCCCAGGCCCCTGCCTTTGGCCCTGGAATTGCTCCCTGAAACCCTGGATACTAATCCCTGGAAGATCATGAGTCCGCAATCGATTAAGGCAATGGCTTTAGGGCGCCGCGTCCCCGGGGCTTCCGGCGTTGCGCGGGTTCGATTCCAGCTCTTCGCCTGGGCGATTTTCGCCTGGCTGGCGGTGACACCGACCCATGCCCTGTATTCCCGGGAGTACCTGACGGCCTTTCGCATCCCGGATAATTCCCTGAAAATGGACGGACGCCCCGATTCCCTCTGGCGCGCGGTGGCCGGTATGGGGTTGTCGACCGGGCATAGCCTATCCTTCAAGGATACGGAAAAGATGGTCGTGCTCGCGCCGGAAACGGTTCGCAACGACGATCCCTCCAAGTACGTAAAGAATCCCGTGAACGGGTCCATCACCATGTTGGCGGCCTACGACAACCAAGCGCTCTATTTCTTCTTCCTGGTGAAGACCAAGACCGTCGTGAACGCGAAGACCGTCTGTCCCGCGCTTGCGGACGCCTGGAAGGCGGATGCAGCCGAGGTATTCGTTGACCCTTCGCCCTGGGATCAAGACCCGGCTGTGTATCGTTCCTACTTCACCGCCGATGCGAGCGGCTTGGTGTACGGTACTTCGCCTAAGACCATCCAGGTGGACAAGCCGATCTCGAGGCGGGACTCGACCCGCTTCTATTACCGCGATCGCCTAACGGCGGACAAATTCCAGGTGCCCGGCACCATGCCTGCCGGATTGGTCGCGCTCTCCTCGGCGCATTCCGCCACCGATACTACGACAGTGGGCGTGGAGATGAAAATCCCTTACTGGGCCGGCACGAAACCCTCTTTCGTCGGGGGAAAGACCATGTTCATCTCCTGGGGATTCAACATGTATGCCGATACATTGTGGGCCAATTGCGGCTCCAATCCGCTCGCGTACCGCTGGGCAAAGAATTTCCTGAACTATAACAACGAAGCCGAGAAGCCGCCGGGATTCCACATGGACGACTCCACCCACTACGATCCGACGCGGTCGTGGGACGGGTGGGGCCCATTGAGCATTTCCGGCAAGCAGGTAGATGAAGCCAATTGCAAGTCGCCTTCGGAAAGCAAAGACGCATTCAACGCGAATTGGGATCCGGCGTGGTGGGCGGCCAGATGCCAGGGGAATATTGCTGTCGACTTGCGCGCCGGTTCCCTGCTCCGGTTCGACGCCGCCGGCATGCCCGTACCGTCCCGGTTACGGGGCCGCGACGTGCGCGGCCGTCTTGCGCCTGCCCATTCCCGCCCGCCGCTCTGACCCTTACGGAATCCGGAAATAAAAAAAGGCCGGTCCCTGGGGACCGGCCTTTTTCGTTTACCGGGTCGCCCCGATTACATGGGGTTGTCGCGCTTGCCGCTATTGTCGTATTCGATGCCGATGGTTCCCACCGGGCAGCCTTCGGCGGCTTCCACGATTTCGTCCGTCAGTTCCAGCTTGGCGCCGCCCTTGATGACCATTTTCTCGGGAACCTCAAATACCTCAGGGCAGGTGGCTTCGCAGGCCCCGCACATGGTGCACTCGTTCTCGCTCTCGTCCAACCAAACCTTCGTGATGGCCATCGCCTGGAACTCCTATGAATCTGGGGATATTATACATCCCGGCCCGCCGTAATGGCAGGGTTTCCGCCAAAATGGCGCGCTTGCTGCGTAACAGAAGATACTTGGCGCCGCCCCCTTTGGCAAGCGGACAGACGGGCGTTAAGTCGCGCCGGCGCTAAGACTTATTGCGCGGGCTGCCGCGGAAATCCGCCCTGGCGCTACAAAGGCCGGAATGGGCTTTCTAACTTTCAGTTTTTAAGGAAGAAAATGGCAATCAAGGTCGGTATCCTAGGCGCCACGGGCTTCACCGGGCAGGAGCTCATGGTGCTGCTGCTGCGGCATCCCCAGGTCGAGATCGCGTGGTTGAGTTCGGAATCGCAGCCGGGCACGGACTACGGCAAAATCTATCCCCAATTCCAGGGACGCCTGCCGGCATCGGTCGGAATCCTGCGCAGCTTCGCCGACGTGAAGGCCACGCAACCGGACGTGGTGTTTTCCTGCCTGCCCCATGGCGCCTCGGCGGAATGCGCCGCGCCTTTCGCGGCCAACGGCAAAACCCTGGTGATCGATCTTTCCGCGGACTTCCGCCTGCAGGACCTGGCAGCCTACGAGAAGGCGTATGCCCACCCGCATCCCCTGCCCGAGGTGCTGAAACAGGCGCGTTACGGCCTTACCGAAATCCACGCGGACGCGATCAAAGGCGCGCGCCTGATCGCGAATCCCGGATGTTATCCCACCTCGGCATTGCTTCCCCTGATGCCGCTGATCCAAGCCGGCGTGATTTCCCCGGACGGCATCATTATCGATTCCAAGTCCGGTGTTTCGGGCGCGGGGAAAAAGCCCACCGAAACCACCCATTACGTATACGCCAACGAAAGCGTGGCCGCCTACGGCGTGGGCGACAAGCATCGTCATCGCGTCGAGATCATGGAGCAGCTCTCGTTATCCGCGGGCCGCAAGGTCGAAGTCCTTTTCACGCCCCACCTGATTCCCATGGAACGCGGAATCCTGTCCACCATTTATTGCGATCTAGCCCCAGGCAAGGACGGCGCGGCCGCCGAAGCCTGCCTCAAGGCGGCTTATGCGGGCGCCGGGTTCGTCCGCATCCGCGAGGATTTCCCGCGCACCGCGGACGTGAAGCATTCCAACTTCTGCCACATCAAGGTTTACCAGCCGGCCGGCGGAAACAAGCTGATCATCGTTTCCGTATTGGACAACATGGTGAAGGGCGCCTCCGGCCAAGCCCTGCAGAACATGAATCTGGCCCTGGGGCTGCCCGCCGGCCTCGGTCTGGCCTGATGACCGCGCGCCCCATCGTCGTCAAAATCGGCGGCTCCATGATGGACGACGAGACCGCCCTGACCGGCCTGTGCGAAGCGCTCGCGGGCTTGGGCAAAACCTCGGCCGCGCCCTTGGTCCTGGTCCATGGCGGCGGCAAGGATATCAACCGGCACCTAGCTTGGCTAAACGAAGAACCCGTCTTCAAGGACGGGCTGCGCGTGACCGGGCCGGCCGCCCTGAAAGTGGTCGAGATGACCTTGAGCGGCTATGTGAACAAAAAGCTGGTGGGCCTGTTGAACGCCCACGGCGCCAAAGCCGCGGGACTGAGCGGCGTGGACGGCCCTACCTTCCTGTGCGAACCTATTTCCCCGGAACTGGGCCAGGTCGGCAGGATCGAGACGGTGCGGACCGGATTGGTTGATGTGCTGCTGGCCGGCGGATTCCTGCCCGTGGTCTCTCCCATCTCCGTCGACGAACGGCAGGCGCATTACAACGTAAACGCGGACGATGCCGCGTCCGCACTGGCAATCGCCCTGCGGGCGGAGAGATTGATCTTCGTTTCGGACGTCGAGGGCGTGCGCGGCGCGGACGGGATGCGGATCGCGGATCTGGACGGCACCGCCATCGATAAGCTCATCGCCGACGGGGTGGCCTCGGGAGGGATGATCCCGAAGTTGCGCTCGTGCAAAGCGGCAGTGGCGCGGGGAGTGGGAGCGGTGCATATCTGCGGTTGGGACGGGGAAGGGAAATTCGCTGCTCAGGTGAGCGGAAAAGCCAACAGTGGGACGATAATCAAGTGAAAGGCGGGAAGAGAGGTTTAAGGGGATAGGTTTAAGGTCTAAGGTTTAAGGGAAAACGCCCCCCTTAAACCTTAGACCTTTGACCTTAAACCTTCTTCTTCATACACAATGGAACAACAACACCTGCTCCAAAATTACGGCCCCCGCGATCTCACCCTGGTGCGCGGTAGCGGCTCCTGGGTGTGGGACGACAAGGGCAATCAGTATCTCGACTGCGTGCAGGGCGTCGCGGTCAATGCCTTGGGGCATGCGCATCCCGCGGTGGTGGCGGCGGTACAGGCGCAGCTCGGCAGCCTGATGCATGCCAGCAATCTCTATCTGCTTCCCACCCAGATGAAGCTCGCGGAGGAATTGTGCGGGGCCATGGGGATGGACGCGGCCTTCTTCTGCAATAGCGGCACCGAAGCCAATGAAGGCGCCATCAAGTTCGCGCGCAGGCATTGGCAGGATCAAGGCAAAGCGGGCAAGCTGGGAATCCTCTCCTTCACGCATTCTTTCCATGGGCGCACCTATGCCTCCATGGCGGCCACCGGCCAGGAAAAGATCCGCAAGGGATTCGGTCCGCTCCCCGAGGGATTCCGGATTCTGCCCGTGAACGATTCGGGAGCCTTGCGCGCCGCGGTGAACGAGGATACGGCCGCGGTTATTTTCGAACCCATCGAGGCCGAAGGCGGCATCATCCCCATGGAGCCGGCCATGGCCCAGGCCCTCAAGGAAGCCCAGGCCCGCGGTGTATTGCTGATTGCCGACGAGGTGCAGACGGGCTTCGGGCGTACCGGCGAAATGCTGGCTGCGCGCGCGCTGGGCCTGGAACCCGATCTCATCACCCTGGCCAAGCCCCTCGGAGGCGGTCTGCCCCTGGGCGCGGTGCTCCTGAAGAAGTCCATTGCCGATTCCATCCATGCCGGTGATCACGGATCGACATTCGGCGGCAACCCGGTCGCCTGCGCCGCGGGACTGGCCGTGCTGGGCGAATTGCGTCGCGAGGGTTTTCTGGCCGACGCGCGCGCGCGGGCCGCCAAACTGCGCGGGGAACTGGAAGCGCTGGTAACCCGCAAAGCCGCCAACGGCGCGCCCTGGGGTCCCGTGGTCGGCAAGGGTTTTCTGACCGGATTCCGCTACGGGGGCGATTTGGGAGCGTTCCAGAAGGCCTGCCGGGAACAGGGCCTATTGGTCCATCGCGCCGGCCAGGATGTGGTTCGGCTATTGCCCGCATTGAACATCAGCCATGAGGAAATCGGCGAGTTGATTGACCGCCTGGAAAAGGCCATGGTAGAATGAGGCGATCACCGGGTGCGCGCTAGCGTACCTTAGCGGGAGCGGCGCCTTGTCCAAGCTGTTCAAAAAAGTCACCCGCGCCTATGCGGCGGGAGAAATCATCTTCGAGCAAGGCGCGGACGTCGACGGCATCTACAGCGTCCAAAGCGGCCGCGTTTCCGTCTACAAAACCAAGCCCACACCCCAAGGTCCCCAAGCCATCGAATTGGTGCAACTGGGTCCGGGTAGCCTGTTCGGCGAAATGGGCATGCTCGGCCACACCAAACGCGAAGCCTCGGTAAAGGCCATCGACTTCACCGAAGTCCTGATCATCACCAACGATATGTTTGAAGCCCAGCTCGCTTCCCTCGCGCCGTGGGTGACCAACTTCATCAAGATCCTGATCAACCGCCTGGGGAACACCAACGACAGGCTCGCCGGTGCCGTGCAACTCCTCGAAGCAAATGGCCTGAAGCTCGTCGACGATAAAGCCCCCGCGGCCGTAGCACCCGCCGCTCCTCCGGCAGCGGCTGCCGCCCCCGCGCCTACCGCCGTCCCAGACATCTCCGTGCCCCCCGCCGGCGCCCCTCCCGCCGGCTCCGCTCCCAAGCCTCCCGCTACCTAACCTCAAAGTCTTGATCTATAACCCCGTCTCCTGCCCCCGCGATTCAAAACCGGACCGCTGACAAAATTCCAGATCGTATTCGCGCGTGAGACTGGACGCGGCCGGTGCGCGAGGTTTTTCCGCCGCAGGTAGGGGCCGCCTGACCGGGGCGCGGGAGTGGGGAGGCGGGGCGCGGCGAATCAAGGCGGATGGCCTTTGGGAATCGCGAACAGACTTCGCCTGAAGCCTGTTCGCGCATCGGCACATCGGCCGCTCCGCTTGTGCGCGGACGCCGCGATTTCCAAGGGCCAGGCGACCCAGCGCATTGTCGAGCCTTGCCCCGCCGCGGACCGCCTCCCCGACCCCGCGCCAGTAGACTCGCGGAAGCCCCTAGGTAGCGGCTGGTGAACGCCCCGCCCTTTAGCGAGAAGGAAATCGCTCCGCGATTTCCCCCGTTTCCCTTCGCCCTCCCGGGCTCAGGGTTCTATCCCGAGCCGCCCAAATACTACATTTGGCTGAAACTTTGCGGTTCGAAAATGCCGCGTCGAAAGGTCCCATGGCGAAGAAGAGTTCCGCGAAACAAGGCGGCAAGCAAAAGGTGGTTCTGGCGTATTCCGGGGGCCTGGATACCTCGGTGATCATCCCTTGGCTCATCGAGAATTACGATGTAGAAGTGATCGCTTACGCGGCGGATATCGGCCAGGGCAAGATCGAAACCGACCCGCTCAAGAAGAAGGCGTTGGCGACGGGCGCGTCCAAGTGCTACGTGCTGGATTTGAAGAAGGAATTCCTGGAAGAGTACGCCTGGCCGGTACTGAAGGCCGGGGCGCGTTATGAGGGACAATACCTGCTGGGCACCTCCATGGCCCGCCCCCTGATCGCCAAGCATCAGGTGCTGATCGCCGAGAAGGAAGGCGCCTATGCCGTCTCCCACGGCGCGACGGGCAAGGGCAACGATCAGGTGCGCTTCGAGCTGACCTACATGGCGATGAACCCGCGCCTCAAGATCATCGCGCCTTGGAAGGATCCCAAGTGGAAGATCCGCTCGCGCGAGGACGCCATCGAATACGCGGAAGCCCGCAATATCCCGCTGACCGTATCCAAGAAGAAGATCTATTCCGAGGACGGGAATCTCTGGCATCTGTCCCATGAGGGAGGAGTTCTCGAGCATCCCGAAAAGGAACACGAGTATGACATGCTCCGCTGGACCACGGTTCCGGAAAAGGCCCCCAACAAGCCGGGCTACGTGAAGATCGGATTCGAGAAAGGCATTCCCGTTTCCGTGGACGGCAAGAAGCTGGGCGCGGTGGAATTGCTCGAGAAGCTGAATGCCCTGGGCTCGACGCATGGCTGCGGCCTGGTCGATATCGTGGAAAACCGCCTGGTGGGCATGAAGTCCCGCGGGGTGTATGAAACGCCGGGCGGCGCGCTGCTGTACCGGGCCCATGAGTTCCTGGAACAGTTGACCCTCGATCGCGATACCCTGTTGTACAAGCAGTCCATCGGGCAGAAGTACGCGCAAATGGTTTACGACGGATTCTGGTTCACGCCCCTGCGGCAAGCGCTGGACGCCTTCGTGGATGCGACCCAGGTGGTGGTGACCGGAACGGTGACCCTCAAGCTGTACAAGGGCAACATGATCCTGGCCGGCATGGAATCCCCGTTCTCCCTCTACGATCCGGGCCTGGGCGGCTTCTCGGACGTGGACACCTACAACCAACAGGACGCGACCGGCTTCATCAAATGCCTGGGCCTGCCGATGAAGATGCGCGCCTTGCTGCTGGGCAAAAAGAGCCCGGTCAAGATCTGAGATGAAGCGGCTTGGGTAACATGGCGGATACTGCGGACCTGCTGGCGGATCTTCCGCCGATAGGCGTGGTGCTGCCCGCGGGGGGCAAAGGCCTGCGGGCCGGCGGCACCGAGCCCAAGCAATTCCTGCCGCTGAACCAGGGCAAGACCATGCTGGCCTATGCCGTGGACGCGTTCCACCGCCTGGCCTGCGTGAAGTCCATCATCCTGGCGCTGCCGCGGGAACGCATGGCCGCTTTCGCGGAACTGGCTTCCACCCATCCCAAGCTGAAACTGGTCGAAGGCGGCCCCGAGCGTTGGGTCTCCGTGCGCAACGGATTCCAGATGCTCGATCCCAAGCTGCCCTACGTGCTGGTGCACGATGTGGCCCGCCCCTTCGTCTCCGCGGAAGTCATCCGTCGTTGCCTGGAGGCCGTGGCCCCGGGCGCTTGCGCCATTGCCGCCATGCCTTCCCCGGATACGGTCAAAGAGGTGAATGAGGGCGTGGTGACCCGGACCCTGGACCGGCGCGGTTTGATTCTGGTGCAGACACCGCAGGTGTTCCCGCGCCAAGTGCTGGAAAACGTCTACGCGCGGGCCTGGAGCGGGGACATCCCCACCGATGAGGCCATGATGGCGGAGCAGGCGGGCTGCCAGGTGCGCTGGGTCTCGGGTTCGGATCTCAACCGCAAGGTGACGAGCGCCGCGGACCTGGCCTGGGCGGAATGGATTGCGGGCCGGATGGAAAAAGGCGAAGCCTTTCCCGAGTAGGGAAGCGGGGCGGAGGAGAGCATGTTCAAGGTCGGCATCGGGCAGGACAGTCATCGCATCCAGGAGCCCGCCGCGGGCAAGGCCCTGGTGCTGGGCGGCCTCACCCTGAAGGAAGCCTACGCGCTGGAAGGCAACAGCGATTCGGATGTGGTGCTGCACGCCATTACCAACGCCATCTCCGGAATTACCGGCAAGCCGGTGCTGGGGCCCGTGGCCGACAAGCTATGCAAGGCCGGAGTGACCGACAGCGCGGCCTACTTGCAGCGGGCGCTGGAGGATTTGGACGATACCGGTTACCGTCTCACCCATGTTTCCGTAACCTTGGAGTGCCAGCGCCCCAAGATCATGCCCCTGCACGCCGCGATGACGGTGAAGGTGGCCGAGCTGTTGGGCCTGGCCATCGAGGACGTAGGCATCACCGCCACTTCGGGCGAGGGTCTAACTGATTTCGGGAAGGGATTGGGGATCCAGGCTTTCGCTTGCGCCTCGGCGATGCGGGCCGAGTCCTGAAGGCGCTTTTCAGTCCGGCAGCAGGAAGCGGAACTTAACGCCGCCCACTTCGATCTCGTCCCCGCTTTTCAGCCGGGCCGAATTCACCTCTTCACCGTTCAGCTTGATGGCCGAGAAACGCTTTACCAGCAGGTTGATGACCCACACGGTTCCCTTGCGATCGATGCTCGCGAATTGCTTGCCTATCATCAAACCGGGGATGTGGATGTCGTCGCTGCTGCTATTGCCGAAGTAGGTGGTTTCCTTGGGAAGCGGAACGGAGGCTCCGGTATCCAGGTTTTCCAGCCAAGGCTCGCGGCCTTTGGGTTCGGGATAGGCCGGCGCCGGCACGGCTTGCGGACGCTGGATCTCTTCCAGGTACTCCAGAGCGTGCTGGCCGATGGTGATGACGTCATTGGATTTGAGCAGGCATTTGTGGACCCGCTTCTTGTTGACGTAGGTACCGTTGAGGCTTTGCAGATCCTCAAGGATGAAAATCTTCTGCTCGATGTCGCCCAGGATGAAGGCGTGATTGCGCGAGATGCCCAGGTTTTCGATGCAGATCGGATGCGCCGGAAGCCGCCCGATGGTATTGAACCCCGGCCGCAGCTGGGCTTCCCCCAGGATCTGGTTCTGGTATCGGATGACGATTTTGGCCATGGCCTGGACCTGAAAATAGCCCCGGTTGGGGGATTCGGCAAGGCGTCGCCCGCAATGCGATGGAGCCCGCACCCCGATTATTGTTAGTATTAGCCAGGCTCCAGCCTATGCATCTGATCAAGCCCTTCATCCTCGGCGCGCTCGGCGGCTTGGCCGTGGCCCTCGCCGTATTGGTGGGGCTGTACGTATCGCCCATTCGCCAGGAAGTCTACTTCGCCGCCGACCCCGAGATGGCGGCCGTGCGCGGCAAACTGACCCAATACCAGGAATGGCAGTCCCAGGCCGATCTGCGGATCGCCGGTGACGATGCCGCAGCCGATTCGCTGCGCGGTGAACAGGCCAAGGCCTGGCGCGACTACAAAACCTTGCGCACGCGCCTCGGGGAAATGGCCCGATCGCATGCGCAGCCCAATGCCGATGGCTTCTTGGGATGGATGTATTCCCTGCGTTACTGGGCGGGCCCCATGGCGGCGTTGCTGATGCTTTTGCCGGCCTGCTTCTCGGGCTGGCGGGCGGCCAATCGCTATCGGCCTTCCAAATCCCGACCGGGCAAAGCGCCCAAGGGTGGCGACGATATCCGCGCGGTTTCCCCGGCGCGCTCCAAGGCCATGTCCGATTTCGAGGATGCGGTGAAAAAGGTCGCGAGGATTTCCCGGGACTCCGAAGCGGATGCGCCCCGGCAACCCGGGTCGGAACGGGATCCGATGGAATTGGAAGCGGTCCAGGATATCCCTGAGCCCGCGGTGCCCTATTTCCACCCCGCGGATTCAGTCCGGCCGGAACCCTCGGTGCGTTCCCAAGAACCTCCCACAGATGCCATTCCCGTGGACGAGTTCACCCGCATAGCGCCCGATCCGGAACCCTTGCCCCGCAGGGATCCCGACACGGTCCCCTTTTCCCTGGAAAAGGATCGGGGACCGGACTCGCGCGATACCGGTTCGGACACGAGGTATTTCCAGGTGGGGCCGGGATGGGGTGAGCCTCCGACCGGCGAAGCGCGGATAGGCAAACCCGGCCTGGCCATGGAAGATGAAGATGCCCCGGGGGCGCGCGACGAAATCGCGGAAGAGGGTAACGGGGAAGATACCTTGGGCGTGATGCCCCCCACCACCGAGGTGGAGCGGGTGGAGAGGCGCAAGGAAGAAGTCCTGAAACTGGCGCGCAAGGGAATGACGTCTTCGGAAATTTCCCGCCGGATGCGCATCAGCCAGGATCAGGTGGAGTTCATCATCCGGTTGCGGCGCGAAAAGGGTTGAACCCCAAAAACCCCAAACGCTTCCCTCCCTTCCCGTTTTCGGCGTTAAAGTTCCGGAAGCCAAGAGCCGTATAATGAATAGCCACCCCTATGGACTCTTCCGAAAACATCAAAGGCGTACGCGCCCCAGCCGATCGTCCGGGAACGCCGACCTCGTTTTCCGGGACGGTTACCGGCGTCAAGGCCGAGAGCGGTAAGCAGACCCTAGAGGTCCAATATTCCCAGGGCAAGATACGCTTCCAGGCGGAAGGCGATTTCCAGGTCGGGGAGAAGGTAAAGCTTTCCTTTCCCGGCAACGGATCCGTGCAGGTCGAAAAGGGCGCGGGCCATGCGCAGGGCGAAGGCGATTGGCAAGGGGTAGGCTACACGTTACCCCAGAACATGAATGCCCTTAAGGATTTGCGCGCCTTCGAGGATCAAATCGTGAAATGGATGGGCGGCCGCCAACCGGGCGGCGCGCAAGCGGGCCAAGACAAGGCGGCCTTGGGCAAACTGACCTTGCCTCAATTGCTTATGCAGGCCATGCAGGCCAAGGGCGGCAAGGAATTCGCGTCCCAGGCCTTGGCGGGAATGGATCCCGGAGTGGTGACGGCCCTGCTCGACGCGCTCGAGGAAACGCCCGGAGATCCGGCCGCCAAGGCGGCCATGGCGGATCTGCTCCGGTCGGGCGGTCGCGGCGCGGGCCAGGCCCAGGCGAATGCGGGACGGGCGGCCGACGCGGGCGCTTTTCTCCCGGCGGAAGCCGGAGCCGGGCATGCCCCCTGGTTCGGACGCATCGTGGATCGCAAGGATGCCGATGGCATCCTGATGTCGGCCGGGCGGATGGGATACGGGGGATCGGGAGGGCCGGGAAAGAGCGATTCCCTTTACCGGTATACCGTGGACATGGGCGGTAGTACCCTCGAAGTTTACTCCTCCCAGGCCAAGGAGCCGGGCGAGTTCACCGACTTCGCGTTGGAGCGCCAGGGCGGACGCATGCAGGCGCGTTTCACCGATCCGGCTGCGTCCCTGCCCGCGGGGTTGCGGACCGCCATGGGCGCGTCTTCCGGCGACGTACGCCAGGGAATGTTGTTGGCTTCGCATTACCTGCAGGATTTCCAATCGGAACCGTATTACGGAAAGCTGGTGGAGGAATTCGGCACCGTGCTGGCCCAGAGCGGGCTGATGGATGCGCCGGGAGCCGGTCAGCCGCCCGCGATACCCAAGCAGGAACAAACCGATAACCTCTTGAAGCTTTTCGTTTCCTTTCCGCGCGACGCGCAACAGCCGCAAGCGCAAGCCAAGGCCTGGGGCGATGCGGTACGCGATCCGCAGGCGATGCTCAAGTTGCTGCAAACCGTGAAACCGGAGCAGGATGCATCCCTGCTCCGCTCGGATACCTCTTTACGTCTGGCCGCCCAGGGCCGCATCCCGGATGCCGCCGGGGCCCTGCTCACGGCCGCCGCCGAGGCGGGTGAATCCCCGCAAGCCACCGCGGCTTGGCTCCGCAAGCTATTGCCCGAGGCTTTCAAGTCGGAAGACCTCCTCAAACTCGCGAAGGACGTGAGCGCGCTCCCCGCAGGGGTCAAGGAACATGACGCCGCGAAATTCCTGCTGCAGGCCGTCGCCAACGGGTTGCCCCGGGATTTGCCCATCCCGGAGGGCCAGCCTACCCAGTTCTACTATTACCAGGCCCAGGAATGGCGTAACCTGCAAGTAACCTGGCGCCAGGACGGCGGCGGTAAGGAAGGCCGGGGAAAAGGCGGCCCGAAGGCGCCTTTGCAGGTGAAGGTGGAGACCCAATCCAAACATATGGGCCGCGTGAACGTGGGCGTGGCCTGGGAGCCCAAAGGGGCGCGCCTCGATTTCAAGAATCAATACCATGACGTGCGCGAGCTGCTGTCCCAATCCCTGCCGGAGCTTGAGAAAAACCTGGCGCTGCTCGATTTCCGCGTGACGGCCTGGACCTACGAAGTCCTGCCCAACGACATCCCCGCCCTGCCCGATCCCGGTTGGACGCGTCCCGCGAGCCTTTCCGACGGGGCGCATCTGGATCTCCGGGGCTGACGCGCGCCCCGGGGCGCCCTTCCCGTACGCGGATCCTGTTCGTCCCCGCGGGCCGCAACCCGGAACCGATTCCTAACTTTCCCCCGCATGGCCCGGTACCGGTTCGCAGTGGAATATTTGGGTTCCGCCTTCGCGGGCTGGCAATTCCAGCCGGGACAGCTGACGGTGCAGGGCGAACTCGAAAAGGCGCTGAAGGTGTGCCTGCGTGAGCCTATCACCGTATTCGGGGCGGGCCGCACCGACTCGGGCGTACATGCCACCGGGCAAGTGGCGCATTTCGACTGCGCCGGCGAACCCCAGGCGCGCCGCATCGAGCACTCGCTCAACGCGCTTACCCCGCATACCATTTGCGTCCGCGCCATGCAAGCCTGCGCGCCGGAGTTCCATGCGCGTTACTCCGCGCTCTCGCGCCTTTACCGCTACCGCATCGCGCTTCGGCCCACCGCCCTGATGGCCGGGCTTTCCTGGCATCCCGGAATACCAATCGACATCGATCGCTTTCGCGCCGCGCTTGCCGGCGTGATCGGCACCCATGATTTTGTTAACTTTTCCCTGCCCCGGGACGACGGGAAGACCACCCTCTGCGAGGTACTTCGGGCCGAAGCGATTGCGGATGTGGCCTTCCTGACCGTAACGCTGGAGGCCAACCGGTTCCTGCACAAGATGGTGCGTTCCATCGTGGGGGCCGCTTACGATGTGGCCCGCGGGGCCATACCGGAAGGATCCTTGCAAGGGATCCTGGCCGGAACCTTCCGGGGCGAACGGCACTGGGCACCCGCCCAGGGGCTTTGCCTGGAGAAAGTGGCTTACGAGGACTATGAATACTAAGCATTCGCTGCATCGCATTCCGCTCGCCGGGTCGCTTGCCTGCTTCGCCGCGCTTACCATGGGAACGGCTTTCGCCGCGGGTTCGTCTTCACCGCTCCCGCCCGCGCCCTCGGCGGTCGGAACGCCCGTTCCGGTACCCGCGCCCGGCAATCCCAACGGCTCCAATCCTTCCGATGCGCGGCGCACCGCCATCGTGGTCGCCACGGAAAAGGCGGCCCCCTCCGTCGCTTCCATTACCGTCCGCCGCACCGCGGTGGTGGCCTACGGCAACCCATTCTTCCAGGATCCCTTTTTCGATTTTTTCGGGCCGCAATACCGGCGCAAGGAGATGAGCAGCCTCGGCTCGGGCGTCATCATCTCCCGGGAAGGCTACATCCTCACCAACAGCCACGTGGTGGGCGGCGGGGAACAAGGCGGGGAGCTGGAAGGCATCACCGTGACGTTATATGACGGCCGCCAATTCCAGGCCAAGCTGGTGGGCGCGGACGGCGCCAATGATCTGGCGGTCATCAAGGTGCAAGCACCCGACCTTCCCGTGGCATCGATCCAGGAAAAGCCCGACAACCTGATCGGGGAATGGGTGGTCGCCATCGGAAATCCCTACGGCTACCTGATCGGGGACACCAAGCCGACGGTGACGGTCGGGGTCATCAGCGCCGTCAACCGCACCTTCAGCAGCACCAGCGATATCCATTACCACAACATGATCCAGACCGACGCCTCCATCAACCCCGGAAATTCGGGCGGGGCCTTGATCAACGCGGACGGGAAACTCATCGGCATCAACACTTTCATCTTCACCGGCGGCGGGCAGTCCCAGGGCTCCATCGGATTGGGTTTCGCCATCCCGATTTTGAAGGCCAAGCTGGTGATGGACGAGTTGATCAAGTACGGACGCATCCGTGAATTCACCACGGGCATCTATGCCGATCCCAACCTGGACGAGGCGCGGCCCGGCGTCGCCATCGCCGGCCTCGATCGGGGTTCGCCGGGGGAGAAGTCCGGACTCAAGGTCGGCGACGTGATTTACGAGGTCGCAGGCAAGCGGATCAATACCTTGCAGGACGTGCAGGATGTCTTCAAGCTTTTCCAGGTGGGCGAATCGGTGGAGATCCTGTACGTGCGCGTGCAGGAAAAACGCAAGACTTCGATTCTGCTTGAGGAAAAGCCCCGCAAAAAGAAACTTTATTGAACACAAGGATGGGAGCCGAAAATGAATAGAACTGCCGGTGTCGGCCGATTGGTGGTTTTCATCCTGCTGGGTCTTATCCTGGGCGGAATCCTGGGCGAGGTGCTGGGTCTGGTGCTGGGCCAAATCGGGGTCATGAGCGGAGGCGACATCAACAATCCCATCCGCAATTTCTTCGTCAAGGCCTGGGAGCCCGACCTGGGCTTCCGCGACGGCTGGGCCCTGGACCTGTACATGATCAAGATCCGGCTGGGATTGGGCTTCAAGTTCAATACCTGCAGCATCCTGGGGATGATCCTGAGCCTGTATATCATGAAGTGGTCGAATCGGGGCTGACGAGCGTAGCTCCCTGCGGTTCCGCGCGCCTAGGTATGAGGTTTAAGGTCTAAGGTTTAAGGGGGAATCCTGTCTTCTGCTTTACTTAAACCTTAAACCTTAAACCTTCTTAATCCCCCGATTTCTACCTTTCCGCCCATGCCTACCATCGCCGAAACCGCCCGTAAAGTCCAGTCCGGAGAGGTCACCGCCGAATCCCTGGTGACCGATTCCCTGGCCAAGATCGAAGCTTCCAAAGGGCTGAACGCCTACATCTCGGTGTTGGCCGATTCGGCCCTGGAACGGGCCCGCGGTTTGGACAAGCGGCGCATGGCGGGCGAGAAGCTGGGGCCCTTGGCGGGCATACCCATCGCCATCAAGGACAATATCGTGACCTCGGCGGGGCGCACCACCTGCGGTTCCAAAATCCTTTCCGCCTTCAAGTCCCCGTACGATGCGACCGCCGTGGAACTCTTGCTCGCGTCCGGAGCCATACCGGTGGGCAAGACCAACATGGACGAGTTCGCGATGGGATCGACTTCGGAAACCAGCGCGTTCGGCGCGCCCAAGAATCCCCTCGATGAAGGCGTCATCGCCGGAGGCTCCTCCGGAGGATCCGCGGTCGCGGTCGCCTCGGGTACCGTCGCCGCCTCCTTGGGCTCGGACACGGGTGGTTCCATCCGGCAGCCCGCCTCGTGCTGCGGTCTGGTGGGGGTGAAACCCACCTACGGTCGCGTCTCGCGTTACGGCCTGGTGGCCTACGCTTCTTCGCTCGATCAGATCGGTACCTTCGGCAACTCGGTGGCCGATGCCGCCTACCTGCTGAACTCGGTTTGCGGATGGGATTCCCACGACAATACCTCGGCCCAGGTGGCCGTTCCCGACTTCACCGCTTCGCTCTCCAAAGGCATCAAAGGGAAAATCATCGGACTGCCCAAGGAATGTTTCGGCGTAGGACTGCAGCCCGAAGTGCGTTCCGCCATCATGAAGGCCTTGGAAACCCTGGAAAAGGCCGGCGCGGTGATGCGCGAGGTTTCCATCCCCAGCTTCCAATACGCCGTGGCCGCTTACTACGTAATCGCCACCGCCGAAGCATCGGCCAACCTTTCCCGGTACGATGGCGTGCGCTATACCTCGCGTTCCAAGGACGTGAAGGATCTCTTCGGCTTATATGCCAAGTCGCGTTCCGAGGGATTCGGGGAAGAGGTCAAGAAGCGCATCCTGTTGGGCACCTACGTGCTCAGCTCCGGCTTCTACGACGCGTACTATATGCAGGCCCAGAAAGTGCGCCGCCTGATCACGGACGATTTCAACAAGGCCTTCACGGCCTGCGACGTGGTGGTGACCCCGACCATGCCCACCCTGCCGCCCAAGCTGGGCGCCATCTACAGCGATCCCATGGCGCAGTATCTGGGCGATATCTATACGGTGGCGGTGAACCTGGCGGGCCTGCCTGCCTCGTCCCAGCCGGTGGCCAAATCGGGCAAGCTCTCGGTGGGCCTGCAATTCATCGGCAAGGCCTTCGGCGAAGAAGAATTGCTCCAGGTGGCTGCTGCCACCGAAACCCTCTGCAAGAACTGAGCGCCCGCTCCCGGGCCTTTCCCGTTCACCTTCCCCTTCAACGCAGGTAAGGGACCCAGGCCCGCCAGGCCGCCCGGCGCGACGCTAAGCGGCGCCCTTTCAGGTCATACGCGTTTCTGGTTTCCGCAGTCCGGGGCCGCATGGAGGCCATCGGCCGGATGGCCGCCCCGTTCCCGCGGCGTATCCACAGGTCCTGCGCGGCATGCATGTACAGGTTACCCTTGGAATCGTACTTGAGGGCGCGGGTCACCTTGGAAGTATCCTTGCCCAGGCCGCCGTTGATGGACGAGAAGGCCGTCATCCCCTTATCCGAGATCTTGACGCCCATCCATTGGGCGCCGATCACTACGCCGCCACCCGGCGTCAGGGCGCAGGCCAAGGCGAAACCCGCGCCGCTTTGGGCGTCGGTCACCTTGACGGATGATTCGCCCGGCAGCATGGCCGCGACGTTCATGGCGTCCAAGGTTACGGCCACGCCGCCTTTGATGCCGGCGTCGATGCCATGGGCGCCGGTGCCCAATCGGAACACGCTATCCCAGCTCGCGCCCTTGTCCTTGGAGCGGTACAAAGTCTGGTAGGCGACTTTGGCCTTGCCGCCTTCGGCCCACAGGACGCCATCGGGATCCGAAGTGAACTGGCCATAAATGATCAGATCGCCGGTCTTGGTCCAGGTCTTGCCCTTGTCCTTCGAGATCTGCAGCGTGTTCATGGCCGCGCCCAAGGTGGAATAAAGCATGTACATGTTGCCGTCGGCGGCGATGCGCAGGCTGGTGGGGATGGCCCAGCCGATACCGTCAAGGCTATCCACCACGCTGGTCCAGTTGGAACCGTGATCGGTCGATTTGAAAAGGGATTTGCCCAGCTTGACCGATGGCTTGGTGATCATGTAGGCCTGCACCACGTAGAGATCGCCGTTGCCATCGCATTGGATGCTGCCGTCCCGATCCATGCCGGTCACGTCGCCGCCGGCGACCTTCATGGTAACGGGATTGGTAAGGGAGCTCCCGCCCGTCCAATGCTTACCCGCATCGGAGCTCCACCAAGTCCCGCCTCCGCCGAAGACGCTCACGATATCGTTGGCGTCGACGACAAGGAAATCGATGGCCACGTCGTTGGGGGGATTGATCTTCTCCCAGTCCTGCGCGCGCGGCGCGGCCAGGCAGGCGAGCAAGGTTGCGAGGGCGAGGCGGTTGGCGGTGGAACGCATGGGTTCTCCGGGTCGGGGGCCCTGGGGGCCCGGTGGTAGGGGGCGGGAGCGGCGGCATAACCTGCGCGTTACCCCGGCCATTTTCCCGAAAGGTAATAACTGCCGAAACCCGCGTCGGCTTGATCCGGGATTGTCTAGATTTGTTTCCGACCATGTCGGAATCCTTTCCATGATCGGCCGCTGGGCCCGGCTGGGCGGTACCCTGGTTCCCGTTTTCCTTGCGGCCTGCGGCCCCCTGGTACGGCCGTATTACAATCGCGATGCGGGCGGCTACATCATGCCCGATCCCTCCCTGACCCCGACCCCGCTGGTGCCTTCGGCCCTTAAAGGCCGGTCCACCGGCGCCGACGGCCTGCGCAAGGCCGCCGAGGCCTACCTGGGAGTGCCCTACCGCTTCGGTGGCCAGAGCCGGTCCGGATTCGATTGCTCCGGTTTCATCCGCCAGGTATTCGCCGAAACCCATGGCCTTGATCTGCCGCACAGTTCCGCGGCCATGTACGGGCGGGGAGAGTCCGTCTCCAGAGCGGATCTCAAGACCGGGGATGTGGTCTTCTTCAAGAGCCTGGGTTTCGTCGATCATGCCGGCATCTACATGGGCGGAGGCTATTTCATCCACTCCGCCACCAGCGTGGGCGTTGCCTATTCGGCCCTGGACGCGCCGTATTTCGGATCGCATTACGCCGGGGCGCGCCGGTTGCTCTCCGCGCCTTGAGGCCCGGCCCCGCAGCACCTATCTTTGGCCCATGAAAGCCGCGTTCCAGGGCGTCCATGGCGCCTACAGCGAGTTGGCCAGCAAACAATTGCTCGGCCAAAGCATCGCCACCCTCCCTTGCGAATCGTTCCAGGACGTTTTCGACGCGGTGGCCGCGGGCAAGGCCGCGCGCGGCATCCTACCCATCGAGAACTCCCTGGCCGGGAGCATCCACCAGAATTACGATCTTCTGCTCGCGCGCAAGTTGCACATCGTAGGCGAGGCCTACTTGAAGGTCGAGCACGTGCTCATGTGCCATCCCTCCACCAGTCTGTCCGCCATCCGCCAGGTGCGCTCCCATCCGCAGGCGCTGGCCCAATGCAGCCACTTCTTCGCGAAGACGAAGCGCATCAAGGCCGCGCCCTATTTCGATACCGCCGGAGCCGCGGAATCCCTGGTCCAGGAGGCCCCGAAGGATATCGGCGCCATCGCGAGTTCCTACGCCGCGGGATTGTATGGTCTCAAGGTGCTGAAGCGGAACCTGCAGAACAGCGCCGACAATTTCACCCGCTTCCTGGCGGTGGCCAAGCTCCCCTTGCCCAAGACCGCGGGCGGCGCGGGTTTCAAGACCAGCATCGCCTTCATGCCCAAGCGCAATGCGGTAGGTAGCCTGCACGCCGTACTCGGCGTGTTCGCCGAACGCGGCATCGACCTGTTCAAGATCGAATCGCGCCCCAATCCGCTTTCCCCTTTCGAGTACTGGTTCTACGCGGACTTGGCGGGAAGTCCCGCCGATCCCGCCGTGGCCCCGGCCCTGAAAAAACTCGCCGGGCTCACCTCGGATTTGAGGATCCTGGGCGGTTACCCCCGCGCTACCCGTACTTCCGGCACGGCCCGCGCTGCGGGCGCCGCCGTTCCCGTTAAACCCCGGAGATAAAATGGCCAGACCCGACGGACGCAAACTCGATGAACTCCGTTCCATCAAGATCACGGAGGATTTCGTGTCCACCGCCGAGGCTTCCTACCTAATCGAAGTGGGGAAGACGCGCATCCTGTGCTGCGCCAGCCTGGAAGAGGATCTACCCCGCTGGCTAAAGGGCAAGAACAAAGGTTGGGTGACGGCCGAGTACAACTTGCTGCCGCGCAGCACCCTCACCCGCGTCAAGCGCGAACGCGCCGGCGCCTCGGGACGCACCCAGGAGATCCAGCGCCTCATCGGCCGGGCCCTGCGCGGCGTCGTCGATCTGGAGGCCCTGGGCGAACGCAGCTTCACGGTCGATTGCGACGTGATCGAGGCCGATGGCGGCACCCGCACCGCTTCCATCGTGGGCGGTTTCATGGCGCTCGCAAAAGCGCTGCAGCGTATGAAGGCGAAAATGCCTCCCGCCGCGGCCGCGCTGCTTCCCGCCCGGCCCATCCTGCGGCATTTCGTCTCGGCGGTATCCGTAGGCATCGTGGGCGGCCAACCCATGCTGGACCTGTGCTACGTGGAAGATTCCGACGCCGAGGTGGACATGAACGTGGTCCGCACCGACTCCGGCCATTTCGTGGAAGTGCAGGGCACGGGGGAGGAATCCACCTACTCGCGCGAACAGCTTAATCTGATGCTCGACCTGGCCGAGAAAGGGTGTAACGA
Source organism: Fibrobacterota bacterium (assembly GCA_023249635.1). Taxonomy (GTDB): domain Bacteria; phylum Fibrobacterota; class Fibrobacteria; order UBA11236; family UBA11236; genus Chersky-265. The sequence goes on from JAHFCH010000047.1 coordinate 31,520, forward strand.
ACTGGTTACCCTGCAGAAGAAATTCCTCGGAAATACGCTTCCCTGACCCCGCCGGTAAACTCCCGGTCAAGCTGGGGGCATTTGAGGCCGCTTTGACCCCGGGCGCCAAGGATATGCCCCCTTAGACCTCCCCGCCCGCCATAGCTTATGATCACGGCGGGGGCCGCGGCGTAAGCGGGCTTACCAAGGGGGCTTGGCTTGAAATCCCACATCAGCTTTTCCATCGGCTGTTCCTGCCTTTTCCTCGTAACGGCGGTTGCCTCCGTCCGCGCCCAGGCCGTGGTAGGGGCGGGCAATTACGCCGTCGACGGCAACTTCGCCACGCCCGCGGGCAAGCCCTGGATCACGGATGATTTCAAGCTCCCGGTCAAATCGGCCCAATGGTGGGTCACCCTCATCTCCGAGCAATTCTCCCAACCTATGTTCGCCCATCCCCTTTCCTTCAAGGCCACCGCCAAGGGATTGGAAATGGGATATCCCGGCGGCGGAACCACCTACGCCGAAGCCGCGGGTTTTTCCTGGGGGCATACCGCCGACATCACCATCGGCGTGGAAGGCATGAACGCGGAAGCCGCACGGGTGGCGGGCTTTTCCCATGCTTCGGTCACGGCGCGCTGGAAAGACGGGACCAAGGTCATGGAAGCGGTAATGTCCCACGGGCTGCCTTTCGCGTATTACAAGATCACCGGTGGCAAGGCGGCCATCACTTCGGCGGGCAAGCCCTGGTACGACAAGGACGGTACCTTGGGTGTTACCGTAAACGGCAAGCACTACGGCGTCTTCGCTCCCAGCGGATCGGTATGGGGCGGTGCGGGAACGGTGACCTCGGATCTGAACGGGAAGGATTACCTCTCGGTGGCGGTGCTGCCGGATAATTCCCCGGAAACCCTGGCTTTTTTCCGGAAGTACGCCTTCGCCTTCGTCAAGGAGGTGCGCGTGGATTGGGCCTATATGGAGCCGAACGCGAAGATGATTTGCACCTGGTCGGCCAAGACCGACATCAAAGAAGGCACCGAGGCGGGCACTGTATTCGGACTGCTGCGCCATCAATGGTTGGACGCGTCTTCGCCGCTCACGGCCATCACCTACAAGAGCCCGCGCGGCGAGATGAAGGTGGCGGCCGGGCCCAGCTTCCAAACCGTGATGCAATTCAACGGCATCCTGCCCACTTTGCCCAACATCGGGCTGGACGCGGCGGCGCTCAAGACCCAGGTCTCCGGCTTTTCGGGATCGGTAGGCGGGGGCGATTCCTACGGCAGCGGAAAATCCATGGGACGCCTGGCCGCCATGGCGCCCATCGCCGACCTGGCCGGAGACATGGCCAAGCGCGACGAAATCGTCAAGGCGCTGGAGAAGGGGCTGGAAAGCTGGTTCACCAGCGGCGGCGGACAACAGCTCTGGTACAACAAGACCTGGTCGGCCCTGGTGGGTTACCCTTCGTCCTTCTATACGGATACGCGCCTGTGCGATCACCATTTCCACTACGGTTATTTCATCATGGCGGCGGCCGTCATCGCGCAATACGATCCCGCCTGGGCGGCCAAGGACAAGTGGGGCGGCATGGTGGAGATGCTCATCCGCGAAGTGAATTCCTGGGATGATGCCGATCCGCTGTTCGCCCGCTTCCGCTATTTCGATGCCTACGAAGGCCACGGCTGGGCCGACGGGATGGGTTTCGATCGCGGGAACAACCAGGAGTCCAGCTCCGAGTCCATGAACTGCAATGCCGCCATCATCCAATGGGGCGTGCATACCGGCAACAAGGTCATCCGCGATCTGGGCATATTCATGTACGCGACCGAAGCCCGCGCCATCGAGCAGTATTGGTTCGATGTGGACGGGGCCAATTTCCCGACCGCCTTCCCCCACGAAGCCGTGGGTATGGTCTGGTCCAACGGCGGCGCGTACTCCACCTGGTTCTCGGCGGACGTGGGGCGCATCCACGGCATCAATATCCTGCCTATGACCGCGGCTAGCGTCTACCTGGGCCGTCGGCCCGACAAGATCGCCAAGAATTACGCGGAAGGCAACAAGGGTTCCTGGCCGGATCTGTTCCTGCAGTACCTGGCCATGACCGATGGCGATGGGGCCGCGCAGAAATACGGCGGCGGCGTGGAAGCCGAGGCCGGAGATTCCAAGCCGCATGCCTTGTACCAGATCAAGAGCCTGCAGGCGGCGGGCAAGCTCAACACCGACATCGGCGCGAGCGTCCCTTCCTTCAACGTGTTCGATAAGGCGGCCGCGGGCGCGACCACGCGTACCTATACGGCCTTCAACGCTTCGGCCGCGCCCGTCACCGTGACCTTCACGGACGGATTCGCCATGGAAGTACCGGCGCATACCCAACTGACCAAGCAGGGACCCGCCAAGGCCATCGCCATCCGATCCCCCTCCCGGCCTTCCGCGCGCGCAACCGCAACCGGTCCGTGGAATTCCGCGGCGTATCCCGGACGTTACCCCTGGGGCGGCTTCGCTGCTTACGGGGCGGACGGCCGCCGGCTGCGCGCCATCCATTCCGCCGCCTCTTCTGCCGCCTCGGGAGCCCGGTCCCGCGCGGCTGCCGGGGTTTTCCTGACGGTTCCCCAAGGCGTTTTTTCGCCAATCCCCGCCGAGTGACTTGGGTTGTTTGACCCTGGAAGCGCGGCCCGCTTCCCGCTAACCCTTGCGCGGCTTGCCGAAGCCGAGCGCCGGGTTCCTATAATGTTCCATGGCTGAAAAACCCCCCGCCCACCACAAACGCCATCCGATCCGCAATTTCATCATCCTGCCGGAATTGCAATGGCCGTATATCATACGCCTGCTGGCGGTGGTGAACCTCGCCGGCGTCGTGATGGCGACTTCGATTTGCGCCTTGTTCTATTTCCGGTATACCACGGGCGGCGATTCGACCGGCTCGGACATGGTCAATGCGGGATTGATGGAAGTCATGGTCGAAGAGAACCTGATGGACGTGGTGGTGCCCGCCTTCGTGATCGCGGACCTCGTCTCGCTGGCCATCGGCATGGCGGTGAGCCTCTATTTCTCGCGCAAGATATCCGTACCCATCTACCGCATCAACAAATGGGCCGAAGTGGTCACCAGCGGCGATCTCAGCTTCCGCCTCAAGTTCCGCCCGGGCGACGATCTGCAAAGCCTCGAAGCGGCATGCAATCGCGTGAGCGATACCTATATCAAGATCATCGAGGATATGCGCAGGCAGATCACGGAAGCCAACCTGCCGCTTCCGGGCAGCGTAAGCTCGATTCAGACCGCGCCCAAGCGCGCCCCTACCGAAGCCTGATTCGCGGCGGGGATTTCCCGCCGATTGAATCGATTCTCCCGGAAAAAATCCGATAGAACGCTGAAAGGGCCTGGTGGCCCTTTCTTGTGCGAATATGTTGTGGAAATAAGCGGGAATCCCGCGGCGGGCCGTGAGCCCGCGACGGTTACACCAACTTCTTCTTGTGGCGGTTCAGACGACGGCGCTTCTTGCGCTTGTGGGTCGCCATCTTCTTCCGCTTACGCTTCTTACCGCAAGGCATCTGCTTCCTCTTCTCCGGAGCTTGGGCTTCCGCCTTAGGGTCAATCCACCCAAGGGTTTAGCTGTTCTAGCCGGCATCAAAAACTGGGCCCTGAATCTCACAATAAACGGGGATTCTGTCAAACCA
>JAHFCH010000048.1 GCA_023249635.1 Fibrobacterota bacterium
ACGGCGGGCAATTGCCTTGGGACATCGAGAAGGTGACGGCCCTGATGCGGGAAAAGCTCGGGGTGCCGGTGGGCGTGCATTTGCACAACGATACCGGAACCGGCGTGGCCAGCTCCCTGGCCGCGGTGCGGGCGGGAGCGGTGCAGGTGCAAGGCACCATCAACGGCTTCGTCGAGCGCTGCGGCAACGCCAACCTCACCGTCATAATGGCGGCCATGCAATTGAAGATGGGTATGAAGCTCGTCTCGGATGATCAGCTCAAGGGCCTGCGCGGCCTCTCGCTGGCCGTAAGCGAGATCGCCAACCTGGCAGATGACATACGCCAGCCCTACGTGGGCGAGGCCGCTTTCGCCCATAAGGGCGGGGCGCATATCGATGGGGTCATGAAAGTGGCCCGCAGCTTCGAACATATCGATCCGGCCCAGGTCGGCAATGCCCGCGATTTCATCGTCTCCAACCAGAGCGGCAGCAGCCTGGTATGGGACAAGATCAAGGCCATCCAGCCGGACCTCGACAAGCGCAGCCCCCAGGTGGCCGCCATCCTCGCGGACGTGAAGCAGAAGGAAGACGAAGGCTACCATTTCGAAATCGCCGACGCCAGTTTCCAATTGCTGGCCCGACGCAAGCTGGGGATGTGGGCCGACCGCTTCGAATTCCTGGGCTTCCGTTCCATCGAGGAGCGACGCGAGAACGGGGAAGTCTATTCCGAATTCACCATCAAGCTAAAGGTGGGGGACGAGGTGGAGCATACCGCCGCCGAGGGTAACGGCCCCGTGGACGCCATGAACGCGGCCGTTTGGAAGGCGCTGCGGCGCTTCTTCCCCTCGCTGCAGAACATCGAAGTCATCGATTACAAGGTGCGCGTGCTCGACAACAACAAGGGCACCGGCGCCAAGGTGCGGGTATGGATCCGTTTCCACGACAAGGCCCGCCCCGAGGACGAGCCCTGGGGAACCTTGGGCGTTTCCACCAATATCATCGAAGCTTCGTGGCTCGCTTTGCTCGACGGCATCAACTACAAGTTGCTACACGGCTGAGGCGCGCCATGGGAACTACGAACCCTACCGAACCTGACGCGTTCGCGATGCCCCAGACCTGGGACCCGGCTCGCTATATCGCCAATGCCCGCTTCGTCGCCGACCTGGCCATGCCGGTCGTCGATTTGCTGAAACCGGTGGCCGGTGAACGTATTCTCGATGTGGGCTGCGGCGACGGCTACCTTACGAAAAAGCTGGCCGACCTGGGTTGCTCCGTAGTGGCGGTGGATGCCAGCGCGGCCCAGGTGGAATCGGCCCGCGGACTGGGACTTGACGCCCGTGTCGTCGATGCCGAAAAGCTCGCTTTCGACGGGGAGTTCGATGCCGTGTTCAGCAACGCCACCTTGCATTGGATGCGCGACCCGGACGCGGCCATCGACGGGGCCTGGCGGGCCCTTAAGCCCGGCGGACGTTTCGTGGGCGAATGCGGCGGCGCGGGATGCGTAGCGAAGATCCGTTCGGCATTGTCGCTGGCCTTGGCCCGGCGCGGTCACCTGATCGAAGACCATAATCCCTGGTATTTCGCGACCGGGGAAGAATACGCCGCGCGCCTGGAAGCCCGGGGCTTCCGGGTGGAGAGTTCGCTGGTCTTCCCCCGGCCCACGCCTTTGCCCAAAGACGCGGCAGCTTGGCTGGAGACCTTCGGGGAGAATTTCCTGCGCCCGATCCCGGCGAAGGATCGCAAGGCTTTCCTCGCCGAAGTGCAGGAGGATCTCCGCCCCAGCCTGTGCGACGCCGATGGGAAATGGACGGCGGATTATACCCGGCTGCGATTCCGCGCGGTCAAGCCGGCCCGGCTTGGCATCCCTGGGGTATAAGCCTACATTGCCGGAAAGACCATGAAGAAGACCCAGCCCGCCGCGGCCATCCGCATTCTGCGCATCACCTCCCTGAAGCATCCCGATGTCCTGGCCATCAGCGGCCGCGAACCCGCGCCCACCCCGGCCATCGCCGCCACGGTACTGTCCATTCTTAAGGACATCAAGGCCAAAGGCCATGCTTCCGCTCTGGCCTATGCCCGCAAGTTCGACGGACTCAAGGGACCCTTGGCGGTGCCGGCCCGGGAACTCGAGAAGAAAGCCGATGGGCTGGATGCCACCCTCAAGAAGGCCATTCGCGGCGCCATCGCCAACGTGCGCAAGTTCCATCAGCGCCAGGCCGAAAGCTCCTGGAGCTTCAGGGGCAAGGACGGCGAGAGTCTGGGGCAAATCATCCGGCCGCTGGCCCGTGTTGGCGTTTACGTTCCCGGCGGCGCGGGCATCTACCCATCCACCTTGATCATGAATTGCGTTCCCGCCCGGGTCGCGGGCGTCAAGGAAATCGCCGTGGTCACTCCGGCTCCCAAAGGCCTGCATCCCACCATCGCCTTCGCCGCGCGCGAATTGGGCATCTCCGAAATCTACCGCATCGGCGGGGCCCAAGCCGTGGGCATGCTGGCCTATGGAACCTCCAAGGTACCCCGCGTCGACAAGATCGTGGGGCCCGGCAACGTGTTCGCGGCCCTGGCCAAGAAGGAAGTATTCGGAACGGTGGACATCGACATGATCGCCGGTCCCTCGGAAATCCTGGTGCTATGCGACGAAACCGCCGATCCCGATTGGGTGGCGGCGGATTTGCTCTCCCAGGCAGAGCACGGCAGCGGCTACGAGGCGGCCATCTGCATTACGACTTCGCAAGAAGCCGCCATCGCCATTGCCGACTGCGTGGCCCAACAAGTCGACGCGTCCCCCAAGCGCGCCATCCTGGAAAAGAGCCTCTCGCGTTTCGGCCGCATCTATCTGGTTCCGGATTGGGATTTGGGCTGCGGCCTGGCGGATCTGATCGCCCCGGAACATATGGAGATCATCACGCGCAAACCCGAAGCCCTGGCCGCGCGCGTGCGGAACGCAGGGGCGATTTTCGTCGGACCCTATTCGTCCGAACCGGTGGGGGATTATTTCGCGGGGCCCAACCACGTGCTGCCCACCAATGGCTCAGCGCGCTTCTTTTCGCCTCTGGGAACCTACGATTTCTACAAGCGTACCAGCCTGATCCGCTATTCGCCCAAGGCCATCGCCAGGAACGGCTCCCTGATCGCGGCCCTGGCGGACGCCGAAGGCTTCATCCACCATGCCCAGGCGGTGCGTAAGCGCCTCTGATCCGCAAGACCTCATTCGGTCTTGAGCCATTTAATCCACTTTTCCGGCTTGGTATCGGTCGCGGCCAGCAGCGCTTCGTACCCGGTACCCTCCACGTTACGGATGGGGATGGATAGCTTGGTGGTATCCGTCGACCATTCCGGCAGGGAATCGTGGCAGGATTGCCGATTGCGGATTTGCGCATAGGAGAGCTTCAAGGCTCCGCCTTCCTGCAGCCAGGTCCCGTTCATCTCCATCAACAGGCAATGGTCGACCACGTGCTGCTCCTGGAAGCCTCCCTGGGGCGCCAGCTTGCGTTCCATGGCGTAATTCTGGCTGCCGTATTCCTGGTCCGAAACCTGGTATGTCCCCGAGGCGACTTTGCCGGTGCGGCCGCACTCGACCAGAGCCAAGGCCATGGCCGGATAAAGGGATAGGGAAAGCAGGCGCGCGTACTTCAAGCTGACCTCCGTAACCGCCACCTACAGGGGGGCGGTCGCAACCCGGAATGGGGGGCGTCCCGGATTATCCCAAAATCGGAGGGCCCAAGGAAAGCGCCGCATAGCATCGCAAAGGGCCGCAAAGTGCCGATTGCGGCGCGCCAGGGCGATTGTAAGAAGTTGTATTTGCAAAAAGATGTAAGCTTATCCCCCGCAGCCTTCCCATCGGCCGCCATTCTTGGTTTACTTGGGTATACGCGAGCCCCGACCCGGGCCGCCCCCTTTAATCGAGGTAGACTGAATGGCGATCGAATCACCCGTGTCGGTAAATTGGCTGGACCGCGTCATCACCTGGTTCGATACCCATGCCCAGGCGAAGGCGGAAGAAGGCCATCCCGATCAGGATAAATGGATTCTTCCCTTCCCGTTCCTGCTCATGAACGCTTCCGTGGCCCTGATCTTCGTGGTCGGCTTCAGCTGGACCGCTTTCAGCGTAGCCGTATTCCTCTATTTCATCCGCATGTTCGGCATTACCGGCGTGTACCACCGCTACTTTTCCCACCGCACCTATAAGACATCGCGCTTCTTCCAGTTCATCCTGGCCCTGGTCGGCAATTCCGCGGCCCAGCGGGGACCCCTCTGGTGGGCCGCCCATCACCGTCATCACCATGCCCATTCCGATCAGCCCGAGGATATCCACTCGCCCAAGCAACGCGGTTTCTGGGAAGCCCACGTGCTCTGGTGGAGCCGCCGCAAGCATGTCGCCACCCGCGTGGACCTGATCCAGGACTATGCCAAGTACCCGGAGCTGATGTTCCTCGACCGGTTCGACTCGGTAGTGCCGCTTGCCATGGGCGGCGTACTGCTGGCGCTGGGAGCCTTCCTCAACCGCTTCTACCCCGGCCTCGGCACCAGCGCTTCGCAAATGTTCGTTTGGGGATTCATCGTCTCCACCGTCGTGCTCTTCAACGGAGTTGCCACCATCAACTCGCTTTCGCACGTATTCGGCAGCCGGCGCTTCCAGACCACCGATACCAGCCGCAATAATTGGTTCCTGGCCCTGATCACCATGGGCGAAGGCTGGCACAACAACCACCATCATTACTGCAATTCCACCCGCCAGGGTTTCTACTGGTGGGAAATCGACATCACCTATTACATGCTCAAGGGATTGGCCGGTATGGGCCTGGTATGGGATCTGAAACCGGTGCCGGCGCGACTGTTGCGGCCCCAACCCGTGGCCCGGCCGCATGAAGCGGTGCCGGCTTTCGCTTCCGTCCGCGCCGTCAGCGCTCCCGATGCCTCGCATGCGGGACAGCCTTTCCTGGCCCCCGCCCCCGCGCGCAGCCCGGACGTACCGAGCTCCTGAAGCTTCCCGCCCCGGCATGGCCGGGGCCCCCTTCCAATTTTTTCCGGAAATTGGTATCCATTGATCCGCCCGATCCTGGAGTACCTATGCCCCGCGCGATAACCGCCCTTTCCGGACTTGCCCTGGCCGCCCTGTGCGCGGCCTTCCCGGCCCTGGCCCGGGTTCCGCATCCCTTCGTGCGCGCCGCCAATGCTTCGGTGGAAGCCCCATTCCGGTTCCTAGGCCCGGACAGCTACGCCGATGCCATGGCCATCAAGGGCGATACCGTCGTCCTGGGAGGCGACTTCAAGGGCGCAGATGGATTCGCTTCCGGAGCCATCCTCGCATGGGACGGTGCCCGGTGGAAGGATGCCTACGCGGGGATCGACTACGGGGTCATGGGCCTCAAGTTCATCGCATCGCGCCTGTACGCGGTCGGGTTCTTCCGGAGCGCGGGCGGGTGCGATTCCTGCGATGGATCGGCCTACTGGGAGTCCGGGGCATGGCATTACATGGGGCAGCCCTTCGCTCTCAACGAGTTCCCCCAGGGTCTCGCGGATTACCATGACACTCTCATCGCCTCGACCAATACGGGCCCGTATTTCTGGACCGGCTCGGTCTGGAAGCGTTTCGGGCCGGAGATCAAGGGTCAGCCCGCCAAGCTGGAAGTCTATAACGGCCAATTGTGGCTGGCCGGAAAATTCGATGCCGCGCCATCGGTCTCGAACCTGATGCAGTGGGACGGGAAGGCCTGGAGCCATCCCGCCGGGACCGACGTGGAGCAGGTGCACGACATCATGGGGCACCAGGGCGCGCTGTTCATGATGGAGGAGCTGCAGGTCCCCGTAGGCCTGTTCCGCATCTCGCGCTGGGACGGCAAGGCATGGACCGACGTGACCGGCGAATCCTTCGGCTTCTACGGGGGCCGCTTCGCTTCGGACGGCAAGGACCTGTACATGACCGGGGAGCGCTTCAACGAAGGCTTCGGATTGTTCAAGTGGGACGGCAGCGGATTCAAGCTGCTCGATTTCCAGGCCGGAGACAACGGCGAAACGCTTTTCCTGGGCTTCACCGCGTCCGGGAAGCTGGTGCAGAGCGCCAACATGACCGGCATCGGCACCGTGCGGACGGACTACGCATCGCAGTGGGACGGCAAGGCCTGGAGCCCGATGACCGCGTGGAAGGGCCCGACCGGAACGGTGACCTATCCGACCGCCATGGGATCGGACGGAAAGCGGCTTTACCTGGGCGGCAATCCGCTGCGCCAGGCCGGCCCGAACCTGGTCTCGCACGCCGCGGCCTGGGACGGGGGTAACGTCTGGGATACCTTGGACGGCGGGTTGCATCGGCCCGCGGACAACCGCCTGGTCGACGTCAATGCGTGGGCTTCCGGCTCCGACGGCATGTACGCCGGCGGTTCCTTCGAACGCGCCTCCGATGGCCCGGCGATCAACGTCGCGCGCTGGGACGGCGTCGCCTGGCATGGGCTAGGGGACGGGTTCGGGGGTACGGTGCTCGGGCTCACCGTATCCGGAGCGGACCTGATAGTGTGCGGCCATTCCGATTCCGCCTTCAAACTCGGCGCGAACGCGCTGCCCGTGGGCCACTCGATAGGCTTATGGCATGCCGGGAGGTGGAACGCGTATGGCTCCGGCCTGTCCGGGACGGTGAACGATGCGGCCGAATACCAGGGCAACCTGTATGCGGCCGGGCATTTCGCCCTTTCCGTTGGCGGCCCGCGGGTGGGCATCGCCAAATGGGACGGCAAGGACTGGATCGCCCTCGCCGACGATCCCAAGGACAGCATCCCCCTCGATTCGGTTTTCGCCTTGAAGGTATTCCAGGGCAGGCTGTATGCCCTGGGCCGCGAGATGGGGTGGGAGTATCCCTGGAAGGAAGCCTTGCTGGCCTGGGACGGAAACGCGTGGGAGCTGGTGGAACGGGTCTCGCAATCCACCCATCTGGCTACGGACGGCAAAGGGCTGTTCGTGGACGCCCAGCGCTTCACGGATCTCCTCGATGCCGCTTACGTTAAGGTGGGCCGATTCGACGGCGCGAATTGGATCCTGTTGGGGACGGAAGCGGCCCAGAGCGATTTGCGCTCCATGGCGCTGTTCGGCGATTACCTGTACCTGGGCGGATGGCTCGGCAAGATCGGCGGCGCGCCCGCGGCCTGGTTGGCGAGGTGGAACCTGAAGGGAATCTCCGGCATAGGTCGGCAACGCAGGCTGCTGTCCCGGAGGGGCGGATCGGAACGCGCGTACGTCCTGATGGGACGGGCCACGCTGGGGGACAACCTATTCCGGCCGGATGGCCGTCCGGTCATGCCCCGGAAGAAATCCCATTAGTCCCTACTCTATCTGGGTGAATCCCTGGGATCCGATCAGGCCCGGCGATTCGCCTTTACGCAACATCACCTTCACGCGGGTCTCGATGGCCCGCTCGCCCGTGTGGGCGACATAGGTAACCCGCACCGCTTCGCCTTCCCGCGCCACGGCTTTCCGGTCGAACTTGTAGATGGCATCGAAGTCGAGGCAGTAGTACTGATCCGAGGCCAGCACCTTTCCGCAAATCAACGTGTTCAGGAACGGATCGGGATTGTCGTTGTAGATACGGGTCAATTGCTTGGCCCGGTACGTCGGGTCGAGCAAGGACACCAGCGCCGGCTTGTCGTGGCGGTGCACGCAACGCTCGAACTCCGAAAGGAATTCTTCCAGCCGGGTAGAGTCATGGGCGACGGTCGCGAGGGAGTCCACGAAAGCCGAATCTTCCGCGGCGGTATGCTTCGCGGCGGGACCGGTATTCCGCTTCGCAGGGGCGCCCGCTCGCGTGCCGGCGGCGCAGCCCGCAAGCAGGGCCGCCGCCACCAGAAGGCGGATCATAGGATGGCTTCCCCTAGCGGACTTCCAGCTCACGAGCCATGGTAGCCTTGTTACCGTAGGCGCGCAAGAGGTAATGGCCGGCCGGAACCGTACCGCCGGGTCCCGAGTTCTTGGACCAGGTGAACGCATACGGCTTGCCTGCCGAGGCTTTACCGCTCCAAAGGGATTTGACCAGGCGGCCGCGGAAATCGAACAGGGCTACCTGGAGATCCTGGGCTTCACGCACCTGGAATTTGATGCGGGCCGTGGTCACGACCGGATTGGGGAAGCTCTCCAGGCTCTGGGGCAGGGACGACGCGACTTTCCCGCCCAGGAATACGGCAGGGTCGGCCAGGTTGATGCGCCAGATGCCACGGCCATAGGTACCGATGTACAGGTAATTGGTGGCGGTATGCAGGACCATATCGTTCACGGTGATGATAGGCAGGGACTTGTCTCCCAGCCAAGTCCAATTCACCCCGCCGTTGACGGAGACGTAAACGCCGTACTCGGTGGCGGCATAGAGCCAGCCGAGCCGGGTGGGGGCGTTGTCTTTGATGACCTTGTTGATGGACACGTTAGGGGGCATGTCGCCCGAGATGTCGGTCCAATCCGCGGAGCCGGGGCCGCCCAATCCGAAGTTGGTGGTCTTGAAGGCCGAAGGCTTCCAGTACTTCTGGCCCCAGCGCATGTAGGTGATGGCCACATAGGCCTGGCTGGCGTCGCCCACCGAAGCGTCGATGGTGATTTCCTTGATCCAGCCATCGTAGCTGCGTTCCCCGGTCGAAGGGCCAGTACCTTTGCCGTTACGGGTGCGGGTCCAGGTGGGGGCCGCGCCGGATGCGTTGCGGCTGATCCACACGTTACCGTCATCGGTTCCGGCGTAGACGTTGCCGTTGAGGGCCGCGAGGGTGGTGACGGTCCCGTAGCCGTAATTGGAAACGGAATGATCCCCGTTGGAAAGATCCGGGCTGATCTTGGTGTAATTGCCCGAGCCGCGGGTGGCGCGCTGCACGAATTCGCTGGCGATATAGCTCATGCCGTTGATGGGGTCGATGTCTACGGGCGAATCCCAGGCGCCGCGTCCGGTGAAACCGGTGACGGCCACCATGCCCGTGCCGCGGGAACTGGAACGCAGGTAGTTGCCGGTTTGCCAGCATCCGACCACGTTGGTCGGGGCGCCGTAGTCCACCTTCACGCACATGCCGTCGCCATCGATCACCTGCTGCCAACTGGTTCCCCCATTGGCGGTCATCTGCACGAAATTATCCTGCATCCCGATATAGCGGTAGTTGGAGTTGTCCGGGGCGATGTCCATCATGTAGATCTGCGACATTTCCAGGCCGCCCGGGGTCTGGCCCTTATAGGCGAAGGTGCCGTTGGGCCCGGTGGTGCTGGCGGAAAAGCCGCCGTCGTCCCCGGAGTAGAAGATGTTGGTGTTGTTGTAGGCCCAGCTGAAGGCGCGGCTGTCGACGTGGTTGTTCAGGAAGCATTGGGTCCAGCTGGCGCCGCCATTGGTGGTGCGGTAGGTGAAGATGGCCGAGACCAATACATCGTTCGGATCCTTGGGGTTGATCTGCACGTGTCCGAAGGAATGCGCGTAGAAGGAGAAGATGCTCTTGTCCAAGGACGTGCCGGTGGCCGTCCAGGTGTCGCCGCCGTTGGTGGAGCGGTACATGGACTTGTAATTGTTGTTCCCCGCCAGGTAGAAGATGTACATGATGTTGGGATTGGACCGGGAGATGTCCATGGTGTTGCGCCCCAGATCGGAGGTAGGCAGGCCTTCGGCCGTCCCCAGGATCTTCCAGGTGTTGCCGCCATCGTCGCTCCGGTAGACGCGGCTGTTGGGGCCGCCCCAGCTGCGCGCGTAGGGCTGGCGCGCCGCCGACCACATGTTGGCGAACATGCGGTTGGGATCCGTCGGCCAGATATGGATGTCCGTGCATCCGGTGGAATCGTCCCCGGCGGGAAGGGGCACGTTCAGCTTCTCCCAGGTGGTGCCGCCATTGGTGGTGCGGTACACGCCGCGATAGCCGCCCTTCTGCCAGAAGTTGCCCATCACGGCCACCACCACGATATTGGGATTGGTGGGGTTGATGGCGATGCGACCGATATAGAAGGAGGAATCGAGACCCGCGGGCGTGAAGGTAGCCCCGCCGTCCAGGCTCTTGTAAAGGCCCGCTCCGGGATAGGTAAGCGAACCGCCGCCGCCCCAGCCTTCCCCGGTCCCTACCCAAACGATGTTATGGTCCGAGGGAGCGATGGCGATGGCGCCGATGCTCTGGCTCTTGGCATTGTTGAACAATTGCTTCCAGCTGGTGCCGCCATCGGTCGTCTTCCACACGCCGCCCGATCCCGGGCCGATGTAGACCACGTTGTCGTTGCTGGGGTCCACTTCCACGTTGCTCACGCGCCCGATGCCGTAGGGGCCGGTGGATTCCCACTTGACCGCCGCCGACGAGGCCGCCTCGCGGCGTTCGAAAGCCTGGTTGCGCGCGGTGACGTCCGAGGCTCCCGGCAAACGCAAGACACCCGCCTTCGCCAAGGCCTCCTGCCGCGCCGCTTGCCCCGCTTCGCGGGCATGCTCCTCGGCCTGTTCCCGGGCCGACTCGCCGGCTTCGCCTTCGCGTTCCTCCGCCCATGCCCCGCGTACCATGCCCATCGCCAAGGCCGCGCATATCATCATTCCCGCCCAAGCGGGCCGCATCATCTTGCCGTCCATCTATCCCCCCATGGGCCCCTGGACGCGGGCCCTTTTTTTGTCACATGTCGAGTTGCAGTTTCAATCCGTAGGCGTACCAGCGTCCCGCCCGATTGGCCCCGCCGAAATCGCTGTAGGAGTATTCCGGCACCACCTTGACGCGGCCATCGACGGCGGCGAATTGGAGGTTGGCGTAATAGGCTTTGCGCTTCAGGGCGTTCAGGGTGCTCTTGGCCGTCAATTGCCGGCTCAAATCCTCATGCCGTCCCGAAACCAGACCGCCGCCGGCTTCGAAGGCCAGCCATTTCCAGGGATGCACGTTCAGGCTCAACGATCCCATGGTGGTATAGGCGTTGGTAAGATGCTGGGTGGTCTGGGTGGAGTCGGTCGTGCCCAGCACGGGGAAGAAAATGGCGATGTGCTCGTCCAGCTTGGACCCGTCGGGATCCCCGATCCAAACGCCGTAGGTGGCGATGTTCTTGCCCCAGCTCATGGTGAAGCTGGTGGTGGTTTTCCAAATGTCCAGGTCGAGGCTACCGCCCAACACCTGGGATTTCACCGATTGGCGATCGGCATCCGCTGCGCCCGTCCGATCCGCATAGACAACGAGATCGTATTGCTGCATTCCCGCCACGCCCTTGGCCTTCACGCCGTACAGGTCTTCCTTACGGATGGAGAACTCGGCGCCGAGTTCGATCTTGGGGAGCTTCTCTTCCGCTTCCGGGGGCTGTTTGAGGGCGATGATGGAGGTATCCGGTTTCACCACCGCCAGCTCGCCCTTCCAGCCCAGGTTCTCATCGCCGCCCTGGTAGGAGAGTTTCACTTGCGGCCTGCGGCCCGTGGACAAGGCGCCCGAATATCCCAGGCCTTGATCCATGAAGAAAATCTGATTGCTGTTCCCCAGGTTGGAGATGGCCCAATCCTGTCCCACCAGCAGGGTCAGGTAATCGGTCATGTGCCATTCACCGTATAGGCGGCGCAAACGTACCGCGTCGCGGCGGCGTTGCGCCACGCGGGCCACGCCGCCGAGCACCTGCACGTCGATGTCCTGTACGCTCGGCATCCAGCCCACTTCGAAGCGGAAGCCCAGGGTGCCGTCCTTGGCTTCGGCGCCGAAGAAACTGTTGTATTGCAGATCCATGAACAAGCGTTTGATGGGAACGGTGTCCACGGTGAACTTCTTGCCGATCACGTTGCCCGTCGTGTCCATCACGTCGATGTCGCGGTACCATTTGTCGCGCTTCCAATAGGCCCCGCCCATGCGCGCGCTACCGTAGAACTGCCAGTTCTTGGGCGAGAGGCCGGCAGCTTCTTCCGCCTGGGCGGGAAGACACGCCCAAGCCAGAACGGCCACCAAGATCCAACCAAGCAGCTTCACACGCGAGCGCGTGGCATTCGAAGAATAGCGCATCAGATTCCTTCCCCACGAAGAAACGGACTGCGCCACAAAGACGCTTGACCGGTACCGGGCGCGCGGCATTCCCTTGTAAGGGAAACCCCAGATCCGCGCTTACACCCGATGGAGACGAAAATTAAGGAACTGCCGGGACAATGGCGCGCGAGGCGGGCAGAAAGAGTTGTCCTAAGGACAACGGGGCCGGGAAACCGGCTAATCCCGCGCCAGCATGGCGCGGATGGGCTTTACCGTCGCCGCCATGATGGCGGTTGCGAGGATGGCGACCAGGGCTACCACGGCGAAGAGGCGGCCCAAGGGCATGTTCTCGTAGAAGCCGGCGGCGAACCCCGCCATGAAATTGCCCAGCGAAGAGGCCAGGAACCAGATGCCGAGCACCAGGCCCATGATGCGCCGCGGGGCCAGCCGGCCCATGGCGGAGAGGCCCACCGGGGAAAGGCACAGTTCTCCGATGGTATGCAGCATGTAGGTCGCGGTAAGCCACAGGGGGCTGACCCTGCCCGTAGCGCTGGCGATGGGCACCAGGATGGCGAAGCCAAGTCCGGCGAACAGCAGGCCGATGGCGAACTTGGCCGGGCTGGACGGCTGGCGGCTGCCCAATTGGACCCACAAGGCCGCGAAGGCGGGAGCCAAGGCCACGATGAACAAGGCATTGGCCGATTGGAAAAAGCTGGAAGGAAAGGCCTGGCCCCGATGCGACAACAAGTACGCGCCCGCGCCGGCGCAAGCCAAGGTCACGACGGTCGCGAAGCCCACGGCCGGTAGGCTGCCCGCCTGCCCGCGGCTCCAACGCCAGGCCAGCAAGGCCGGAATGGCGAGCACGGTGGCGAAGAAGAGCGCGAAGGGCAATCCGATCACCGTCTCGGTATTACGGTCGGCGAACAGCGTGAGGGTGGAACCGGCCTGTTCGAACACGGACCAGAAAGCCGCGGCGCCGAAGAACAGCACCATGATGACCAGGAGCCTGCGCTTTTCGGCCTTATCGAATCCGCCGAAGAAGAAGAGGGCGGGGAAGAGGCAGACCGGGGTGAGGGCCAGGATCCATCCGAATGCCCCCCCGAGCGCGGCCACCGTAACCGGTATGATACCCAGGGCGGCCAGCGCGCCGAAAGCGACGATGGCCGCAGCGACGCCCGCGCCCGCCAGCAGCATGCGCTTGTCGCGCTTGGAGGAGGCGGGATCGCCGGCCGAGGCCGGGCGCAGTCCCGCGTTGCCCAGGCGCTTCCAACCGGCCACGTACCAGGTCAGCCCGCAGGCCATGCCCACCGCCGCCGCGCCGAAACCGAAATGCCACGAGGCTTCCGGGGTGATTCCCATGCGGCCCAGCATCGCCTTGAAGCTTTCGCCCTGGGCCAGCCAACCCACCGCCAGGGGCGCCAAAAAGGCCCCCAGGTTGATGCCCATGTAATAGATGGAAAAGCCGGCGTCCCGGCGCGCGTCGTCGGCGCCGTAGAGTTCACCGACCAGGGCGCTGATATTGGGTTTGAGCAGTCCAGTGCCCAGGATGACGAAAGCGAGTCCCGCGTAGAATCCGCCCAGGCTCGGCATGGCCAGGCAGATATGCCCGCACATGATGAGGATACCGCCGGTGAGCACGGCTTTGCGCAGGCCGAGGAAGCGATCGGCCAGCCAACCTCCCGGGAGCGACATCAGGTAGACCAGCGAAGTATAGGTGCCGTAGATGAGACCGGCTTTGCGGGTGGAAAAGCCCAAGCCCCCCTGGGCCGCGGCCGCGGTCATGAACAGGATGAGGATGGCGCGCATGCCGTAATAGCTGAAGCGCTCCCACAGCTCGGAGAAGAAAAGCGTGGAAAGTCCGCCGGGATGGCCGAAGAAGCCCGTGTCGCTGGCCGCGGCGGCGGTCGTGGGCCGCGTCAAGGTCGTCTGCATTCTCTACCCCCCTGAATGTGACGGGGGCGAAAGGTGGAAATCCTGCGGTCCGGCGGCAAGGGCGATTCTTAGATAGCCGCTATTTGCTAGCTTTCCAGGCTATCGGGGCGTAGCTCAGTCTGGTAGAGCGCTTGCTTTGGGAGCAAGAAGTCGTAGGTTCGAATCCTGTCGCCCCGACCACTTCCCCCATTTCCTCCGCCAGTTTCCGCGCTTCCGCGAACCGTTCCTCCTGGGACAAGGCGTTCTGCAACCCCGTCCGCTGGAAACGTTCCGAGACCAGGCGATCCCACAGCAACTTGCGGATATCATGGCCGAGAACGAGGATATCGATACCGGCGGGATCCATCCGGCGCAGGGAAAGCAGATCATTGTCCTGGGCCCACAGTACCCAGAGCTTTTCCGGTTCCGGCGCCGCCAAAAGCTTGGCCGCCGAGGCCGTCTTGACGGTCCGGTCGATTTCCCAAATGTGATCCTTGTCGCCCTTCCAATGCACATCGCTGCGGAGATTGCGGTCGGGGGGGAGCTCGCCGCCCGCATAGGGCTTCTCTTCCGATACCCCATAGCCAAGGTGGACTCCCAAATCGGAAACGGCTTCGGTCAGGATGCGGGTGGCCTCGCCGGAGTACTGGATGAGCCGGCGATCGAGCGCCTGCAGGAGCCGGTACTCCAGGAAGCCGCGGTATTGGTTGAGGATTTCCGATGTCAGCATGGGCGCGCCTCCACCCATAAATTAACCGCTTCGAGGCGCGCCGGGCGCTTCGCAGGACCCGCAGGGAAAGCCGCTATTGGAGACGTTATCGGGCGATAAGCGGGAAGGGCCGGGCCACGGGCATCAAGCTGCGACCCATGATGTCGTAGAAATTGCGCGTGGCGGAATACCCGGGCCGGATGCTTGGCAGCTCCGAGGGGACGGGGTTGCGCGGGGCGAGGCCGCTGGTATGGTATAACCCCAGGTACACGGCTTCGGAATCGGGGATGACGAAGGATCCGTTCAGGGGCCGGATGTACAGATCGCGGAAGTCCACTTTCATGACCGTGGTGGTGGCGGGGAATTGAAATCCGATATAGCCGTCGGCCACGGAAGCGTTGAATTCGAGGCAGGTGATCCCGTTCAGTTCATGGCGGATGAGGCCGCGATCGGCGGTGATGACAACGTGGTTCCAGCCGTTCTTGCGGATGCTGGCGCGGCAGGCTTCCGAGATTTCCCGCGGTGGCGTGTCATGGGGGAACCCGTTTTCCGGAAGCAGGGAACCGTCAAAGCCCCCGCCGATGTCCCATTGGTATCCCTGCATGCGATGGGACAGGGAATCGATGAAGCCGGAACGGTACTGGATGCCACTGTTGGAATACGCCGCCGTGGTCTCCCACAACCGTGTCCAGCCGCTGAAGACGAAATCGGAATAGGCCGCGCGGGTATGGCAGAAGGTGCTCACGGAGGATTTGCCCTGGCCGATGAGCATGCCGCTGTCGGCGCGCCAGAAATCCGGGGCGAAGGACCATTTCGAAAGCGCCTTGCCGTCGAAAAGCGGCAACCAGGCCACATCACTTTGCGTCTCCGCGGCCCAGCCGGCGGCAATGGAACCCAGCACGGCCAGCACTGTTATTCCTGAGCGGATCGGATAGCGCATATAAGTACTCCCCACGGATGTACCCCCCCATGAATGCAAAGCAAGCAATCGCCTGCGGGTCCGGGAAGCGTCAAGTACCCGCCCAAAGGTCTTTTTTTTCACATTTGTGAACCCCAAAAACCCCGCGAGTCCTAAGGGAATGCCTCCCAGAACGGCCACCGGGGGAAGGATTCCCCAGCGAAAACGCTCCCGATACGATATTTTCGTTCCCAGGACACGATACCGCATTTACATCACCCTATTTCGGAGCCCGCAATGCTGCCCAAGTACAAGCTCGTTTTCGCCGCCCTCACCCTTACCCTCGGGATGGTCGCCGCCGTGACCGCCGGGTCGGCCACCGCCAAGGCCGCAGCGCCGGCCGCACCGGCCCCTGCCGCAGCTCCGGCCGCCGGTCCCTCCGCCACTCCGGCCACTTCCGCCCAAGAAGCCCCGGTCACGGCATCGACCATCGTCTATCTTGCGGGCGCAGGCAGCCGCTATCATACCAAGGATTGCAAGTACCTGAAGAAGGCGGGCAAGCCGGTTGCCGGCAAGCAGATCACCATCTCCGACGCGATGAAGCAAGGCTATGCGCCTTGCAACCAGTGCAAGGCGCCGCGCCTACCGCGGAATTAATGGGAACAGGTATTTAGTCCGGGCTCGGATTAATCCGGCCGGTAGATGGACGTCGTGGGGGGCGCGGGCAACCGCAACCCCACCAAAGCATCGATGGCGGCGCGACCTACCTGGGAGGGGGGCACCGCCGCCAAGCTCGCCATCGCCGCGGGCAGATTGGCCGGATGGACCAAGCCCAATTGCACCGTGCGGGTCTTGGCATCCATCAGGATCAGGAACCAGCGATAGCCTTTGGCGGGACGGCGGAAGGCCGCTCCCGGACCCTTCTTCGGCGACGCGAGGGCCGGTGACGCTTCCTTGCTATCCGACTTGTCGATCAAATCCGCCGCCGCCAGGGCCCGGGAATTGTCGCAGGCCGTGCCGCAGGGGCCTTCGCCCACGTAGCCCTGATACCCGAAGAAATTGGTGCTGAACAAATCGAGATTGCGGTAGGCGTTGTTGTCGTTCACGGTTTCGAACACGTTGAACTGCCCGCAACCGTCGGCCAGCTCCCAATGGGCCGGGTCCTTCGCGTAGCAATTGCAACCGCCGAACTTCCCCTCGCGGATCAACTCCCCATGGCTCAACCCGACCCAGGGCGCATCGAACCAATTGTCGTTCTTGTCCTCGGAGCAATGTTTCACGCCGGCCAGCGAAGCATCGCCGAAGTGGGGCATGGCGGCCTGCATCAGGATCAGCTTGGAGCCTTCCCAGCCATAGAGGTGCGAGGGCGAATTCTCCGGGCAATAGGGCACGCTACCGGGACCGCAGGCGAATTTGCGATCGGTGGAAACGTCGACCAGGCATTTGTTCCCGATCGATCCCGCGAAGATCCCGCCCGGGGCCGCATCCCCCTGGAAGCCGATACCCTGGGCCGTGGGGGCCGTCCCGCCTTCCCAGTACGAGACCCGATCCCAGATTGCCGCGTCGGCGGTCTTGGGCTGGTAGGCGGCGAATTGCTTGATGAGCATGGGGCCGCGCAAAGTGAGGATCAACTCCTCGTCCCAGGGCGAAATGCCCGCGTCGGCGACGTTATGCTTGGCCATGCAACATTGCCCGGACTTGTATGCATCGCAAATGCCCGCGGTGGGATCGCGGCGGCTGGGATACCAGCCAGGCGCGCCCATCGATTGGAAGGTAAGCGTTCCGCCATGGGACGGCGCATCCTCGAGGGCCGCCAGACCGAGCATCGCATCAGGTAACTTGCCCGCTACCTCCTGGCTGAGTACGCGGATTTCCGCGGTGGAGATGGCAGTGCCTACTGTGCGCGCGGTATCGGCGAGGATAGCTCCGGTTTCCGGTGTGGGTTTCACGGGAGCGGCAGCTTCCATGCACGCGCACAAACAAGCAGCGCAGAATGCGAGGGCCAAGCCCGCTAAGCGGCATTCCCGCGTGCTGCGTAAGGATGAGAGCATGAACATAGAATAGCGGCAAAGCTACGTTTCGGCCCGTATCCAGGCTCCCAAAGCGGGGTTACGCTGCGGGGTCAAAGCGGCCCCGGAGGATAAGAGGGAATCCGGGAGCCGCAAGCCGTGAGGGGAAAACCGTCTACTTACGGCGGTTTTCCGACATCTTGCGCAGGAACTCCGCTTCCCCCGGCTTCATGTTCTTCGGTAGGCGCAGGCGTACCGTAACGTACAGGTCACCGTGTCCTTCGCCGCCGTAGACGGGCATCCCCTGCCCCTTGAGCCGGAACACCTTGCCGTTGTCGGTTTCCGGCGGGATGCGGAGCTTGACGTTACCGCCCAGGTTACGCAGTTCTTCGACCTTTCCCGCCACCGCGTCCTGGGCCTCGAGATCGAGGGTCAAGTGCAGATCATCCCCGCGCCTTTCGAATAGGGGATGGGGCGCAACATGGATGCGCAGGTGGAGATCTCCGTCCGGGGCGCCCTGGGATCCGGTGCCGCCCTTGCCTTCCAAGCGGATCACCTTACCATCGGAAATGCCCGGTTTGAAGGCCAATTTCAATTTCTTCCCGTTGATCTCGAAAATCTTCTTGGCTCCCGAATACGCTTCTTCCAGGCTGATTTCCACGTCGGCCTGGTAATCGTTGCCGGGACGCCCCTGTGGTCCCCAGGCCCCGCCCTGCCGACCCGCGCCGGGAGCTTCGCCTCCGCCCATGCCTGATCTGCCGAAAAAGGTTTCGAAGAAATCCGAGAAGCCTCCGGAACCGCCGCCGAACATGCCGCTCATCTCTTCTTCGCTGAAATTCCGGGAACGCCGCCGGCCCCCGCCGGCGCCTCCGCCCGCCATACCCGGATCGTTCCAGTTGGACCCCAGTTGGTCATAGCGCCGCCGCTTGTCCGGATCGGAGAGGACTTCGTTGGCCTCGTTGATTTGCTTGAATTTCTCTTCTGCGGCCTTATTGCCGGGATTCTTGTCCGGATGGTATTTGCCGGCCAGCTTGCGGAAGGCCTTTTTCACGGCGTCGGCGTCGGCGCCCTTTTCCAATCCCAGGCTTTTGTAGTAGTCCTTGAATTCCATGCGATGTACCGGCCTTCCAAGCAAAGGAGAAGCAAAAGAAAGAGGCTCCCGGAAGGGAGCCTCTAACAAACTAGGTCAAGGAACGGGTGAAGGGTAGTGGACGGCTAGTTGGTAAGGGAGCGATGGGCGACGTTTTCCTCTTCCACGATGGCTTCGGTACGGGCGCCGAAGGCCCGCAGGACGCGCATGGCTTCGAGATGGCCCATGGAGGAGGCGGCCAGGTAGGGGGTCCAGCCTTCCGGGTCCCGGGCGTTGACGTCCGCCCCGGCCTCGATGAGGCGATAGACTTCCTGGGTCTGGCCCTTTTCCGCGGCGCGGATGAGGGCCATGTCCCGGCTTCCCCCGGCACGGGTGGAGGAGCAGGCGCAAAGGCTGAAGGCGAAGCTAATGGCTAACAGGTAATAACCGAGGGAGGCGATCTTGCCCTTCATGGTGAGTTTTCCTGCTTTCCGGGTGTTGTTCAGCACAAACTTATTGTCGCAGGATCCGACACCCTATTCAATGGGGCGGAAGGTTTCGGACTTCAGGAGATTGTTCCCGGACGCTGCTTTTAGGGGTCTTTCATAGCTTTGGCGCATAGCCCTTACCGCGATTTTACCGGTGTTTGGGCCTTTCTCCAGGTGCTATAATCCGGGTGCCGCCGCGCCGCATCCCCGCGGAACCCGTCCCCTAAGAATCCCCAGCGTAATAAGAGTGTAACCCGCAGGTTACATCCACGAACGGGCCATTCGATATGCCGGGTATGCTTTAACCGGTTTCCCTTTAACCGGTTTCCGGTCGGGCTATTTGGCGATGACGCGGGGCGCGGCAGTGGGTGCGGGGAGATCCGCCGCGGCGGAGCGGATATCGGAAACCGCGGAAGGTTCGACACCGTCGTCCGCAGGGCCGATGGAAGGGACGGGGAAGACGGGGATACCCATGGCGGGGAACAGATCGGTCCCGGGCCATTGGCACACGCCGCGTACGAGGCGGGCCAGATCGCGGCCCTCATGGGGTCCGTCCGGTTGCGGAGTCAGATCACGATCGAGGAACAACACGAACGACCACTTTTCCGGGTGATAGAAAACCAGCGTCGAGGATCCCGGGAAAAGCCCATTATGCCATTTGGCTACGGCCGTATCCCCTTTGGCGCCCGGCACCTTGAGAGCGAACCAGCCGCGCAGGGCCTCGCCGAATCCCGCCGGGCCCCACATGGTCGCGGTGCCTTTGGCATCCAGGATGGGATTGCCGTTGCCGAGATCGAAGGCCGCCAGCACTTTGGCGTAATCGGGCGCGGACAGCAGCCAGGCCCCGGCGGCGTCCATGTTGTCGATATCGAAATCGCCGTATGCGCCCGGCACCCAGGGCATTCCGCCCGGCGTGGGATTGGCCTGCAGGTAAGGGACAGCGGTATGGTACAGCACTTCGCCTTGGGCGCGTTCTTCGAAGCGGCTGCCGCCGAAGCGCGGTCGTGACAGGCCCAGGGGCTTGAACAAAAAATCCCCGGCCACGGTCTGATAGCTCTTGCCGATGCCCATCGGCAGGCTTTCGATGAGGCGCCCCAACAGGAAATACCCGAAGTTGTCGTACACGCTGCGGCTGCCGGGAGCGAATTGCAGCGGTTCCCCCAGCATATAGGAGAGGAAGCCGCCCCGCGAAGCGGGCAGTCGCTTCCGGATATCCGACCCCGGGGGATAATCATTGAAGACGGGATCGGGATGCGCCCGGGAACGGGCCCATCCGGCCGAATGCGTGAGCAGTTGATCCACGGTGATGTCGCTGAAGCGCGCGTCGGAAGCCTCGCGGCCCGGATGCAGCAGCGAAAGGATTTTCTCCTGCAAGGAAGGCGCCTCCTCGCGTCCGCCTTCGCACATCAAGCGATGCACGAGGATGCTGGTCAGCGGCTTGCTGCAACTGGCCGAGCGGAACAGGCTGTTGGGTTGGGTGATGGGGTAGCCGGGCTCGCCCCAGGTATACCCGTGCGCGAAAGCCAGGTGCCCGTCCCGCGCGATGGCCAGGGCTCCGGCGCGCACGTGGCGGTTCACCATCAGCTCGCGCATGTAGGCGTCGAAGGCTTCCATCCCTTGCGCTTCCGGGCCCGTGACGGTAAAGGCGCGAGGCAGGGGGGCTGCGTGTTCGCTGAACAATCCCGAAGCGGTTCCGCTCCCGGGAGCGATCCGCACAGTGATGATTCCCATCCCGGCCGCCGCTGGACCCGGAGCGTCGGCACTCCCGGGGGCGCCGAGGTCCGGATGGAAGGCCCAACGGCCCGCCGAGTTTTCTTCCCACACCGTCGCAAAGCGTCCGTCCGGCAAAGGCGCGATATGCGCGGGGCGTACCCACACCCGCGCGAAAATATCCAGCTTCAGGCGCAGGCTCTTCGCATCGTCCCCCAGGCTGTAATTCCAAGGCGTGCCCGCCGAGTCGGCCGAGAACAAGGCCGCCAGGCGCGGCTGAGAAGCGTCGCCATAGGCTTCGATCCAATCGCATTTGGCGCCCGCTTCGCGCGCCGAATCGCAAGCGCCCTGGAAGCCCGCGGCATCGGCGTCCAGCAAGGCGCGCGTGCGTTTTCCATCTTTGAGCAGCAAGGCCGCGAAGCGGGACGCGCCGTCGGCATCTTCCAGTTCCGCAAGGGCGGAGGGCCGGTAGCCTTTGCGCGACCAGGCCGCGAGGGAATCCCGGAAAGCAGGTGCGGGCGAGGGAGCGATGAACCCCCATGCCGGGCCGGATGCGCGGGACCAAACCGTGGCGAAGCGCGGGTGCGTCGCGGATCCGCCGGCATCCAGTGAAAGCGGACGGAAACCCAGGGTCCGCAGGGAATCGGCGCTGTGCTTGAGAGCGGCTTCACTCTGATCCGCCAAAGTGAAATTTCCGCCTACATCGGGAATCGACGCAGCCCTGGAGATGGCGGCCAACATGAGGGCCATTGCAGTGATGCGGGTTAGTGCGGAAAGCATTTTTCGGGGCGCGGAAAACCTTTGCCTTCCGGGCCTGATTATTATACGAAACCTCCCAGGCGCGATGCCACCCGCCCTGCAGGCCCTGTAGTTACGGGGCTGTGGGGGCGGTAGCGCGCGTGTTTCCTGCAACATATCTTAAATGGAAGTTCGCTCTTACCCGGATTTGACCCGGTTTATCCGTTTTTTTGGGGGTGCCGGGAGAAGAAAGTCGAAACCGGAATCAGGTCTTGCCGCCAGGCCGCCATTTCGCCAGGATGGCCTGCGCGGCTTCCCTTCCCGTGACTGCCCCGCCGTTCATGTAGCCTTGGTAATCCACGCTGCAATGTTCGCCGGCGAAGAACAGATTGCCTACCGGCTTGGCTTCTTCTCCCGCGAGGGAAGTCCATTGCCCCACCTTATAACAGGCGTAGCTGCCCAGGGACCATGGATAAGTAGGCCAGGCGAATGCGCCTACGGTGCCGTTGCGGGCGGCACGGCTTCCCGGGAAAACCTGTTCCAAGGCATCCGCTATTCCCGGCGCTTGCACGCTCGGACCTGCGCTCCCCAATGCAAGCCCCGCTTTGCCGCCCTGGAATATCGTGATGCCGCCCGCAGGCCCCGGCTGTACCCGCGTATGATCCCAACCGCTTTGGAGGGAATTGTCTGCGAAAAAGGTACCGGCAAAGCCGGCTTTGCGCCAAGGACGAGAGGAAAAGCCCATGAACAGCTTGGAGTTGGTTCCGTAGCCTAATTCCGCGATGGCTTTCCGCTTCGGGGCCGGCAGATCCACGCGGATGTCGACGGAACGCAGCAGCGTAAAGGGAAGCGCCAGGATCACGGCATCGAACTTCTTCTCCACCGGGCCCGCTTCGGTTTGGAAGGCGAGCTTGTAGCCTTCACCGTCTTCGGAAACCGCCTCCAGTCGATGCCCCAGCCGCGTCCGGTCCGCGTACTTCGCCGCCATGGCATCGGTCAAGGCCTGATTGCCCCCCTGGATACGGAACCGCTCATCGCTGTCGCCGAACACCTCGAACCGCCCGCCGGAAATGTCCAAGGAAACCAAAGTCAAAAGGTTAAGGCAGGATTGCTCTCCCGCGTCCAACCCGAATTCGCTGACGTACGCGGTGATCAAGAGGTCACGTAACCAGCCTGTTACCCCCCGGTGGTCCAGGTAAGCCTCCAGGGAGTGCTGATCCAATTGCTCCGCCTTGCCGCCCGCTCCCGCGCGGATGTCCTCGGGCATCGCGCCCAGGTCCACCCCCAGGGCGCCGGAGATATCCCGCACCGCCGCGGCCACTTCCGCCTCGGACCGGGCCCTGCCGCCGAAGTACCAGGCATTCTCGATCAACCCGGCCGCATCCCCGCCCTGGGCATCGGTGATGGCCAATCCGAATTCCCGCGCCAGATCCATCATGTCCTGGTGGGAACTATCCAGGAATTCGCCCCCGGCCTCGGTATATAGGCCCGGCGCGACCAGGTTTTGCAGGGTCAGAATCCTGCCGCCGGACCGGGCCCCGGCCTCATACAGCTCGCAGCCCAACCCGGCCTTGGCCAGGACATGGGCAGCTTGCAGCCCGGCAATGCCGGCGCCCACGATGGCGATGCTGGGGCCCGCGCTGGATTTGCCCAATTTACAGCCGGTAAGCAGGGAGGCGGCCCCCAGGGTCAGGGCCCCTTTTACGAAATCACGGCGGGATAGGGAACCCGGGAATTGCGGGCTGGTAGGGCCCAGGGGTGTCCGGCCCGCGGAGAATTGGCCTACGGGGTCGTGGTCTCCGAGTGGACCTGGCAAAGCGGAATGCCGAAAGGCGCGTCGTAGGGAGGCCATTAATGGCGTCCGGGACGCCCGGGAAGCGCGCATGGGCCAAAAAGTACATATTGTGCGTGGAATACCCTGCGCCCGGATGATCCCGGAATTCCGATATGCTAGAATGGTACCGGATCGTCCGCGTGATCACCCGCGGGCCGTTGGATCCGGAAAGGTCCTGTATGAAGTCGGTGAAGACCATCGACAAGACCGCTCTGGTCAACCTCTACAATATCGGCGGCAAGGATTTCCTGCTGCGCATGATCGACAACTTCGTCGCGCAGGCGCCCAAGCGCATCCAATCCACCCGCAAGAGCCTGGAGACAGGCGACCTAAAGGCCATTCATCTCATTGCCCATTCCCTCAAAGCCAGCTCCGCGAACCTGGGGGCCGCCAAGGTCCAGGAAACCGCGGAGAGGCTCGAGGAAATGGCCAGCATCGGCCTGAAGGATCATATCGGCGAAGCCCTCGACGTCCTCGAGAAAATCCTGGCCGAAGCGATTACGTCCCTCCAAGGGGAGCGCGATCTCTGGGGCCAAGAGGCCTCGAACCCGAGTCCCCAACAGCCCTGATCCTTCCCTAGGCCGCGGTCGCCCGCGCGCACCGCTCGAAGAAATGCTCGTCCATGGCATTGCGGATCTTGGCCAGCAGGCGCGTCGGCGCCGGCGGCTTCGCGGGCATGCCTCCGTACCAGGGTGACATCTCCATATCGGCCACCTCCACGCAATCCTTTTCCGTAAGCAGTAGCGCGGGTACTTCCGGTCCCAGGAAGCGCATCCGGCCCATCCACTCCCCGCCGGTCATGTCCGGCAACTCCGGCGCGCAGAGCGCAAGCTGAATGTCGCCGCCCCATTCGCACAGCAGTTGCATGGCTTCGATGCCGTGGATGGCTTCGACCACACGATAGCCGTTGAGCTCCAGGATGAATTTCATGGCGTGACGGGTAGCGGGGTCGCCATCGACGAGCAAAACGGTATCGATGACGCGGACGACTTTCCAGGATTGCAATGTGCCTTGCATGGGGCCTCCCTTGGGTTGGTGAGGTAAGGATAGCGGGGGAGCGGGGACGGGGGATGTCCCTGGCCATGGTTTCTTTTAGTTTCCATGAATTATTTTAATCATCAAATAGGATTATTGGGTCATTGGTGATCCACACTGAGTGACGGGAATTTTTACGACTGGATTGGGTAGGGCGATGAAGTAGGGTGGACTAAGGCTAATAATCATAAGGGATTACCCATAGTTCAAGAAATA
This sequence comes from Fibrobacterota bacterium, assembly GCA_023249635.1. GTDB lineage: Bacteria > Fibrobacterota > Fibrobacteria > UBA11236 > UBA11236 > Chersky-265. The sequence continues at coordinate 24,494 of JAHFCH010000048.1, forward strand.
TTACGTGTAACGGATATTTCTGAAGGTGGTAGTCGGCACCACTCAAAATGGTGCTGGTCACAATATATTTGAGGGTTAAATTGCCTTGGTGCATGCCCAATCTGGTGTTATCTATTTACCAGCTTTTCCGATTACCCGTTATCCTCGAACGTAGTAGACCCCGATGGGCTGGACATTGCCGGTTCGGCACAGAAGGCCTTGGAGTTTTCCGCCTCGGTGGATACCAAATCCGAATTCGCCGCCGGTCACACAGTCGTGAATCGGTGAGGCAGGAAACCGAAAACCGTCAGAGTTAAAAGCCTCCTAACCGAGTAACGCCCAGGACGATATAGTGAACAACAAAATTTTCAAAGTCGCTTCGATCCTGCTTCTCGCCCACGTGTCTCCGTTCTGCGCGAATTGGGTTTACACCGCCAGTCCCGATCAAACGACCACCGGCGCTACGGCCACTAAGGTCGGGATTGGTACGATCACGACCAAAGGAATGCTTACCCTAGGTAATGTCGCGGCGACTGCGGTAGAGACAAAAGGCATCACCCTCGGAAGCGACCAAAACGACATCGAGTTCATCCATTCTACGTCCACGAGCGGATACGGATCGAAGCTTTACGGTAAGGATGACGGAAGCAGCACAACTTCCTTTCGCATCGCGACCCGTAACAATGTCAATACCTGGACCGATAGGTTTTTCCTGAGCACTTCGACCGGAAATGTAGGAATCGGTTCTACGAGCCCAAAAGGAAAGTTGACGATTGGTTCTACCGCGGCTACTGGAGTACAAAGCACGGGACTCGTTCTCGGCAGCGATCAGAAATCAGTGGAATTCATCCATTCCACTTCCACGAACGGATATGGATCCCTTATTTACGGAAACGATGATGGCAACAGCGCCACCTCCTTGCGCTTCGCCACGCGAAACAACACCGGAGCGTGGACCGATAGAATGGTTCTGAATACGGCTTCAGGCAATGTCGGTATCGGCACAACCAGCCCTTCCGGAACGCTCCATTTGAACTCGGCTGCGGTGACGGAACTCTACATGACTTCGACCGCTGCGGCGCCTGAAGCTGCAATACGCGGAAACTCGACAACCTGGCTTTTCGGGTACGGGGGCGCGCCCGGCCAAGAAGATATCTCCATGGGTACGCAGGACGGAACCGGCTCAAGGACTCTCAGTTTCGCGGCGGGCGGCAAACGAAGAATGCGGGTCGCGGCCAACGGCTTCGTGGGAATTGGTACCACCACCCCTTCCGGAACGCTCCATTTGAACTCGGCTGCGGTGACGGAAATGTACATGACTTCGACCGCTGCGGCGCCTGAAGCTGCCATACGCGGAAATTCGGCAACCTGGCTTTTCGGGTACGGGGGCGCGCCTGGCCAAGAAGATATCTCCATGGGTACGCAGGATGGAACCGGCTCAAGGACTCTCAGTTTCGCGGCGGGCGGCAAACAAAGGATGCGGGTCGCGGCCAACGGCAACGTGGGAATCGGGACTTCATCGCCCGGTTATCTCCTGGACGTAAACGGGGACGCGAACATCAACGGCACGCTCAAGGTCGCTTCGGTGAGTACCCATGTCTGGTCTATTGCGCCGGACTACGTGTTCGAAAAGGAATACAAACTCAATTCGCTGGAGCATGTAGAAAAGTACGTGAACGAGAACAAGCATCTCCCGGAAATCCCGAGCGCGAAGGAAATCAAGGAGAAGGGGATGGATTTGGCGGAGATGAATCTGAAGCTGTTAAAGAAGGTGGAAGAGCTTACCCTCTACTCCATCCGCCAGGAAAAACGCACCATCGCTCAAGAAAAGCGCATCAACCAATTGGCTGAGCGCCTTCAAAGATCTGAGAAACAGGAGAACAAATGACTTTGAAAATCTTGGGTCGTGCAATCGGGCCATTGCATATCTGCATCGTCCTCTTTTCGGGAAATGCATTTGCGGATAATTGGACCACAGGTACCACCGGTAAGATATCGACGGCTGCGACGACCCAAGTTGGCATCGGAGAGGTGAATCCGACATATCGGCTCGACGTGGGGGGTGGGAATGCCTGGCTGCGGGTCCAGGGGAATCGCCTCTACGCGCCTGGATTCATGGGGGTGTGGAATTCCACCACCGGAAATTCCCTCGGTCGCTTGAACGTGGGCGAGCTAGTAATCAATCAGGGCGACGCTACCGATGTCAGCGGATTCACGAACGGTTTCAAGGTCCTCGGGCAGTCATACTATGGGGATAAAGCAACCTTTTCACCCCCGGTCTCGACCGGCTATTTGCAAACCATCCAATATTTTAAATCGAATTCCTCCTCGATCGAATCCTTTCTAAACCGTGCTTACACCAATTACCAATATCAGGATGTCGCGGTTGGAAACAATCTGTTTCCGCGCCTCGTTTTGGGAAGTTCGGGGGAGCACGTCTTTATCGGAACACGAACGGCGCACACCGTGAATCTTTCCACATCCGATAACGTCCGCATGACAATCTTGGCCAATGGAAATGTGGGAATCGGGAACGTACTACCGAGTTATAAACTCGATGTCAATGGAATAGGTCAGTTTGCCGGGAGAATTATCGTCAACACAGCCTCAGATCATTTACAGTTACAGTCTGATGCGACCGGGAAAACCTGGCGCCTTGGTACGGGGATTGGATCTGCTGGCGTAAATAGAAACTTTACGATTTGGGACTCTGATCGCGGAAACGTAATCAACATTCTTCAGAATAATGGTTATGTCGGAATCGGAAAATTGGTTCCCGGATCGATGCTTGATGTGGGCGGTGGCATCAGCGCAGATGGCCGTTTGACCGTGTCTACGCCATCAGACCAAATCCAGATATTTAACGATAATTCGGGGAAATCTTGGCGGATGGGAACCGGTATCGGAAGTGCGGGTGCGGGAAATCGCAATTTCACTCTCTGGGATACCGATCGTGGAAACGTGCTGAATATTCTCCAAAGCAGTGGATTCGTCGGAATTGGAAAACTCATACCGACCGCCATGCTGGATGTAGGCGGTGGAGCGAATTTTGCGGGTCGGCTAACAGTTAATTCTCCGACTGATCAAATCCAATTACAGTCGTATACATCATCGGACACGTGGAGGCTTGGTACTGCGATTGGAGCCTCGGGCAACAATAGGAATTTCACGATTTACGAGACTGGGGCAAACAAGAATTACCTGACCATCAATCAAGCTGACGGCTCTGTCGGAATCGGTACTACCACTCCTGGAGCGAAATTGGATGTTAGCGGGGACGTGAAGATTTCCGGGGCCATCCGGGTCGCAAGCTGGACAATCGCGCCCGATTATGTCTTCGAGAAGGACTATAAGCTCAATTCGCTGGACCATGTCGAGCGGTACATCAACCAGAACAAGCATCTCCCGGAAATCCCGAGTGCGAAGGAAATCAAGGAGAAGGGACTGGATTTGGCAGAGATGAATTTGAAACTGCTGAAGAAGGTAGAAGAGTTGACTCTGTATTCGATTAAACAGGAGAAGACCGATCGGGTACTTAGAATGGAAATCGAGGAGTTAAAGTCGAAATTCGATATCCTTTCCAGGTCGTCTGGTCACGGAAATTTTGGTGGGATCAAATGAAGACGAACGATTTCCCTTGGGTAAAGTTTTTGCTAATACAAATTGTTTTCGCGCTGGCCACCTTCGCCGGAATCTGGTGGGCGTTGAAATTCCATGCGAATGCCCCTAAAATCGGATATGTGGACACATCTCGTCTCTTGTCTGAATTCACTGAAGCAAAGCGGAACAAATCGACGATTGACAGCCTAAACAAGGATTGGCAATCCAAGGCGAAAACTTTGAGAGACAGTCTTGATGCCTATGCCGTAACTATGGGAACTAAATTCAATTCCGTCGACAAGCAGTCCCAGCTTGAAATGCGCGCTGAGATTGAAAGGAAAAACCAGGAGCTCGCCCAGTTTGTCAAGGCCAGCCAAGCAAAGGTTCTTGATCGGGAGCGGGCGTTGCTGGAGCCGACTTTGAAAAAAATCAACGATTGTATGCAGGAGCTGTCGAAGCGCGAGAAATTCGATCTCATTTTCGGGTCCACCAATAACGGAAGTATCATGGCCGGCGGTATTCGCTTGGATTTGACGCTTCAGGTTGTGCGGGAGCTCAACCAAAAGTACCCATGACAATTGTCAAGGCAAGCGCAATAGTCATGCTCTCACTGGCGATTTTTGCTGCATGCAATCGCGAGGTTCATGGCTCAAGCGATTATATAAAGGCATGCGAATCGGAAGAGAATGGTTTTTCAATTTCCAAGACGAAGGATCAAATCAATTACTCACTGCGGTATCGCCCGCTTGATTATTACTTGGCCAAAGCCCTCCTCCGTGACCCGAATTCGAATCCCGATTCCATCAAACGCGTCCTCCACGAATCGATGGGAAACGCGCTGTATTTCATATACTCGGTAAGGCCCGCGAAAGGTTTGGCTACTGATTTCCAGATATTGAAGGAGATGGAGGGCGGTCTGCGCACTATGGAGAAATCCCAGTCGGGAATCATGGACCGCGTATTCTTAGTGGATGTGTCCGCGGATACGATCCCATGCTCTAACGTCTTGTTGATTCCCGATGGCATGAATCACCTTGGATACGATCTCCTGATCGGATTTCCCTCGAATCACCCGGATAGGCTTAATGGTTACCAGCAAATCGTCCTAAGGGACCTGGGTGTCCATAGCGAAAGGGTCGATTTCGATTTGACTCGACTGCGCCCAACAATCCGATTCGCTTTCGGAAAAGAAGGTTGAGATGAATAAGAGGTTTTTAACATCTATCGCATTGCTGCTTTGGTCCATTCAACCGGCTCTTGCGCTTACATCGGGACCGACCATGCCGGAGTATGCCCAATTTGAAGAGGTCACTGGAAACAATACGGTCGACCCGGGAACCGGGAATTTCACGTACACCATTCCTTTGCTGGACGTTCCGGGCCCGGGAGGCGCTTACCCTCTCGCTTTGAGTTACCATGCGGGCATCACCCATGAACAAGAAGCGACATGGGTTGGCTTAGGCTGGTCCCTTAACGCCGGTGCCATCAACCGTTTGGTCCGCGGCGTACCGGACGATTACCTCAATTCCATCGTGACCACGCACAATATCAACCCAGGCGTGGAAGGTATGGTTTTGACTGTTAGCCTTGGGTACGGACCAGTCGGATTGAGTACCTCATGGGACACGCGCACGGGAAGTAATCTCGGTGCGAATCCCTATTTCAGCATTACCGGTTTACTCGCCTCGATTGCACAGGGTACCGCTTGCGTTGATGCTGCGGGAGCCCAAACATTTACGGATGTAATGGGCTACGCGCAGAATCTCGATATTACCGTATCGCAAAACGGTATAAACGCATCTTATGCCCTGAGTGCCCAAGGTACGGGGCCCGCCGCGGGCGTCGGAATCAGTTTGGCCACGATTAGCGTTTACAACGATTGGAAAAAAATCGGCCCCACGACCAATGTTTCATTCTCTCCCGGAGTGGGTTTACATGGATTCGGAGTCGGCGGATCAATTGGGTCAAATTCGGTCGGCTCGGGCAATTTTCAACACGATGATCCATCAGGGATTAGCGTCAGTATTTACGGATACCATATTGGCGTCGCATTCATGAATTACTCCTGGTCCCTCGATGAAACCTATTGGGATCTGATGAATGGGTTTTTATGGCAAGCCGGAGAGAACTCCGGTGTTATCGCGAGGCGGAAACCCGGCGCTTATGGAACTGTGGATCCCAACGGCAATTATACTGTAGTTCCGGGCGTGCAAAAGTACGAGAGATTGCGCCTGAAAAAGGAACTCCAGGTTTCCCCCGATCTGTATACCGTATCCGGTGATGGGATATCTGGCACCTTCGAACCCTATTTCGCCGCCCCTTACTCCGGGTACAACGGAGTTTTCCCGACTCTACGCGATGGCGACCTCGCGCAGAACAAGGAGGGTATGATACCGACGAATCCGGCTTCGCTGGGTGATATCACATTTAGGATGGACGGGGATCCGGGCAGAAACCTATTGCATGTACCCACGGGATCATCCGATCAAGTTACCCCCTACTCGGCAAGCGGAGCCCAACAGAAGCAATATGGAAGCTATCGAATCGAACCCGTTTTCGAAAAAGAAAACCTTGGAACGGTCGTAACGCGAGGAAGTCTGCAGGGTTTCAAGATCAAGGACGCGGAAGGGAAAACTTATGAATACCTGCAACCGTTGAAGAATTCCTTGACGACTGAAGTTACGTCGGACAACTACTCGACCATTTCGGCAACACGTTCGGAACGGATCATGTATGATCCTTATGCCGTGAGCTGGCTGTTGACCTCAATAAAGGGAGCCGACTACGTAGCAATCGGGCATACGGATGGGATACCTGATGCGGGTGATTTCGGATATTGGGTGAAATTCAATTATACCTCGCCGAATCAAGCGGCATGGACCGCACCGATTGCGGGCAATGTCGGCAGCCCAAAGGGGAATGAATCCGGTACCACTCAGATCTATGAGAGATCGACAGGATTCAAGGAATTGATTTACCTCAGCAATATCGAAACGGAGACCCATAAAGCGGTATTCGATATCCAGGATCGCCTTGACGGCGCCTCTGTGCAAAATTCTCCGGGAGCTTTGGAAAAATGGCAACCTCTCGGGTACCCTGGTTCAATTGGGTATTGGCCATCATTTCCGGTTAGCGTTCCGAATATACCCTATTCCCTTGATTTTCCAGGGAATTTCTACGAAATGCTCCTGAGGCTTTACCAGAATCGCGCTTTGTTGAGCCAATCCGATCTCAATAGCACAGTGATGCATATCGGGGAGGATTGGATGGTCGCAGGAGGGTATACGGGCAAAGGTGAGATGTTCACCCTAACTGATATGTTCGAGGGTACGGTAAACCCAACAGTCAACAACAATCCCGCCGCCATGGGTGGAAGCTATATCGCGAACATGAGCTTTGATCCAATTGGCGGGAATACCCATTTCAACATGGTCTGGTACTATAACTCGGCCGAGCAACCGCGGAGAATACCGGCAGGCTATCCATTCAGGGTCTCTATCAAGGCTTATGCGTTCATCGACGTAAACATGATCGAAGCCCTTCTCGATAAGCTCCCGCATGATAAGGCTTTCGCTCCTCCTAAGCTGCTTTCTACCGTGACTTTATACAATAAAAAGGCTCTTTCGACGCCGCTAAAGACCATCCAGTTCCGGTACAATTATGAGCTCTGCCCTGGTACACCCAATTCCTTTGCCACGACATCGGTTGGCAGTAGCCTTGCACCCTATTATGTCGGAGGCAGCGCGGATAAAGGCAAACTCACTTTGAAGGAAGTGCAAACATATGGACGTGGAATATTTATGCCCCCTTACTTATTCACGTATCAAAAAGATTCTGGAAACCCACAATACGGAAACAAGGAGCAGTACGACATTTGGGGAATGTATAAGGGGGATGGGGCTGTTAATCAGCATCTTACGAACCAAGGTAATCCTACGGAAGGCGTTGCATGGAACCTCACCCATATTCAAGCGCCTTTGGGAGGTGCGATGGATGTCGAGTATGAGCGTGACAGTTATTACTTCGCCGGTACTGGTTCTCATATTGTCGACAACCAGGAAACCGTGCTACCCGATTTTTCTCTAGTTAAAGTTCCTACTGATGCGTCCGGGAAACCGGATTTCTCCTCCCTTCCGAAGATAAGCGTCCCCGCGCACAATCCGATTTCTTATGGTAACGGAACCGATTTCCTAAAACCACAACCTGGAAAGGCTACGTATAACATTTCGTCCGAGGAAGCGAAGCTCTCTACTCCGACCCTTAGCCTCGATAAAAGCCCCGGCGTACTCGTCGGCGATTACGTGTTCGTAGTCCAGGTTTTGAAAATGATAGATAACAGCCCGGGGAGTACGTTCCTGCGCCAGCATAACGGAATCCTGAACATGGGTATAGTAACTTCTGTTTCCGGGAATACGATTTCGCTTGAGCCCGTTATTCAAAAGACGAGCGCTAACGGTTTCTTTCTTTGGAAGAATTTCAACTACTCGACCTTTTCCACCACCTATTCCTATTACCTCCTTCCGATTCTTCCCGGAAACAAGAAACGGGTATTCTACGGAGGCGATATCGCTGTAAAGTCGGTACAGATGTCCGATGGATTGGGGGCGAATTACAAGGTCCTATACGACTACATTGCTAAGGATGTCAGGGGTTCGGCTACGGCGAAAGCCTTCGATAGGGAGATATCTTCCGGTGGAACCTACGGGCTCCCTTCCTTCTACAGCTCCCGAGTCCAATTCTTTCCGCAATTCGGGGCAATAAATTTAGACGTTGGGCTGCGTTTCGAATCCAATCCCGATATGTATACCGGCGTGATGTTTACAATCAACCGACCTACGGCATACGATCCCGTAGGCGACTTCATTAAATCGTCCTACTTTTCCGGCGACAAGCCTGGTGGTGCGTATTATCCGTCTCCGGGAGTTATGTATAGCAGAGTAAATGCCAAGCAAATGCCTTCCACGGTTCCCGTTTCGGATACGATTGGCTCAACTGAATACCAATTTAATGGCCTAGCCTACTACTTCCTTCATACGGGAGGATTCTCGGGCGGTGTACCGATAATTAATCGGAAGTATACCGACTGGAGCACGACCGATGTAAGCAACAACCTAACCATCAACGCCGATGTGCTATCCAAAAAGGGTCAATTGGCCGCCATCATAACCTGGGATAAAAACCATACGGCAAGCTCACAAGCGCTCACCCAATATTCAGCTTCTCCAACCATTTACGAGAAGGGGGTTCCGAAGACAAATGTATCGGCGGGATGGGTCAAACAAACCTACTCTTCTCAGATGAACGTAGGCACATCGACTCCCGGACCGCTTCGCATCACCAAATTCATATCCCCAGCGAGTTATCAAACAGGAATGACGAATATCCAATTCGGAGTTTCCAAAACGGCAAAAAATGTCGCCTTCGACGCCAATTCCGGGCAGGTGCTGGCGGTGCAAAACACAAATTCGGATGGGCGATTCACGGTAGACTATTCTATGCCTGCGTATTGGGTTAATCCTGATATGGAAGCCGACAATGCCATGCTCCAAACCCGTGAACACCGGACTTATGGATACAGCTCCGGATCCACTTTCAATCCCACCGATGTCGGTAAAGTCGTAAAGGCGCAATATTCCGAATGGAACGGATTCTATACAGGGCCGGATGGGAGCGATCCCTCTACGCCCACGCATAAATGGCACAAAATATTCACTGCTGAATACAACGCCCCGCTGAATTCAAGCGGGTATCTCGCTTCCACGTATCCTCAGTCTATGCCCTTTGGGGGCGGGCGCGGGGATGATTTGTCGGAACCCTGGCTGATCACATCAGATCATACGGTCTTTAACAGGTTTTCAATGCCCGTTGAAAGCCGCGATATGATCCGCAAGACCTACGCCGCCACTTATTTCGGTCATGGGACAAACCTGATGATGGGGACCGTCGATGATGCGACTTTTGCGGAGGCCGGGATCTTCACAGGCGATTATGATTTGAACGAAGGAGCTTATTTCGATAAGTTCAACCGCTGGGAAAGGGGAGCGGGGATTGGGGACCCGAACCATGTTTCAGAACTGGTAGTCGGCCCCCACGTATTCGGATCGAAATCCATCCACGTCAAGAACGCCTTTGGCCCCACTCTGAACGTGAGATACGATATGTTCCGGCGGCGGCCCTATATCATGACGGCTTGGATCATGCCGGTATCTGGCACGTGTACAATGGCGTACGATTTCCGGGATTTAAATTGGGTGACTTTCAAGGATGGGAGCGGCAATCCGATTTCCAACATCGCCGTTACGACGGTAACGGCAGACGGTGGTGGGTTTCGCTTAATCAAAGCGGAGATGCCCTATACGCGGACTCCCCCGGATGAAACGTACGGGTTGCGGGGATTCGTTGGGTGCCCGGATGGCGGAGAAGCCTATATCCAGGATATTCGATTCCATCCTGTAGACGCTTTGGCCAAGTCATATTTCTATGACCCAGTCACGCAAGATCTGCTGACCACGCTCGACGAAAACAATCATGCCAAGAATTTCTCTTACGATGGATTCGGCCGGTTGATATCGATCAAGAATGAGAAACTCGAAACAATTTCAAGCGCGAACTACCACTTCTTTGGGCCATAATATGAGCGAACAAAAAATCGAAACGTTTCCAATATCTGATAAAACCGGAGCCGTAACTATCTGGATCGGGGCGGTCGAGTTAAGAAAGGCGCTTTCGATCTGGCTGATATCGTCAATTTGTTGCGTGCGAATCGCAACAGCTTCACCCAATTCCGTCACAACAACAACTTATCAGTCAAATGGCGTTGTCGAGAATATCTCATCTTCGTATGGCGATGGCCTAGGCAGGCCGATCCAGTGTTAGCGGGCAGTTGAAAATAGACCAGGTGTGGGCACTTCAAAATAGGCCACCCCAGCGTGGTGAAATATACGCTACTTGGGCCGGTTTAGGCGGTAGCTTTTGCCTTTGAAGGGTAGGA
>JAHFCH010000250.1 GCA_023249635.1 Fibrobacterota bacterium
CGCCCCCGCCGTGTTGGTGACTTCGATGGACATCCGGCGATACGTGCGCACCTTGCTGGAATCGGAACTGGAGTTCCTTCCCGTCCTCAGCTTCCAGGAGCTGCCGAAGGAAACCATCATAAAGACGCTGTCCCGGATTCAGGTAGCGTGAACCCGGGGGATCTTTATGTTTTGTAATCCGTTGCAATGCCCAGGATGCGAACCTGAGCGGAAGAGATTTATTTATTTCCGCAAATGGCGCGCAAACGTAATCCACGTAACATGAATGAAATACCGGTGCGGGTGAAACCTCAGGAGCGCGGCTAACTTGACTTAGATCTCGTCCGGAAAGGGGTTGCAGCCCCTCCAACATGCACAACCGGATACAGACATGGGAGTCTTTTTATGAGCGGCATTCAACGTACGAATTCCCAGCGAACCCCGCCATCCCCTGAAAGAACGGACTCGAAGCCGCCAACCCCATCGGGCCCGCCCGTTGGTCGGCAAAGCACCTCTTCTCAGGGGGACTCTTATGAGATGGGCGCAATCCGCCCCAAACGGAGTCCCAGGACTTACCCTCTCCCCGATTCGCCTGGAATAGGTCCATCCCAGGGAGGTCTGCCGCCATTGCGCGCATCGTCCGAATCTTCCCGTCTTTCCGGAGGCGGACTACCCCTGCCCGCGATCAGTTCCAACCTCGACCGACCCGGCTGGTTTGGCGGCAGTCTGCTCCCCTTGGGACGTAACTCGCGAGACCGAAGGACCAGCGCCGAGGGAGCACTCCCGCCGGCCAGCCCGAATCGGTCTACGCCGACCGAATCCTCGGCGGAGCAGGATAGGCCTTTGCTGGCGCAAGGGAATGCCACCGGCGACCGGCCCTACGAAGTGGATCGCCACCGAATGGCCGAGGAAGGGCGCAACGTCCAGGATCGGCAGTTCCACACCCAGCAAGATCAAATCGCCCTGCAACGGCAGCAATTGGCCTGGCAGAAGGCCGGCGTCATAACGAGTGGAGTCGCCGCCGCGACAGGAACGACTGCGGCAATTTTCGGGGGCCTCAACTACGCGGCTACTCTCGGCGCCAACAAGCCCGGCTGAGGCCGCGTCTCCTCCTGCGGAGGGGTAACCCGGCTCATCCGTTACTCCATCAAGCCCTGGGGGGATACCCCTCTGAACATGAAGTTGTCGAGCCAGAAGGTATGCATCGTTTCCGACGTGTCCGTCGGCTGCACCGTAGCGAACTGAACGCTTAGGATGTCTTTGGCCACAGTCGGCCATGGATAGTCAACCGCTTTCAGTCGGCTCAAATTCGGGTTGAACTTGAGGGAATCCACGGGTATGAGCACTTCGGCATAAGGGCCGGGTGGGAGGTTGAAGGTGTACTCGAAGCGCGCCCGACCGCCGGAGGTGGAATCCAGCGACCGGGAATGAAAGACGAGCGTAACCTGGCCGTTACCCATCGCATACGTGGAGATGGTGTCCATTTTCGTCAGGTTAATGGTCTTAGCCAGGGTGAATCCGACCTGGCCGGATTGCAAGCCGGGGTCGCTGCTGTAAGTGACTGTGGTAAAGAGGCTTTTCCCGGCATAGGCCAAGCCGGCACTCGCGCTGCTTTGGATGGTTGCCGCACCGATTGGAGTGGCATTCCAAGAGCCGCCAGCCAGGGAGCCTATCGGCGTCTTGCTCCAGTCGGGCTGTTCGAAATCATTGACTAATACCTGGTCCTTGGACTTGACCAGGGTCGTATCGGGTTTTTTCGTCGTATCGGGGGTGGCCGTCGTATCGAGGTAAACATCGACGTTTACCATGGGATGGGCGAGCTTGAGATCGACGGTTTGGATGGACTCGGCGGTAACGCTCCCGTTCCGGTATACCACCGCGACAAGGGTAAAGCGACCGGGTGCCGTGCCCGCGAACGAAAATGCGCTATCCGCGCCGGCCTGAATCTCATATTGGGTTCCGGCCAGGCGCATTTCCCGAAGCTGCTTCAGCCCGCTCTTGATATGGCCTGAAAGGGTTGCTTTGCGGGTGGTAACCAGCTTAAGGATGCCGGTGTCGGTGGAGGCCGGCATGTAGTCGGGAACAAACAGCGCTTCAGTTTCCAGATCGATTTGCAAATTGCACCGTTGGATGCCGGGACGCTTGAGCATGACTCTTCCGTCGGATCGGGTCCGTGCCGAGTCCAGGATTACGGAACTGTGTTCCCCAGCCTTGCTGTACCAATCCTCTCCATCGATAAAGAGCACGAGGGCATTGGCCGCCGGGGTTCCATCGGAATTGGTCACAAGGGCGGAATATTGCCCATTGGTGGTTTCGGATGTTCCTCCCGCGACCTTCTCCGACTTCATGCATCCGCATAGCAGATCCGCCAAGAGCAGGGCCAGGAAAACCGGGAAAATCATTGACCGGACGAACCGGGAGGGACGGATGCTTTTCATTTTCCCGCTTCCCCGATTCGGGACAAAGGGAATAGCTGGATGTTCAATTGGTAGGTCCGATCCGCTCCAGTAGAACGATTAACATAGTTGATGATGGTCCTGCGGAATTCCTTGATGCGGGACCTGACCTCGCCATAGTCAATGGCATTGATGGTCATGGTGACGGTGGAGATGTCGCGCTGGTATTTGGGATGTCTCTTGATGGATTCGCGCGAAAGCCGTAGGGTCTCCTCTTGGAACGATTCGATGGCCAGGGATTGCCATTGCGATCCCGTGGTGACGTTGGCGTTGGTTGCGTGGTAGCGTCCTTCGGCGTCGGGCTTGATCAGCCCGAGCAAGGTCAGCAAGGTGATTGATTCTGCCGCCTCCTCGGCCGTTATGGAAGGACTGAGGCCTTCGGCCAGTTCGGCATAGTTCCCGCGGAAATCGAAATACTCCAGGATGGAGCGGATGGCGGAATGGTACCAGGTCTTGTAGTATTCGAATTGATTCGACAACAGCTCCTGCGCGCCTACGTTTTTCAGGGCGAGCAGTCGCTCGAAATGGACCTTCTCCTCCTTTTCCGTTTTTGATTTGGCGAACAGGACCAGGACTTCGAAATATTCCGCCTCCTTGCCCTTCAGTTCGCAGGCCTCGATGCATGCCTTGACGGAATCATCCGCGATATGGCGAACCCCGATCAGCACCTTGGCGAGATAACTGCCGTCAAGCCCCACCTTGTTTCCAAACAACTTGTACGAGAAAAACGACTGGCGGGATTTGCGCTCGTCGTAGTAGTCCTTTAGATAGGACCTATAGTCCAAATATTCGAAAACCGGTTTCATTCAGGATAATTCCCCACCCTATTATTCAATATGGAGTAGGAAATCCTCGAATAGTTTCCGCAGCCGCGGATTTCTTGGACATGAATGTCCAAATTATTTTTGGGCAAGCCGGGTTGTTTGGGTTTTGCGCTCCACGAGGCCGAATAAACCGAGCTGCCTCCCAAAAAATCAAATCGGCAAGCGGCGGGCCCTTCAGCTCAGCACCGCCGCTTCGACTTGAATCGCCTAACCAATCCCGGACGTCTGTTCAGAAAGCGCCGTCACCTGGCTAAGCGCTTTGGCAAGGGCATCTGCGGCAATTTGGATTGGATTCTGTTGCGGTACTGCCGCTTCCACCCGGGACGAGGCCATCTGGGGGGCCGATTGCGCGTTCAGGGATTGCATCCCCAGGCTGGGAGTAGCGAATTGGCCATCGGCGTCCATCTTATGGGTGGATGCGAACTGGCTGTTATAATGCCCGGGGGTTATGAACTGCCCGGGAGCTGGGCTGTCGGCATGTTCTACATATGCGTCCAGGTTGGTATAGGCCGCATTGATTCCCGAGGACGCTTGATCACCGCGGGACGACACATTGCTGTCGGTCATCTGCTGGCCGGAAAGAGCCTCGGTACCGTAGGTCATCTGATTTCCAAGGATCACCTCGGTGCCATAAGACGCTTGATCGCCATAGGAAGCCGGATCGTTGTAGGACGCCGGATCGCCGTAGGAGACGGCCTCGTTCCCGTATAAAGCCTGGTTGCCATAGCTTGGTTGGCCGCCATAGGACGTTACGTAGCCATCGGCCATCTGCTCGCCATAGGCCGTATCGGGACCGAGAGCCGTTTGATCGTTATAGGCCGCTTCGGTGCCATAGGCCGCTTGATCGCCAGAGGCCTCCGGGACGCCGTAGGCGCCTTGATCACCAGCGGGAGCGGTCTGGGTACCGTAGGCCGTCTGATCGGCATACAGGGACGGCTCCGTGCCGTTGGGCGCTTCTGTGTCATAACCCGCCTCGGTACCGGCAGCCCCTTGGGTGCCGTCAGCCGTTTGATCGCCGTAGTCCGTCGGGCCCATATCCCCCCCCGCCAGAGTATCGGTAGCCGGTTCCGTCGAATTTTCGGACCCGGAAGATTCCGCCGAATCGGAGGGCATCATGGACTTCAACAGCTCCACACCCATAAGGCCACTGGTCACTGCACCAATTGAAGTTGCCGCGGTATCAAGCTTTGAACGTCTGGCCTCCGGCATTGGGAAGTTGTCGTGCGGCATTGGTGGGTTGTTGTGCGATGCCGGAGGGGTGTTGTGCGATTCGGGAAGTTTTATATCCGGCTTGGGAGGATCCCTCGGGGGAGGGAGCTTGGCTGCAGGTGAATGAGGCACCGATTTCGAAGTCGTGTTTACCGGCGAAGGAAGTTTAGTAAGCTTATGCGCCGATTTTTCCGATCCGCCGGCCCCTTTTCCGACAGTTGATCCCACTTTTCCTAAGGATGATAACCAGCCCATATATTTCTCCTGTTCAAATGGGTTCGCAGAAGGAAAGTAGGTACCCCCGCGACAGAGAGTGGTACGGCGGTTCGATATTCCGGTAAGCAAATTACGAGGGAGGGTTAATCGGCTTGATTTTCAGGGAAGGAATTGATTTCCAGCATTTTCGAGTCCGATGGTTTGCACGGTTTGGATTACGACCGCGAAAGCTTCGAGATTGTAGAAGTAAGCCGTAAGCAAGTTCATCCGCCACGGAAAAGCCCACAAGTAGTTGCAGGAAGGTAAGCGCGATATCGTTTACATCGGTGTACCACTCCGGCCAGGGGATCCCGGCGAATCCCGGAATGGTGGGGACGAGTACCTGGGAATTGGCCGAAAGCGTTCTCACAAAAACGTCTATCGACCCTGGACCCGCGCCTCAATGGAGTACGAGGGCGTTGGCCTCCGGTCTTCCGTTGGAATAGGTCACCAGGGCGGAATACCGCCCGTTGGTGGTTTCGGATGTTCCTCCCGCGACCTTATCCGACTTCATGCATCCGCCTAGCAGATCCGCCATGAGCAGGGCCGGGAAAACCGGGAAAATCATTGACCGGACGAACCGGGAGGAACCGATGCTTTTCATAAGAATGTCTTTTTCAGGATTTTTTTTCTTATGACCGATTTTTCTGGTCGGTTTATGACTTCCCGAATACCCCCGCGAAGTCCTTGGCGAATTGTTCGATGGAGCGCGGCGCCTTGCCGGTCACACGCCGGAAATCCTCGGAGACCATATCGCCGCCGTTCGCGGCATAGGCATTGAAAATCTCGCCGAAGCGGTTTACGGCCCATTCATTCATGCCCTTCTCGGCCAACACCTTCTTCACGCCGTCCACGGGAATCGCCACATACTTGATCGGCTTGCCGATGGCCGCGCCGATGGCGTCGGCCACCTGCTGCATGTGCAGCGAAGCCGGGCCCGTCAGGGTGTAGGTCTTGCCGGCATGGCCCTCGGTGGTCAGCACCTTCGCCGCGAATTCGCTGATGTCGCGGGCATCGATGATGCCTATTTTGCCGTCGGCCAGGGACATGAACATGCAACCCTTCTCCTTGATGGGGTCGGCGGCCATCATGAAGTTCTGCGCGAAGAACTGCGCCTTCACGAGGGTGTAGGGAATTCCCGAACCGACGAGCTCGGCATCGGAGAGGGCGTGCAGGCGGTAGCTGATAGCCGGAGCATTGTACTCAGCCCCCGCAGCCGACATGCGCACGATATGCTTCACGCCTGCTTTCTTGGCGGCCCAGATGGCATTGGAATTCTGCTCGGGCGAACGGGGGTCGCCGGCAGTCAGTAGCCAAAGGGTATCCACGCCGGCAAAGGCAGCGTCCAGGGTCCAGGGCTTTTCCAGGTCGCCGATGCGAACGTCCACGCCCTTGGCCTTGAGCGCGTCGGCCTTCTCGGGATTGCGCACCAATGCGCGCAGATTGTGGCCTGAGTCCTTCAGGTTCGTGATGATGCCGGAAGAGATGTTGCCAGTGGCGCCGGTGATTAGGATGGTCTTTTTCATGGTCAGGTCTCCTGGTGGGTTGCCGGGGTTTCCCCGGATTTGGTGCATCAACTTTGTGTTGATATATCAACAATACTCCCAATTAGTTGACGTGTCAACACGTTTTTCAAGAATGATGGAAATAGTTTTTGAAATGGAAAGTTCCTGATTTGGCGAGTTCTGAGGGGAGAAGGCAAATTACTTGGGCTTTTCCAAAAACCGCAAAGGGGGATTGCATCAACGAATCCCTTTTTGTTGTCGCATCAACAGAGTAGGTGCTATTTTATGGGATATGAAACCAGGCCCTTTAACACCCGAGGAAATCAGTCGCTGGCGCAATTTCCGCTTCATGGTAGAGGAAACCAGCATCAAGGTAAGCCGCGAAGTGAGCTCCGCCACCGGGATCTCGGGAGGCCAATTCGGAATCCTGAGCATGCTCTCGGCGGCACCCTCCCGCGAATTGCGCCAGCAGGAACTGGCCGATGCCATGCGCTGGGACCGTACGCGCCTTTCGCACCAGCTTACGCGCATGGAAAAGAATGGCCTGGTCGAGCGGAGGAAGCGCACGGATGAGGGGACCATGATCGTGATTACCTCCAAGGGCGCGAAGGAGATGACCCGCGTCGCTCCCACCCTAGCGCATGCGGTGCGGACCCATTTCCTGAGCAAGCTGACCAAGAAACATCTGACCCAGTTGGTCAATATCCTGGCGGCGCTGCGGGCAGAAGGGCCGATGCCCTCCTCAAGCGGATTCGAATAGAACCTTGTCTTGATATGGCTCGATAGGCGGACCGGGCCTTCGTCGAATACCCTGCGAAAACCCTTCGGCAATCCTTCGCGGCCGCGATAGGCTTGGGGCGCTTTATCCAGGATCACGTGCGCAAATTTTCGTCGAAGGTTTCCGCAATTCCCAGGAACCCGGGACCAAAAAAACGCCGGCCCATATACGCACAGGAGGGGGGACCGGAGTTCATCGCATCCTTGCTTGCTCAGTTCATGGTCAACTCACGCCGGTACAGGACGTCCAGATTGCGAAGGTTCGCGACGAAGGGCCGCGCCTGCTTGACTGGACTAAAGGTCCAGAGCTTTATGATGGCTTCGGCTTCGCGGATGAACGCCTTATTCGTGGGGCCGCGGAGAATCGCCTTCTCGACCTCGCCCTGGGCCGAAATGGTGAGTAAGAGGGAATACTTGCGGCCGCCCAGGCCCTCGGCTTTCTTTGCCTTCCAGGACTTGTAGAGATAGGTTAGGCCTGCCTGGTTCTCCTTCACTTCCGCCGCAAGGGATTCCGGGGTGCGCACGCTCGGCAGTGAAGATTCCACGCCACGCAGGGCTGTGGCTTGCCTAGGCGCTTCGACTGGGGGCGGCAAATCGATTGCGGTCGATATATCGAGCATGCTTTCCGGGATCGGGACCGATTCTCTCCGTACTTGCGCGCTCGCGGTTCCAATTAACAACAACAAGGGTATAATCAAGGTACGCATATTCTTCCTTACGAAATTTTCGGGTTGCCTGGCGTCCTTGCCGTTCTTAAATCCGCCTCGATTACGCATCCATAAGTAGTGGATTCACTCTCGGGTTGAATCAATATCGTTCGAAGCTTTTACTTGCGGTGTACGACCGCGGAAATAGCATGGACATCAATGTCCAGAGCTCCAAGTGGTGATGCTGTTAAATAAACATCCATTCCGGACCCTATCATCATTGATCCAAAATGCTTAACTTTTCCAACCGTAACATACGTGGTACTGTCCGGTTCCAAACGATTCCGCCCCCGGTCCGGGATATCCGGGCATGGCTTGCGAAGATTGAGTCGTCCAAAAAAACCAATTTCCTAAAGATTGATTATCGTGAATAGAGCTCAATGAAAACTTCGGTTTTATTACGGGCTAAAAAATCATTTTCCTCACCGTAACTTTCTTGCGCCCAATCAGCCCGTGCTTTGCCATACGCGTAAGCTGATGATAAAGACGCGTACGATCCGGCTGCATGGCATCGGCCAGTTCTTGTTGCGGTAATTCTAGTGAGGACTCGACGGCTAAAAAATGGGCGCCTTCGACTTAACCCGGAGGCCTTCCTGTAACTCAATCCCTCCCAAGCCGGCTCGTACCTTCCAAGGCACTCCCGCATTTTTCGTTCCCGATCGACGCCTCCTGTAATTTCGCATTCACAGCAGGGGTGATGAGACGGGAGAATGTGAAACCCGGATTTACCTTGATTAATAACCAGGAGTGAGC
>JAHFCH010000049.1 GCA_023249635.1 Fibrobacterota bacterium
GACGTTCACCGAGAAGGCCACCGGGGAATTGCAGGACAAGATCCGGGCCCGCATAGCCTCCCTCCTGGCCCAGGGTGGCCTTTCCGCCAGCGCCGCCGCCCGCCTCGGCCGGGCGCATCTGGAATTCGATCGCGCCTCCATCCATACCATCCACGGTTTTTGCCAACGCATCCTCCGCAAATACGCCTTCGAGAACAACGCCCTTTTCAAGCAGGAGCTGCAGAAGAACCGCGCCGAAGTGCTGGATACGGTGCTCTACGAGGAAATGCGTTCGACCTGGCTGGCCGGGACGGAAGGCGCAGGGCTGGAGGCGTTCCGCGCCCGGGCCAAGTCCCTCCGTCTCGGGGCCCGCAGCAAATGGAAGGATCGCATCACCAAGGTCGCGAAGGAGTTCAATCCGGAACGGGGCGATGTGCTGCTGCCGGAATTCTCGCCTGCGCGCATCGCGGCGTTGGAAGCGGGAATGGCGGAGGCGCTCCGGGAAGCGGCGGCGATGGTTCCCGGCGTGGTTGTAGGCGAGGAGACGCGGCACGATTTCGCGTTGCGGTTCGCCGCCATCGCATTCAAAAGTAAGCCCACCCGGGAAAAGGGATTGGCGATCGTGCTCGCCGCCTTGCGGGCCGGGACCCGTGCCGCCGCAGCCGAACCCCGCGCAGGCGTCGATATCGCGGTCGCCTTGCTGGCGGAGTCGAAGGGCACCGGACTCCGCGGGTACGACAAGGAGGGATTCCTATTCCTGCTCCCCGGCGTCGCCGATCCTCCCGGCAGCGGGTGGCCCGGCCTGGAATCCTTTCTCGCCTGCCTGGAGCGCATCCGGAGCGCGGCAAGCGCCATCGAACGCGAACAGATCGCCGAAGGCTACCGGCCCCAACGCGAAGTGATCCTTGACCTGCATTCCAAGACCCGCGCATGGCTGCGCGAAAACGGGTTCATCACCTACGACAGCATGATTGAGGACGTCTGCCTGGCCCTGCGCGGCAAGGCCGAGCGCGTCGAACTGCTGCGCCGCGAGTACCGCTTCTGCCTGGTGGACGAATTCCAGGATACCGATCCGCTGCAATGGGAAATATTCCGGCGCATCTTCCTGGAAAGCGCCAACGCGAATCCGCTTTTCTTGATAGGCGATCCCAAGCAGGCCATTTACCGCTTCCGCGGCGGCGACGTGTACACCTATATGGAAGCCCGCAAGGATATGCTGGCGCTGAGTCGCGCAGGCAAAGCGCAAGGGCTGGGCCTGGACACCAACTACCGATCCAGCGCGGGCATGGTGGCGGGCTACAATGCCGCTTTCATCCATAGCCAATGGTTCCATACCTACGCGGTAGATGCGGCGGATAAGGATTGGCGGCTGCCCGCGGAACCGGATCCCCTGGGTTACGTGCCCGTGAAGGCCGGCTCACTCGACGTGCAGAAGGCGCAGGATGGCAGCGGGACGCCGAAGCCGATCCTGCTAGCCGACTTCTCCCAGGGCCCCGCGGACGCCAAAACCCTCCGCAAGCGTCTGGGCCGGTGGATGGTGGAATCGATCGCGGGCTTGATGGCGGATCCGGATCGATTGCGCATCCCGGACAAGGCGACCGGTTCCCTGCGGGCCCTGGCATGGAGCGATATCTGTATCCTGGTCCGTAAGTCGAAGGAAGCGACCTACCTGGAAAAGATCCTCACCGAGGCCGGCATCCCGGTCCAGGTCAGCAGGCGCACCGGTCTGTACCATGGCGATGCCGCGGCGCAATATCTCGCGGTACTGGAATCCCTGGCCGATCCCACCGATACCGGTAAGCATGCGCGCGCTTTGCTCACGCGGTTCTTCCGCGCCGCCGGCGACGCGCCACCGGATCGGCCGCCCGCCACGCCGCATACCCTTTTCGAAACCTGGATCCGCCTGGCCGCCCGTCGCCGCTGGCAGCGGCTTTTCCATTCCCTTTTATACCGCAGCGGCCTCCTCTACCGCGAAGCCTTCCTGCCGGTCGCCGATCGCAGCATCATGGACTTCACCCATATCGGCCAGAACCTGGTGCGCGACGCCCTCGCCGACAACCTGGGGATGGAAGGCTTGGTGCAGCGCCTGCGGGATCTGTGCGCCGCCCCCAAAGGCGCGGAAGAGGATGCGGACATGCACCGCGAAGCCTCCGAAGGCGGCAAGGTCTCTTTGATGACCATGCACGTGAGCAAAGGGCTGGAGTTCCCGGTGGTTTTCGTAGCGTCCTGGTCCGGCAATCCACCCGCGACCCACCTCAAGTACCGGGCGGGCCTGAACACCGTCTACCACCTCGATACCAAGGATGCGGATGGGCTCGCGGCCTACGCCGCCGAAAGCGAAGGGGAGGATCGTCGCCTCTATTACGTAGCCTTGACCCGGGCCCGCTACAAGCTTTTTCTCCCCCTGTTGCCTCCGTCCAAAGGACGCACCGATACCGGCCCCATGGGCGCATTCGTCGCCGCGGCCTTGCGTGCCGCCGCCGCCGCCCACCCGGAACTGTATGATTATGGACCCTACGAGGACCCGCCCGCTTTGCCGCTCCCGGCCGCGCTACCGGTCATTCCCGCCGGCGTTATCGTCCCCGCCCCCGCCCCTGCCATCGCCAGTACGCCTTCCGAAGCGGATCCGCTCTCGGGCTACCCGCGCGAAGACCTGTTGGCCGGCGCCGATTTCCCGTTGCGCCGACGTCGGCTTGCCTCGTATTCCCAACTGGTGCGCCACGGCCACGGGCTCTCCGCCGAAACCGTGGAAGGGCGCTTCGACAAAGAAGAGGCACCCGCCGCACCCGCGGCGGAGGCCGAAGCCGGGGAGGACCCCGTAACCGCGGAGATACCCGGCAACGCCCTGCCGCGCGGCAAGGACACCGGTAACATGTTCCACGAGATCCTGGAGGACATCGATTTCGCGACCGTGGGCCGGGCCGCCAGTCCCCAGGAGATGATGGTCGACGCCGCTGTCCGCGAGTTGATCGATGCGCGTCTCCTCGAATACCGTATCGATCCGGTCTGGCGCGATGGTGTCGCCGCGGTCCTCTGGAACGTTCTGACGGAAAAATTACCCGACCCCTCCGGAGGCCCGCCTTTCCGCCTGGCGGACGTGGCCGAGCGCCTGCCGGAAATGGAATTCCTTTTCCCGTACGGGATGCGGCCGGGACAATCGGGACCTGACGGATATCTGTGGGGTTTCATCGATCTGGTGTTCCGCCAAAACGGGCGCTATTACCTGCTGGACTGGAAATCGAACCACCTGGATACCTACTCGCCCGCCGACCTGGATCGGAGCATGCGCGAGTCCCGGTACGACGTCCAGTACCGGCTGTACTCACTGGCATTGGACAAATGGCTGAAAGCCATGCTGCCGGATTACGACCATGCACGGCATTTCGGTGGCGTCTATTATCTCTACCTGCGCGGCATGGATGCGGGCGGGATCGGCAGCGACGGGGTCTTCGCCTTGAAGCCGGAGGCGGACGCATTGCGCGGGGAATACCCGGAATCCTTGGCGGCCTTGCTGGCGGCATCCGGTCCGGTATCGGCAGGCGGACGCCTGAATGCGGCGAGCCTGTTTCCCGAGTCCGGTGAAGGCGGGCTGCCATGAGCGTGGAAACCTGGGCCCGCATGGAATCGGCCGCCCTCGAGTTGGGAACGCTGGACGAGATCGACACGGCGCTGCTCAAAACCTTGGCCGAAAAATCGGGACGTCCCGGCGACGATGCCTTATCCGCGGTGGGGGCTTGCCTCATCGGAGCGGTCCGCAGCGGCGGACTGCGCATCCCCATCGATCCCGGGCTAATGGCGAATCGGTTGGAGAATTGGCTGCGCGGCCTGACCACCGCCCTGGCGCCGGAACCGCCGGATTTCCCCGCCCTCGCTAAGCGGTGGGCCGATGCCTTCGCCGCGGCCCGCCTGGCCGGACTCTATTCCGCCATCCTGGGCCCTGCCGGCGCGTTCCTGCCATTGATCCATTCCGATACCGGGCTGTATTTCCAACGGCACCACGCGGCCGAAGCCTGCGTAGGCGTTCGACTGCGTTCGCTGCTGAACGCTCCCGATCCCGATTTCGGGCTCGCCGCTCTGGGTAACAAGCTGGAGACCAAGCTGGATAATGCGCTGGATACCGTGTTGGAGCGCAATCCCTTGCGACGCGGCACCGGTCCCGGCGCCCCGGCGATGCGCTTCGAAGGGCGCCAGAAGGAAGCGCTTGCCATGGCGGTGCAAAAGCGGTTCTCCATCATCTCCGGGGGGCCCGGAACCGGCAAAACCTCGTTGGCGGCCAATCTGCTGCGGGCCTGGACGCGCTTACGCATGGAGGGGGGACGCGCCGCCCCCCGGATAAGACTGGCGGCGCCCACCGGCCGCGCGGCCCAACGGCTTTCGGAATCCTTGCGCCAGAACCTCGCAGGCCTGGCTCCCGGCGCGCCGGAGGACGATCTCGTGCGCGGGTTGGAATGCGGCACCCTGCATTCCCTGCTGCGCTACCAATCGGGCAGCGGCGACTTCTTCCATCACGCCCATCGTCCGCTACCCGCCGATCTCGTCCTGGTCGACGAGGTTTCCATGGTCGACATCTTCCTGCTGGCGCGGCTGCTGGACGCCCTGGAACCGGATGCCTGCCTCATCTTGTTGGGCGACATGGATCAATTGCCTTCCGTCGAGGCCGGTTCCGTCCTGGCCGATCTGGCGCCTGCGGCTTCCGCGCCGGGGCATCCCCTGGAAGGGCATTTGGTAATCCTCGACCGCAGCCATCGTTCCCAGCAAGGTATCTTGCAGGTTACCCGCGGCATTAACGCCATGGACGCCGATGCGGCGCTGGCCGCCATGCCGCCTCCGCTTTCGCTTTCGCCTGATGTCGCGGACGCCCCCTGGCCCATCGCTTACCGGTCAGGCGACAGCGTGGAATGCACCGAAGGCGGCTGCCGCTTCCTCCAGCCCGCCCACCCTAAAGCCTATCGGGCGGGTTGGGACGCCTGGCTGGAATCGTGGCTCGCCTTCCACTACCTGGGGAACGCCCTTGACCCGGCCCGGCATCCCGGACGCGCTCTGGCCACCCCGCGACGGGTTCCTTACGAATCCCTTCTGCAATCCCTGGGGGCGCTTTCCGGTCCGGAAGATCCCGCGCTGCCCCCGCTCTTGGAAGATGCATTCGCCTATCTCGATCAGGCGCGCATCCTTACCTTGACCCGGCAGTCGTGGCATGGGGCGATCGCCATCAACCGTCGCGCCTGCGAACTGTTGCGCCGCCGCTGGGATGCCCGCGCCTCCGGAGATGCCGCGGCCGGATTTTCCGGGGCGCCCCTGCTTATCCTGGAAAACGATTCGCAACGCGGGCTGTCCAACGGGGACGTTGGTCTGCAACTCCGCCTGGCCGGACGCGATTTGGCCTGGTTCCGTCGCGCCGACGGATTCATTTCCCACCCGGTCGCGTTCCTGCCCGGACATGAACCGGCCTTCGCCATGACCGTCCACAAATCGCAGGGTTCCGAGTACGATCAGGCGCTCGTGGTCCTGCCCGAAGCGGGAAACCGCCTGCTCGCCAAGGAGACCCTTTATACCGCCCTCACCCGTGCCAGGCACTTCGCCGGCATCTACGGTTCCCCCGAGGTTTTCCGGGAAGCCATAGGTCGAAAGGCGGTCCGTGAATCGGGCTTGGCCGAATACCTGGCTTCCCGTAAGCCATAGTTGCTATTTTTCAGCTTGAAAAAAGCCAAAAAGGCCTGAATTCCGAGCGCCAAGGCCAATTTACCCTTGCCCGCCCCCGGCCCGCATGGTTTAATGGAGAGAATCGGGAAAACCCCTGGAAGCATGGCCGCGCACCTATGCCCTTCATTGAAATCCTAAGCAGCCCAGCCAACCTCACGACCAACCGGTTCGCTTTGAAGGAAGGGCCCAACGTTGTCGGCCGCGAAAAGGGCTGCGACATCGAGATCGCCGATCCGCGCATCTCCTCCAAGCATTGCATCATCATGGTCACGGCCGGCGAGGTGGAGTTCATCGATCAGAACTCGACCAACGGCGTATACATGGACGACCAACGTCTGCGCAAAGGCAAATGGGCCGAAGGCGCCACCGTGTTCATGGGCAACACCGAGATGCGCCTCAAGGGCGGCGCGGCGATGGACAACAGCCTCAAGACCGGCACCTCGCAATGGGGGCAGAAGGAGACCACGGCCGGTCCCGGCACGGGGACGCAGCCCAAGGCCCTCAACAATTCCAGCTTCGATTTCAACATCGTCCAGGAAAAGAAGATCGGCGGGTCGCAGACCGGGGCGGAGCAGGCCCAGGACAATGCCGCCAAGCGCATGGAATCCATCAACCGCATGATCAAGTCCGTCACCACGGTCAAGAACGTGCCCGACCTGCTCGATCGCACCATGACCCTGCTCTTCGAAGCCGTCAATTGCGATACCGGCTATATCCTGGTCACCGATCCCGCCAACCACGACGCCATCAGCGACCATTTGGCCTACGAGCGCGGCAAGCGCAAGGACAACCTGGAAGAGAAGCTGTATAGCCGCACCCTGGTTTCCACCGTGATCCAGAAGAAATCCGGTTTCATCTTCGATAGCGACGAGAGCGGCGAACAGGATCAATCGCTTTCCATCTTCCAATTGCGCATCAAGACCGCGCTGTGCTGCCCCATCCATTCCGAAGGCCAGATCTACGGCGTCATCTACCTGGACAACAAGAAACGCGGCGCCAAGTTCAACGGGGACGATCTCGATCTGACCATGAACATCGCCGGTATCTCGGGCGTGGCCATCGAAAACATGGGCCTATCCAAGAAACTGGAGACGGAATCGCTCATCCGCGATCACCTCAAGCGCTTCTGCTCGCCCAACATCGCCGAGAAGATCATCGCCGAGCGCGGCAGCAGCGATTTCCACCTGCAGTCGCAAAAGACCAACCTGACCGTCCTGTTCGCGGATATCCGCGGCTTTACGCCCCTCTCCGAGACGCTGGCGCCGCTGGAAGTGGCCCAATTGCTCAACAACTATTTCTCGGAAATGTGCGAAATCGTGTTCGCCAACGGCGGCACCCTGGACAAGTTCATCGGCGATTGCATGATGGTGCTGTTCAATGCGCCCATGCCCGTCGCCGATCACGAATACTTCGCGGTTAAGACCGCCCTGGAAATGCGCAACCGCCTTGCGAAGAAGATCACCGAGTGGAAGGCCGCCGGCATCCCGGAGTTCCAGGTGGGCATCGGCGTCAACTGCGGTGACGCGGTGGTGGGCAGCATCGGAACCAGCACGCGCATGGAATATACCGCCATCGGCGACACCGTGAACATCTCCTCGAGGGTATGCGGCATCGCCAAACCCAACCAGGTGCTCATTACCGAGGCCGTGCTCGAAAAGGTGAAGGATCGCTTCCGCACCGTGAGCATGGGCGCCGTGCAGCTCAAAGGCAAATCCCGCCAGGTGATCGTCCACGAGGTGGTGGACGATTTGATCCTCCCGAGCAAAGGCGAACCTTAGCCCGGTAGTGCTCCGGGCCCGAGCCTCTCAGGGCACGTGGACGATGCCCGCCGCGGCCGCCGCGCGCAGGTCCAATCCGTTCACCGCTTCCGACTCCGCCCGCACTATGTAGCTTCCCTGCGATAACCGGACCGCTCCGCCGGTCGCAATGCCGCCGCCCATGGCGGAACGTTGAGCGACCATGCGCCCTTGCGGGTCCAGCACGGAAAACCGGAATGCCGGGGCGCCAGGCCACGATACGGAAAGGCCGGACCCGCCATAGGCCAGGGACATCCGCGCTCCGCCCGAGCCGGCTTTTTCCAAAGAACCGTCCAAGCCGGTGGGTTTCGCGCCCGCGATCCACTCCAACGCGTTCATGATCAGGGAGACATGCTGCTTGTTGTCCCAGGTATTCGACTTCGCCGTGTTGGCGGCATAGTCCATATCGTTGTGGCCGCTATTGCAATAGATCATCTTGAACTTGGTGTTGGTCCACACTATGGGATTATCCCCGCTGCGCCAGGATTGGTTGGGATCAGTGCCGAGAGGATAGCTGCTTGGATCGATGGAGGCCAGGATCTTGATATCCGGGTTGCTGCGGGGATTCACGGTCCAGTTGTACCACTCGCTGACCTCGGACGTGAAGATGGACGGGAAGTCCTTGGTGACCGGATGCTGGGTGTCCTCGACCTTCATTTTCGCGGGCGTCGGTCCCCAGGTATTGCTGCGGAAGGCACCCTTGCCCAGGAACTTGTTATGGTACCAATCCCAATCCGAAGCGTTGGTGCAGAAGGCGCTCACATGGAAGCCGATGAATCCGCCGCCGCTTTCCATGTACTTCTGGAAGCCCGCGTGCTGGTTCGAGGACGGTTGATCATCAATGAACATGATCACCTGGTATTTGGAGAGCGCGGCCTGATCGTTCAACAGATCCCAGTTCTTGGTGGAATCGTAAGTGAACCCGTATTGCACCGCCGCCTTGGGCATGAACCGGTTGGTCTCGTGGGCGTAGTTGATATGCGCGGCATCATAGCCGGCCCGGAAGAAACCGAGCACTTTGAATCGCGATGCCATTTGCGCCGAAGCGGGCATTACTGACACATGCAACAATCCGGAAAAAGCAATCGCCAGCCCGACCGCGTAACGGCCTCGTTCACCCATCGAAAACATGATTCTCCCTCAACCCCGCCGACTGGACCAATGTAAGGACCGGAGGCCCGGCACGGTTTGTATTTCCGCGTTTTTCAGTGGGAATCCGGGTCCCAGCACGGAAAGGGTGGGAGGGTTGGCGAAGGAAGTGAAACAGGAAACACGAGCGGATGTATGAAACCTCGAGGTTACCCCGGCCATGGCGATCGATTGTGATTGAGGTTTAAGGTTTAAGGTCTAAGGGAAGACACTTATCAATCATCACTTATCACTGACCTCTTAAACCTTAGACCTTAAACCTTCTCTTCCCCCCTTCTCAATACTGCGTCGGATCCGGGGTCTCTTTCATCTTGGAAAGCATCATCAGGCCCGCCGGAGGATGCGCCATGCGGCGTACCTTCTCGCGCGCCATGCGTATCAGGTTGTTGCGGCCGCGGATGTGGCCCACGAAACGCGTCGAGGATTGCAGCACGTCGGGTTCGGCGGCGGCAGGGGACTTGTAACACTTGCCCTTGCGCACGCAGAAGCGATGCTCGGTATGGCGGCGGCAGCGATGTACCTGCGCCTCGACGGTCTTGCACAACACCGAAACCGTGGTCTTATCGATTAGGCCGCGCAGGCCTGCGCCGTTCTGCTGCACGCCCACTTCGAACAGGCCCACCCCCGAAAGCGGCGAGGCGATGGGAATGGTGTCCAGTACCTCGTCGCCGATGGCGATCTGGTAATTGTCCTTGAATATCCACAGGTCCACGGAGAAGTTGATGCTGGGCATGGCCGCGATGGACGATTCCTCGAATTGATCGAAGTCCTGGCCGCCGCTCGCTCCGAACATCTCCACGAAAATCTTCCCCGGCTGGCCCGTAAATCCCACGTTGATGAACGCGTAGTCGTTGAAATTCCCGTCCGCATCGGCGTTGACCATGAACAGGGCCCCGCTTTCCGCGAAATTGTTGGGCGCGTCCGCGATCAGTTGCACGCGGTTGCTGAAGCGGATGCCGGTATTGGAGTCCAGCGTCACCGGGCATTTGGGGATCCAATCGGCCGCGGTCGAATATGCCCCCTCGCGGGCATAGAGCAATCCACCTTCCGTTACCCCGTCGCCATCGCCGCGCCAAACCGAGGTATCAATCGCGGTCCAGGGTTCATCCAGGAGTTCGCGTTGCACCGCGCAGGTAGGGGGTTGCACGTCCAAGGGCGCGCAATGGTCGGTGGGCAGGGGCGCGTCCGCGAATACGGAGAGAGGATCGGCGCATACCGCGTCGGCATCCAGGATGCGGATGCGCACCGGGGGCAGTTCGCCGCCGGCCGCGCATTTCCGGGAGACAACGGGAGGCCGGCCGCCATCATCGTGATGGTCATCCCGGTCGCAGCGGCCATCATGGTTGCTATCATGGTCCGAGCGATCGCAGCGGCCATCGCGTCCGTAATGATGCGCGTCCTGATCCTGGCCGCCATTCCGATCGCAATTCTCGCGGGAGGTACCGCCGCGGATCTCGCTGCCTCCGCCACCCGCCCCGCCTGCACCCGCCCCACCGTGGTCCTTGTCGCTTTCCCGGGATTGGTAGCCTTCCTGGCCCCCATTGGACCAACGGCGCGAAGGGCCGCCTACGGACAGGACCTGGAAGGCGATCTTGCCGATGCTCTTGCCGCGAATGTCGCCGGAGAGCGGGTTGTACTTCATGGTCACTTCACCGTCGACCGTGATGGCGCAGATCGAGCGGCCTTCCAAGCGGGTAAGCCCCAGGGCGCGCAGGGGCGCGAGGCCGGGAACGTTTTCCAGCAAGGTTTCGGTGTTACCGTGGGAATCGGGGCTGCCCAGGCCGGGACCCGCTTCGGCGTAGTTGCGCAAACCGTCGCCCTGCTCTGGTCCGGCGGACTTCCAACCGATGCGTACCTGGGTCGGGGCGAACCAACCCTCATCCCCCACGTCGCCCGAAGGCAGGACCATTTCATGCCCGATATGCCGCGCGAACCAATCCACCGTGGAACGATTGCCCACCTTCTTGCGTTCGCAGCCCAGATCATGCTCAGAAAAGCGATTGGGATCGCGGCCCGGCGCCAAAGCATCTCCGTCCAGGATGAGGAGCAGGTTTTCGCCGCGGCATTCGGGATGCCCGGGTGAGCTCGACTCGGCCCGCAAAGAGGAGGATTGCTGCTGCGCATTCCCTGGGTTCTGGTCCAGGCAACCGGCCGCGAAAAGGCCGGAGGCGGCGGCTATGGCTGCAGCCAGGCGTACGCTAAGACGTGATTGGGCTTGCGCGGCGAATGGGCGATAAGGCGAGGATTGCATCGGTGTCCCCTATGTCCGCATGCGGGTTCGGACATTGGCTCCGCATACTATGACCGAGGTCGTTGTCGAATTCAATCTCCCCGTTCCCGGAGCCCCAAAATCCGCAACAACTCCGGGTAAAGATTATCGATTCCAGTCAAATTTCCAGCAAGGGGCGCACAAAACGTACGCCTATCTTATAATTATCTGACTGGGGGTGCGCATCGACATGACTGAGTGGCGGCGGTTCCATGGGCGGGACAGCGGTATGACGGCTATAGAAATCATCATCGCCGTGGCGGTGCTGCTGATCGTTTCCGCGGTCTGCGTCAAACCTTTGGCCGGCCTGATGCACCGCCTGAAGATCCAGAACGCCGCCGATGGCATGAAGCATTACATCCTCAACGCCCGGCTACGCGCCGTCTCGAATCCTGATCGGCATTGCGGCGTGGTCTTCCGGTTCCATCCCGGCAATACCTGGGACGATACCCTTTTCGCCTTTCTGGATCGCAATCCCCCCGACAAGCTTTACGTGCAAGGGCAGGATTCCACTTACCTGGCCCCGCTGGTCATCCAGAAGCAGGACAAAATCGCGATCACGATTCCGGCAGGCTACCCTAGCGTAGTGACCTTCCGCGGCGATGGCTCGGCCTCGGGCAGCGCCAAGATTGCGCTCTCGTTGAAGGGCTTCCAAGACACCCTCGATTTGCTGGCGAGCACCGGCCGCGTGAAAGTGACCAAGCATTGATGCGCCCGAATGAATCCATTCCGCGCGGGGACGTGCGCCAGGAAAACGGCTGGACGCTTCTCGAAGCCCTCGCCGCCATCGTCGTGGTCGGCATCGGCATCGCCCTGTTCCTCAGGGTTCAGCATGGCTCGAGCCGGGATAGCGCGGACAACTCCCGCATGCTGATGGCCGGGAAGATGATCGAGAAATTCCTGGAGGACACCCGCATTACCATCGCCAAGGACACGCTGGCCAATTGGCCGCCGCCCAACCGGGTGGTCACCGGGACCGCCCCGTCCTTTATCACCATCACCTCAACCATCTCCACCGCCTATTCCCCCAAGGACCTGGCCCCGGTGGCGAACGTCATGCGCATGGATATCGCGGCACGGTGGGTGCAACCGTACCCGGATTCGCTCCTGGTAACCACTTATGTATCGAAACGCTTCTGATCCGTACCGCCAGGGGGGATTCTCCCTGGTCGAAGTGCTCATCGCCATGGTGGTATCCAGCCTGCTGAGTATCGCGGTGGTGCGTTTCTACAAAGACTCCTACCACGCCTATAGCCTCCAGGAACAGCTGCAGGATAGGGATCAGAACGCGCATTTCGTGGAAACCAAGTTCGTGGAATTGTGGCAGCAGGCGGGCTCCAGCCTCCCGGATACCGGCTGGACCGTGATCAGCCAAGCGGCGGGAACCACCACCATCGGGCTGAACCCGCGCGGCGCGGAACAGTTCAACGGGGTGGACCTGGCCTCGTCCTTCTTCATACCCATCAGCGACGCGGCGCAATGGGCCAATACCGGCAACGTACTACTGAACATCTACCACGTGCTCATCGATTTCGCCGACCCTACGGTGTCCACGCGGAAATATTCCATCGACGTAAGCTACAACGCGAACGGCTTCAACGAAGGCATCAAGGACAACGCAATCGGCATGGACAGCGTCCGTATCACGGTCCCGGTGCGCCTGGCGGTGGGCGATCGCATCTACGGCTACCGCGAAGACGTATTCAAGGTTACCGCGGCCAACCTGCTGGTGCTGCCCAACGGCAACGCTGCCGGCCAGATGGTGCTGGCCGAGGACATCGATTCCCTGGGATTCACCTTCCGGGACGACAAGGGCGTCGCCACGGCCAACTGGCGCAAAATGAAATCGGTCAGCTTCACGGTGCGCGCCCGCACCTCCAAAGCCGACCCCAAGCTTCCAGCCCCCGGGTACCGCAAAATCACAATTCCGATGAACGTCATACTGAGGAACCGGATATGAACGGACCTGAACGCGCCGCGCCCGGCGGCGAAAGCAAGGGCGATCGGGGCTTCGTCCTCGCCCTGACCATCCTCCTGGTACTGGGAGTGACGGCCATCTCGGTAGGCATCATCTTCAACGGCCGCATGGGCCGCATGTCTTCGCTCAATTACAAGAAGAAGATCGAGACCTTCATGGCCTCGGACGGCCTGGTAACCCTGCTGGCCCAGGAACTGATCAACGGCAACGGCAAAAAGTACGTGGACTCCAGCCGGGTGGGAAAGATTAACGGCGAGCTCTGGGCCGGCCTCAATGGCGACGGCGTGGCCGAATTCGAGGACCTGACGCGCAGCGATCCCGTCCCCGACGAGACTCTCACCTCCTACTACCTGGGTTCCAGCCTGGATCGGGATTTCTACGGGGTGAAATGGAAGGGGTGGATTATCCCTCCGCTCTCCGGCGCCTATACCTTCATCACCCGGTCCGACAACGAATCCCGCTTCTACCTCAGCACCGACGAAGAGGAGAGCAACCTTTCCTCCAGCCCCATCTGCAAACAGGAGCCCGGCTACGTATACTCCTGGCCCAAGACCGGCGATGCCATTTCGGATCCCGTGCCCCTGGTAGCCGGCAAGCGCTACTACTTCGAGTATTACCATAAGGAAGGCTGGGGCTTCGACGTGGGCCAGGTGGGTTGGAACGGACCGGAGTTCTTCAGCGAAAGGCCCATCACCGGAAAATACCTGAGCCCGTACAAGACCGATCCGGCCTGGGCGGGCGTGACCAAGGTCGGCAATCTCAACGTGCGCTACCAGGTCGCCGCCACCGGGCTGGACGCCTTCCGTATCTTCACCGAGGCCATCAATATGCGCGCGGGCGCCTCCAAGGACACCGCCTACCGTACGCCCCTCACCCAGGCCGTATCCCTGAAGGGCCAGGCGGTAACCCCGCCGCTGCACCTGTTCATGCCGGCCATCTACCATGATTTCCCTTCCGACCACAGCCATCCCGAATTCAACATGTGCTGCTACGTCGACGGCGTGACCCATAACATGGTGAAGGAGCATCTCACCGACTTCACCAACACGGACGCATCGTATTTCGGCCGCACCTCCATCCCCAAACCCACTCATGACCAGGATACCCCGAACTTCGGGTGTGGCGTGAACAAGTGGTTCAAGGACTGGGTAAAGGACGATTACGATTACGAGTACTCGGACGCCTCCGACTGCCGAAAGACCAAGCACGTAGGGACTTGGTGGGGCGGCGGCGACACGTATAAGAATTACAAGTGGAAGGATTCCCTCGACTTCGTGCTTGACGTGAACGAGGGGCCCAGCACCTACGTCTTCAGCCAGATGGGCAATTACGACACCGGGGATCCGCAAACCAGCTGGCGCGGCGACGCTACCATGTTCTTCCCCCTGGATTGGCGGGGACAAGACCCGGTCGGCTCCTGGGGCGGCCATAACTTCGGCTTCTGCATGGAAATGCACACCACCTTCATCTACCAATCGGGCATGAAGTTCGAGTTTACTGGCGATGACGACACCTGGGTCTTCATCAATGACGACATGGTGATTGATCTGGGCGGCATGCATCCCGCGCGCAACGCCATCCTCAACCTCGACAACCTGACCAGCCTCAAATTCGGGAACATCTACAATTTCGATTTTTTCCAGTGCGAACGCCATGAATGGGCGTCGAGCAGCCGCATCGTGACCAACATCAAGATGATCCCGCCGCAAGGCAATCCCGTGGCCAACTGGCGCCGCGATTACGGATCCATGGACTGATGCGCGTCGCCCTGCTGGCCTTCGCTTGCGCCCTGGCAGCGGCCCGCGCCGATGACGTAAAGGCAAAGTTCCCCATCCAAAAGGCGGTATCCGCCGCCGTGTTCGACGAGAAGATCGGCCATCAGGTCAAATTGCATTTCGGGAATCCCGCCACCGCTCCGGGCGGTAAATCTTTCGGCTACGCAACCTGCAACGCCAAAGGCAGCACCCTGAAGCGCGAGGGCGAAGACGCCTGCGATTGGGTCTTCACCAGTTGCATGATCGATCTAAAGGCCCAGGCCGACAGCGCCGGCGCCGATGCCATCATCGGCATCGTGAGCGCTTATGACGGCAAAACCTTCGTCAGCGACAGCCTGTTCGAGTGCCATCTGGGTAAGGTTGCCGCGGGCGTAGCCCTGCGGGGCAACCTGATCAAAATCATGAAATAAAAAAAGGGCCCCTCCGGTGGAGGGACCCGTTCGACGGTGGCGTCCGCTTAAAAAGCCGAATGCTCCCAGGTATTGGTTCCGCGCTTGAACATATTGATTTCCCCGCATTTCGCGAAGTGGTTCCCCGAGGTGTAGGGAGTTCCGGGCTGCGCCAGGTTGGGCTCCCAGCCGGGTCCGCCGGAGATGAAGGACTTCACTTCGAACCAGCCGTTCACCGACTTGGAGCAATCCATCTCCACATCCAGCATCCAATAGTGCTGGCCCCAATGGTTGAGAGGTTCCTCGCCGTGCCCGTCCGCGGCCACGGTTTTCTTGGCGCCCCATTCCGGCGGCCAGAAGTCCGTGGTCCAATCGGCGGGCGAGCCCACGGCGTTGGCGCTTTGACCCGCCTCGGTTCCGTACCAGTCGAGGTAATTGTCGTTGGCCTTCCAGGGGGCCGTGGTGGCATTGCGCAGATTCAGGTGCCGGATGGGCATGGAACATTGGAAGTTGGTATTGGCGCAGGTACGGCCCAGGTTGGCGTTGGCATAGGCATGGTCGATGCCTCCGCGCATGAACATGTCCTGGCCCGTAGCCGTCTGCCCGAAGATGAAGATGACGGTGCGCTTCCAAGTGCTGTTGCCTGTCTGCTTCACCAGCACGGTATCCTTGGCGGTACGGTTGTCATTATCGGTTACCTTGAGCTCGAAACCGTAGGTCGCGTCGGCGGTCGAAGCAGGGATGGCCGCGGAGGCATTGGCCGCGGTCGGCGACGATAGCGTCAGGCTCGAGCCGGAAATCTGGACCCACAGGTATGCCGCAATGGTGCCGTCGGCATCCGAAGAGGTCGAACCGACGAGCTGGACGGTGCTTCCCGCCGCCGCGACCGCGATGTCAGCGCCCGCGCGGGCCACCGGATCCTGGGCGGTCACGCCCTTGGTAACGGTGTAGGACTTGTTGTTACCGTCGAAGGTGATTGAGTAGGCCCCGGCGCCTTGGCTGATCTTGATATCGGCCCCGGCCAAATCCGCGATGCCGTTGGCAGGCGCGATGTCCCCGTAGTTCTGGGCCCAATCCCCGTTGATGTCGAACTTGAAGCGTTCATCCACGGTGCTTCCGAAGGTGGCCGAGGCCGCCCATTGGTTCGCGCCGGTGGAGGTCATCTTCAGGTTGGGCGCCCAGGCGTTGTTCGTCCCGCGCAGGTATACCTGGGGGAAGGCGGGAACGCCGTAGGCGATCGACAGGGTGGCGGCCGCCGCAGGTACGGTGAAGGTGAGATTGCGATCGGTCGTGAACGCGCCATTGCTGGTCCAAGTTTGGAAGGCATAGCCGGCTCCGCCCGCAGCCGCAGTGGCATCGGCCAAAGCCGAATGCGCGCTGCCGACGATGAAGGCTTGCGTATACGGCGTCATGCGCGCGGTGCCGTCCACGGCCACTCCGGCTCCGGAGGGATTGGAAACGAAAGTGAGATCCGCCTTCTTGGGCAGCACGGTCAGGGAGGTAATGCCGATGCCGCCGTTATGATCGCGGCCCGTGGCCTTGACCTCGTACCAGGTATCCACCAGCTCCGGAAAGGTGGCGGTGAAGGAGCCGCTCAAGCCCGCGACTTCCTGATCGGAATGGGTATGTTCCTCATGGTGCAGGACAACCTGCCAGCTTACGCGATCCGCGCCCAATGTGCCCTCATCGGGATCGCTGGCCTGGATCTGGAAGGTAACCTGGTCGCCTACCGCGTACTTGGAATTGTTCAGGGGCGAAAGGAAGGTGACGGAAGGCTGGCGGTTGCCCGCGTCGATATGGAAGGCCTTGGTGGCCACCCCGCCGCGCCCGTCGGTCACGCTCAGTTGCGCATCGTATGATCCGAAGGCGTAGGTATGCGTGACGCTCGCGCCCGTCGCCGAAGTCCCGTCCCCGTAGGCCCAGGTGAAGGTCAAGGGATCGCTATCGGCATCGGAAGAGCCGGCGGAAGAAAAGGCATAGGCGTACGAGGTTCCGGCCTGGTAGGTGGCCGAGCCTCCCGCAACCGGAGCATGGTTGGTGGCCAGGTAGGTGATTTCGCGTAGGCGGCCTTCGTTGTAGGAGAGATAGGCCAGGTTGCCGTCGGGGGCGGTTTCGAAATCGACCACGGAGCCGTAGCCGCCCGTGGTTCCGAACTGGGTCACGCCGCCGCCGGGCGAATACATCCAAACCTGATCGCGGTTATGATCGGCCCAGAATACCTTGCCCAGGTAACCCGCGGGATACGAGGAACCGCGGTAGGCCTGGCCCATGATGATGGCCGCGCCCTGGCCGCTATGCGTGTAGGCGTAGGCGGAAGCATGCGAGCCTTCGCCGGCCACGGTATTGCAGGTACCGCTGGTGCGGTTGTCGCTGAAGTACAGCGGCTGCTGGGTTGGGGTGCCGCTGCCGCCTTCGTAACAGGGCCAGCCCATGTTGGCGTCCCGCAGCAGGTTGGTCCACGCGGTGGGGATGATGTTCAATTCTTCCCAGGTATCCCAACCCACGTTGCCTTCGTAGATGGTCCCGTTGGTACGGTCGACCGTGAAGCGGAAGGGTTGCCGGAAACCGCGCGCCAAGACCTTGGATTTGATCGAACCGGGATTGGCGGTTTCGTAGAAGGGGTTGGCCGGGATGCCGTTGCCCGTGTTCGGGTCGATACGGATCATCTTCCCGTTCAGTTTGGTGAAGTCATAGGACTTGGTGGCTTCCGGATCCAGGGCCGACGGCGTCGCGCCATCGCCGAAGGTGGCCAACAGGTTGCCGTTCAAATCGAAATCCAGATCGCCGCCCGAATGGGGATCCTGCTTGTAGGCCGTCGTCTCCAGATCCGTGGCCAAAGTGACCAGGCTGTTTAGATCGGCCGCATCGGGGTTGCCCGCCTGGGGCGTGAGCCGCACCACGCGCCAGCGCGCCGAACCGCCCTGATCGGGATCGTTCGGGGTCAGTTCCTCGTGATAGGTCATATACACGCGCTTGTTGGCCGTGAAGTTGGGATCAAGGGCGATGGAGAGGATGCCCCGGCCCCAAGCCGCGTTGATCTGCCCGCGCATATCGAGGAAGGTGACGATGGCGCCGCCGGGCTTGACGATCTTGATGACGCCGGCGCGTTCGGCCACGAAGATGCGGCCGTCCGGGGCATATGCGAAAGCCATTGGTTGGGTGAAGCCCTGGGCGATGGTGGTGAAGCCGAATTGGGCCGGCAGGGCGGCGCGCGCGGATTGCGGCAGGCAGGCGGCCAGCAGGGCGGCGGTCAGGGCGCCGAGTACCGGGGTCTTGCGGTGGCTATGGGATGTCTTCACGATTCGTTCCTTGTCTGAAATGTCTTCTCATCGGTCGGCCGAAAGCTGCGGAGCCGCTCGTCCATGCGTGCCCCCCAAATAATCGCCTTCACCCTCCGTCGTAAAGGTTTGGCCCCGACATGGGCCGGGATATGGTGATCAGCTTGATCACGGTTTTGGGGAAGGCGGGAAATTGTCTTTGGGCCTTGGGGAAGCTTGTGGAAATCACCGGAATCAGCGAACTGGTCATCGTATTCCTCCGTTTCCCGATCGGGAACGCTTTCGGGCCTTAATGGGGGTCGCTATAACCGCCCCGTGCGTATCTTTACCCCAGAAGTTCCCGGCGCTCAGGGGTGGGTTGCTATAAGGAGCCTACCGTGGCATTTCCAAATCCGATTGCGGCGTCGCGCCCGGTCGCGGCGCTGGCATTGTTGCCGGCACTGTTGCTCGCCGTGTTCCCGTTGCCCGCCTTGTCCCAGCCCAGCTTAGACGTCGACCTGGCCGGAACCGTAACCGATGCGACCGGTAAACCCGTGGCCGGGGCCACCGTCTCGCTGGTCAAAGCCCATCTCTCGATCCAAACCGATGCGGCCGGTAAATACCGTTTACAATCGACCAGCACGGCTCTGCGTGCCCATAGGCCCGGAACCGCCCGGGCGATCGCCTGGGGTGGACCGGGTTTCGTGCATGGCGGCAGCAGAGACGGTGCCAGCGGGCGCGATGGCGGGAATGACCAAGGCGGGGCGTATCTTTGGAACGCGGAAGGACGTAACATAGGTGTTACTTCGGACCGGGGCTTTCCCGGTGCGCGCGGCCTGCGGAAATCCGCGGCGGATGCCGTTACCTCCGCGAATCCGGCTACTGCAGCCGGCGACGACACCCTGGATGTCCTGGCCGTGGGCTGGCAACGCGACGCCCGGCCTATCCCAACCCTCGCCGGCACCCAGGATTTCAAGCTTAAGGCATTGGCGTATACCAAGGTCATGTACCGCACCGGTACCCTCTCGGCTTACGAACAGCAGATGTGCGATCTCGACGTTCACGTGCCCGCGGGTACGGGGAGGAAGTGGCCCGTGATCGTGCACCTGCACGGCGGCGGCTTGCAGGAGGGCGACAGCCAGGAGGGTTGGACGGCCGCGAACATGAACAACGCAATCCGGAAAATGTGGGAGCAGGGCTATATCCTCATCTGCCCCAACTACCGCTTAGGCATCGATCCCGACTTGCCCAATGGCGGCGCCCCCCGCGGTAAGTACCCCGATTACCTGCGCGACGCGGCGGCCTCGGTGGCATGGGCCCGGCGCAATGCCCCTGCCTACGGCGGCGATCCCGATAATTTCTTCGTGATGGGTTATTCGGCAGGCGCGTGGCTCTCGCTAATGTTGGCGGTGGATTCGACCTGGTACCATGAGATCGGATTCAACGGCAAAAGCGTGAACGGTTATATCTGCCTCAGCGCGCAAACTTATACCTATGGCGAATACGGCATCGAGCACAATATTTCCGATCGCGGTATCTCGCCCGGGGCCGCCCTGAACTACGTGCATAAGATGGATACGCCCATCCGCCTCTTCGCGGGCGGCCTGGAGACGCAGCGCATCGCCGACGACAACGACTTCATGAAGGCCATGAACGCGGCGGGCACGACGAACCTGGATTTCCTGGTGATGCCGGGACGGGACCATCAGCATATCATCAGCACCCTCGGCGACGCGACCGATGATACGCGGACGAAGATCCTGGAATTCCTGGGTAAATATTCGGCCAAGAAATAATCCCCGCTGACTCCCTCCCCGAGGGCGTAACCAGGGCAACCACTCGCCTCCCAAATCCGGGCCGGGTCAGGATTCGCTTAGGTTTTCTCTGGGTTTTTGGGGATTTCCGTCATGGTGACAGGGGTAGCACCGCTTTTTTCCGATAAGCTGGGCGCGTCCGCCGCGGTTACGTTCTATTACGATAGCCAAATGAAGCCCATCAAGCAGTATTTGGAATACCGTGTTTTCCTGCACGACTTCTATGAAGCCAAATGCGCAACGGATGATTTTTTCTCCTTCCGGTACATGGCGCGCAAGGTGGGCATGGACCATGGCTACCTCGTCAAGCTCTTGCAGCAAAAGGTGCACATCGCGGATGGCCATATCGGCCGGTTCACGGAATTCTGCGGGATCACCGGCAGCGACGCCGACTACTTCAAGACCCTGGTGCATTTCAACAAATCCAAGAACCCGGAAGAGGTCGGGTTTTTGTTCGAAAAGCTGCTGGCATTGGCGGGCGTGGAATTCCACTCCGTGGAGAAAGACCAATTCGAATTCTACTCCGCCTGGCACCATACCGCCATCCGCTCCCTGTTGGATGTCATGGAATTCAAGAGCGACATCGAGGAGTTGTCCAAGAACCTGAATCCGCCCGTAGAGGCGAAGCAGGTCGCCGAGTCGGTAAAGTTGCTGGAACGGCTCAATCTCATCCGCAAGGACGAGGATGGGGTTTACCGCCCTACCCACTCCCTGATTACGACCGGCGACGACCTCCAGGCCTCGGCGGTCCGGAAATTCCAGCGCGAGATGATCCTCCTGGCGGCGGAGTCGCTGACGCGCCATCCGAAGGAACATCGCGACATCTCCACCGTGACCATCGCGGTGGATGTGGCGGACCTGGCGGAGATCAAGGACAGGATTTCCGCCTTGCGCCAATCCATCATGAAGCTCTCGGGGAAAGCCGTGAATCCCAATGCGGTCTTCCAATTGAACGTCCAGCTTTTCCCCCTCAACAATCTCGGGAAGGCCAGATGAAGGCGGCCCTCGGGAAAAACCCGGTTCGCGCAACCTTGCTCACGGCCGTGCTGACCGGAGGGCTCGCCCTTGCGGGTTGCGAATTCGAAACCGCTGGAGGGAACGGCGCGGAGACGACCAACCACATCGCCGGGATCGTGGAGCGGTCCGATGGCACGACGGCGGCCCGCGCGATAGTAACGGCGGTGCCCGCGGGCTTCAACCCCATCAAGGATACCCTGGCTCCCGGGCTCATCGACACCGCGGACGAACAGGGCCGATTCCGGATCTATAATCCCGTGGGCGGCACGTACCACCTGCAAATCGTGGATCGGGCCTATGGTGATCGCGCCCGGAAAACCGGCATCGAATATACGCGTGGAAACACGGACGCAGGCAGGATCCGCTTGCGTAAATCCGGTTCCCTGAGCATCGCCTTCCCGCCGGGACTCAAGAACGGCGGCGGAGTCGTTTACGTTCCCGGGTCGACCTACCGCGTGGATGTGGGGGAATCCTCGCGCACCCTGCTTGACTCGCTGCCGGAAACCCGACTGCCCATCGTGGCCTTCTCCCGGAATCCCGGAGATCCCCCGATCATCATCGCCCGCGATATCGATATCCGATCAGGGGATACCACCTTGCTCTCCGTCGCGGACACCAATACGCTGCCTTACGAGGCCAAGTTCGCCATCAAAACCACGTCGGCGGGCGCGGGAGTCCCCGAAGACGTGGCCGACATCCCCATCTTACTGCGATTGGACTCGTCCAACTTTGATTTCAGGATTTCCCCCGCCGATCGCGCCGACCTGGCCTTTTACGGCAATGAAAATATGCCGCTCCCCTACGAAATCGAAAG
Organism: Fibrobacterota bacterium; assembly: GCA_023249635.1. GTDB lineage: Bacteria > Fibrobacterota > Fibrobacteria > UBA11236 > UBA11236 > Chersky-265. Next base: position 21,938 of record JAHFCH010000049.1, read on the forward strand.
GTGGGACAGCCTCGGGCGCAAAGCGGAAATCTGGCTGCGCATGGGCATGATCAAGGGGAATTCCGAAACCCAATACATCCTTATGCGTTGGGGCCCGGCGGGCAAGGCGCAGTGCCGATGCGCGCCGGTTTTCGACACGTCCCTGGGTTATGTCGGCGTCTACCATTTGGGAATCGGGGACAGCGATCGCAGGAACTCGGCGGATACGGCCGAGAAGGCCTGGACGCTCGGCTTCGACGGGGACGAACGCATAGAAGGCCTGATAGGGCCCGCGGACACCCTCGAAAAGGGCCGGGACACGGCAGGGAACTTCATCAACGACATCATCTGGCTCGGCCATCTGCCCATCGAAAAAGACTTCACCCTTTCCGCCTGGGTCCGGTTCACGGAGTGGCCGATTGGGGATTACGTAGTCGGCAGGAACCCGGGGACCGCGGGAAAAGGGGATGCCTTCTTCCAATTGGAATTGGGTTCGGACTCCACCTTGCCTTACGTCAGGGTATCGGACGGGAACAGGGTATACGGAACCGAGGAGGAGGGCGCGATCCCCACCGGAACCAATCCCATCGCGCTCGGCGCCTGGAACCTGGTCCAAGGGACCTTCGACGGATCGGAACTCAGAACCTACGTGAACGGCGTCCTGGTCAGTGCCCGGGCCGCGCCGGTCACGGGAAGCCTGAATTCGGGCAACGAGCTCTCCTATATCGGATTCGCGTACGGGGGCGCCGCGGACGAAGTCCGCGTCGAGAAGACGGCCCGCTCCGCCGCCTGGAACAAGCTGAGCTATGAGAACCAAAAGCCCGGCCAGTCCTTGGTGAAGCGGGTCCGCTGAACTGCCGCTTCCGCTCAGTTCCGGGCCAAGCGCGCGAAGAGGAGCCGGCCTTGGCTCTCCGCCGGTACCGGAATGCGGTTCGCGCCGGCCTCCAAGTCCGAATGCATGACGCCGATCAGGCGGCCCCGCGCATCGAATAGCGAAACCGCGTACGCGCCTGCCACGGGGGCCCTTACCATCACATAGGTTTTTCCGGCCACGCGCTGCGCGAAGGCCGCCCCCGATGCCTCGCGCCCCCCGCTGGACCGCGACAGGCTGGTTCCATTCATGAAGTCGGCGAGCATCGCTTGTTCCGAGTTGAGCAGGCTTTGACTGGAGTTACGGTCGCCGTAGTTGGCCACGAAAGCAACCAGGCCGATATTCTTCAGGTTGACCGGCAGGCCCAGGCGGGTCGGATCGTATCGCTCCGGAACCTTGTAGGTAAAGGGCAGGGCATAAGCCGTGGACGCCGCATGCTCGGGAGGAATGACCCCTGCCTTGCCGTGCACATCGAAAACCGCGGCGCGCGCCACGTTCATATGCGGGTACTTGATGATCTTGCCGTCCTTGTATTCCAGGTCCGGGTAGAGGTCGGCGATTTCGGATATCGAAGCCTGGTCATAGGCCGAATTGGTCTCATCCGTATCGTCTTTCACGACTCCCGCCATCATGGTGGGCCTTCCCGAGCCCCCGGTCACCTGGTCTTCGATGACGATCAGCCCGATCCGGAAATCACCTGACCCGTTGGCTACGAAGGTGGCGGCGATTTCCCCGGTGATGGTCCGGGAGGCGGCGTCCCACCCCAATTTCCGGAAGGCGATGCCGACCTGGGCGGGCGTCGCCATGAGCTTCGTATAGACCGGATTGAATACCTTGGGGAATCTGGGATCGATATCCATCTTGCCCCCGTACTGGCCCCGATCCATGAAAATGGTCGGGAACCCGGAGACCGCGTTACCGAAAGCCTCCATGAAGTCCTGCGACATGGCGCTCGTCATGTTGTCGTTGAAGGTATGGTAGGACACGACGATATTCCTATCCGAATCCTTGCGCATCGAATCGAGCGCATGCGATCCGTCGGTACACCATGCGCACCACGTAGCGGTGAGCTCCTCCATCAACACTTTTCTTACCGGGGCTCCCAAGCTCGGCCTGCCGGAGATCCCCAGCATTATGATTACCAGGGTCGCGATATTTTTTGCCTTCATCTTCCACTCCTTGATCTCATGTAAGCGGTCCACCCACCGTGGAGGACTTCTCGATCAATAAAGCGCGACCGACGAGCGAATACCGGCCGGGCCGGGAAATTCCGGTGATATATTCCTCACCGATCGCGCAACCGGTGTAACACGCTGGTTACCTGGTGGACATGGCTGACGGGATCGGGTACGGAGGGGAGAGTACCGAAGTCAGGGTCAGAAGCGGCTGGTCATGAAGGCTTCCATCCCCTTCAGCTCGGGCTTCTGGACGCATACGCCGCCCGCGCAGACTTTTCCTTTCCTGCGCGAGCCCGCGAAAAGCGTCACAGCCAGCCTTTCCGCCAAGGTGAAATTCGCCTGGATGCCGCTCCAGAATTTCGCGGCGCCCAGCGACAGGTCGCTTTTCTCGAGTTGGTCCGTCGTCGATTCGGCGATAAGGCTTAGCGCCAGGCTGGAAGAGCGCTCGACGCTCAGGGCGAAATGTTGGCTGTAGAACTCCCGCCGGCTCAACGCTATCGTGGTGTGCTGATGCTGGAACTCTGCCTTGAGCCCGTAGCGTTCCCCCATCGGAAGCGAGGGTTGCAGGATGAAATTGAGGTTCCGGCTTTCCAGGTCCGTTTGCGTCCCCGCGGCGGCGATGCCCTGGCACCAAGTGAACGCGTCGTATTCGAATTGGCCATAGTACTCCTCGTAGAGATCGAATTCCTTTGCGACGCCGAGGCTTTTATTGTAGTCGAAGGCCAGGACCCCGCTTTCGATAACCGGGTATTCCGCGCTGAGATGGACGCCTTGCTCATCGTCCGCGTTCTGCACGGGCTGCCGCTTGTTGGGGAGCGAGAAAACGTGCTCCCTGACGCACGCCGGCGGGCTGTTGTAGATGGCGCCTTCATAGAGGTTGAATAGCCGATAGTGCTTTCCCTCCGCCGAAAGCGCCAAGTCCCCCAGCATCAGGTTCCCGGAAGCATAGAGCGCTTTCCCTTCCGGAAAAGCGGATCGGTAATCCTCGGCTACGAGGCCGATGGATTTCCCGGAGACGAAGGAACGGGCCGCCCATTCCACCTGCAGGCTTCCCACGGTCCCGTTGATGCCCGCATACAGGGATCCCCAATAGTCGTTTTTCACGGAGGCGGTATTGGTGGTGACGTAGGTGACGCCCGTGAATGCGCCATGGGGCAGCGGGACGCGCAATTCACCCGCCTCCAGGGACGCATAACGCCTTCCGGCCGCATCACGGGGCGAGCCCGCCATGAGCTTGCTTTCCAGGCGCGGGGCCGCGTATCCGGCATAGATCCCGTCCAGGTTGGTATTGAACCCCACATCCCGGTTCCGTTGCGCCACCAGGGTCAAGCCATTCCCCAGTTTGGCGAAGTAATTTCCCGCCTTGAAATCCAGACCCTCGCGGGAATAGCCGAAGGTACGATTGTAAATCCCTTGCCCCGCGGTGTCCCGGGAGGCCGGGGCCGGTGGAAGGTGGGCTTCGTAACCGACATCCAGGAGATACGCGTCCTTGCGGTAGGCGAGGTCGACCCAGGTTTCGAAAAAGCGATCGACGACCTGCCCGTCCCGGGTGGCCGAGAACCGGGTTTCATCGCTTCCGGTGATGCGGCCTTCGTCGGCTCGGGAGGGGGTGAGCCAAAGGCACGCGGCCAATGCCGGTGCCAGGCAACCCAAGCCGGGAAGGCCGCTATTTTTCCGGCGCATCCAATGCATCCAGGCGCGCCATGAGCTGTTTTTCATCGCCGTTGGTGAAACCCGTATGCGAATACACGATGGAGCCATCCTTATCGAGGAGGAAAAGCTGCGGGCAGTTGGCGACCTGGAAGGCATCGTAAACCTTCTTCTCATCATCCATGAGGATCGTGAAGGGGTATTTCCTGGCGCGTACGTGGCCCTTGACCTTCGCCGAAGTCTTGTTGTCGTCCACGGAGACCGATAGGACTTGCAGGTTGGTTTGCTTGCGCGCTTCCAGGGCGGTTTTCATGGCTTTCATTTCAGCCATGCAGGGCAGGCACCAGGTCGCCCAGAAATGCAGGATGATGGGGCCCTTATGCAGGTTTTTCGAGAGCGTAAAAGGCTCCCCGTCCATGGTCCGCAAAGTGAAATCCGGCGCCGCTGGTTGTCCGAAAGTTTTCTCCGAGGATTTTCCCTCAACCTCTCCGGCGTGGATTAAGGGCAGCGCAGAGGACAGTAATAGGATCAAGGAGTAGCAAAAGGCAGCGCGGAAGAAAAAGCGCATGCGCGGGATAGGCTTCATGGGGATCGCTCCTTGGGAAACGGCGCGCATACCGCGGCGTTTCCGATCGTCAAAGGGCTGGTATTGGCTTGCAACACCGACTTGTCGGAATCGCGCTGCAGGTAGGCCACCAGGAACAGGCTCGCGGCCGGGTAAGCCGAAAGTTCGAAATCGTATTCGAACGCGTTGAACTCCCCCCGGCCCAGGGAAACCGGGACCCCATGGCCGTCCCAGAGGGAAGCCCGAATGGCATTGTGGAAAACCGTTTGCTTGTTGGTCCCGGGAGGCGAGGCGAAAACCGTTTCCTTCTGCAGCACGTCCAACCTTAACACGGTCCCTTCGATAGGCGCGCCCACCGCCGCCACGCGGACCCAGCCATGGCCCGGGTCCCCCGGCGTGATGACGATATTGGCGAGGCCGGGCGCGGCCAGGGACGTCGTGATCGCCCCGGAGAGCAGGGAATCGACCAGGGTATAGTTTTGCCCGAATTCGATCTTGGCGCCGTTGCAGTAGACGGCGGGCAGGAAAGGCGGGTTGTAATAGCCTTCCAGGAATTTATGCGTCGCCTTCGCCGCCAGGTAGAGCGGGTCATTGGGCGAAGGGAAGGAGGCATGGGTTTCGTCGTTGAGGATACGGTAATCCCCGCGGGACCGTACGAGATCCTCCACCCGCCGGGAAACCTCGGGACAGCCGTCGCAGGAGGCGTTGGTAAAGTCCTCGATGAGGACGAAGCGCTGCAATGCCAGCTTGGCGTTGGCGGTCGCCGTCGCTCCCGGCGCCACGAGTACGGTTTGGCGGGCGGAATAGTTACCGTAGTCGAAAGACACCGAATAGGATCCGGAAGGGAGCCCGTCCAGATCGAGCGCCCCCGAATCGGGCGTCGTCCCCCGATCCAACCCGTTCAGGGTAACCTGCGCATTACCCGGATCGGAAATGATCGCCAGGCTCCCGAACGGGGCCGCCGTCATCTCGGATACGAGCTCGGCGCCGGACGCGCCCAGGTCGAATACCAGGGATTCCGGTACCGGCCGGTATTTCCCCAGCACCAGATGGACCACGTGCCGCCCCAACGCCGCGGGCTCCAGGCGTCCATCCAAGGTGGTTTTCCCGGTAGGCCGATGATCGAGATAGATCTCGGCCGCCAGGTTGTTCTTTTCCCGGACGATGATGATGCCTTGCCCCGCCTGGGGCGCGGTCAACACCCCGTCCCGAGTGGTGCAACCGGCGAGCAGGAGGAGCGCCGCGGCAAGGCGCCAAGCGATCGCCTTCCGTCGCCGCCTCCCGGGTTCGGGGTTTCCCGCTTCCGTGCATCCCATATCAACGCTCGACCGCTTTCGCGATCAAGATACCGCTCCCGTTCCTGAACGCCGCGCGCGGAAGCAGGATGCGGTTGAGCCCTGCTTCGAGATCCCGATCCAGCTTGGCTACGACGGTTCCCCGGGTATCGTAGAGGGAAATGCCATAGGCTCCGGCGGACGCCGTCCGCACCGTCACGAAAGCCGCCCCGCTTATCTCCTGCACGCTGGCCAAGGCCTTCCCGTGCAACCGATCCCGCGGCAGTACCCGCGTGCCCTCCAGGTAATCGGCCAACATGGCGAGGTCGCAATTGAGAATGGTCTTGCCCGAGGAGCCGCTCTTTACCACGAAGGCCACCAATCCGATATTCGCGAGCTTCACCGGAACGCCCAAGGGGGTGGGATCGTATTTCTCCGGTACCTGGTAGGTGAACGGCAGGGCATAGGACGAATCCGCCTTGACGCTCTGGGGAATCACGCCGGATTTGCCCGTGACGCCGAAAGGCGCCGCCCTGGCCACCCAGGGGTGGGGATAGCCGAGGATTTCCCCGTTCGTGTATTTCAGGGTGGGGAAATTGGCCACGACATCGCGGTCGGCGGTCTGGTCATAGCCCTTATCGTACGCGTCCGGGTCCTTCTTCACCGCGCCATTCACCAGGGTGGCCCTGCCGTTCCCGCCGACCACCTTGTTCTCGGTGATGATCAGCCCGAAGCCGAAGCTGCCGGACAGGCTCTCCGTGAACGAAGCGGCGAGTTCCCCGCTGACGGTCCGGGTGGAGGCATCCCACTTCATTTTCCGGAATGCGATTCCTACTTGCGCCGCCAAGGCCTGCTGCCTGCTGAGCGCGGTCTTGAAGCTGGAGTTGCGCGGATCCACGCTTGATGATCCGCGATCCATGAAGGCGGAAGGATAACCATCCACCCCGTAGTACGCATCCTGCCAATCGAGTTGCATAGGAGTGGACATGTTATCGTTCTCGACATGGTAGGACACCACGATGTTCTTGGGCGATTCGACATGCAGCTTATCCAACAGCACCCCGACCGACGGGCAGAAGTGGCACCAGGTCACGGTGAATTCCTCCAACAGCACCTTTTTCACGGGAGCCGCCGCCAGCGAGGCGCGCGGCGTACCCGAAAGAACGATGGCCAGGATCGCGGTATGCATGGCTTTCATGGTTGACTCCTTGCCTAAGCGGAATGGTTTATCGGGCCGGGAACACGAGGGCGTAGGGATGGGTCCCGACGGCCGCGGCCCGCCCCCGCGCATCGAACCACCGGCCTTGCGCGAACGGGACCGCGAAGGGCGTGGCGGAAGGCGAAAGCGGCCGGCCCAGCCACGTCGACACGCCCGGCTGCGCCACCATGACCTGGTTGGTCGTCGCATCCACGTACCAGATTCTCCCGTCCGGGCCGATGACGAGGCCCATGATTCCCTTGGCTCCCGTCTCCAGGCGCCCGATTTCCCGGGCCGGCATGGTCGCGATGTCGAAGAACATCAAGCTGCCGTCGGAATGATCCGACACCACCAGCGTGTTGTTGAGGACGTCCACGCCCGTCGGTTCCAGCAATCCCTTGTCCATCACCACTTCCCAGGTCGCCCCGGTCACGTTCAGGTATTCCGCCACGTCTTCGGTCATGTGCCATTTCGGTTTCCCCCCAACGGTCCCGGACGCGATGTTCAAGCGCAGGATTCTCTTGTTCCCTCCGTCCACGATATAAAGCCAGCCTTTGGGTTTTTGCACGACCAGGTGGCAGGGAATGTTCTGGTTGATCCATTTGACGGCCACTTCGGGATAGCGGTGGATGATGGCATCGCTGTGGTCATCTCCGCCCGGCTCATGCGGCTTTTGGAAATCGTAGCGCAACACGTCATGGCTGTTCGCGTCGAAGGCCCAGAAGGCGTTGCCCTTCTCATGCGCGATGCCCATGTTATAGGGGCTCTCATGGAGCATGTCGATATGGCTTCCGTTGCCCCCGTTCGGCATGCAATAGATGGCGGGGTCGCTGTTCCACAGGGTAGGGCCGGTAAAGGAAGACGCGACGTTGCTTCCATGGTTGGCGTCCAGCGCGCCTGACGAAGTCGCGAAATACCCGTTGTCCCCGAACGCGAGGGCGGTGGGCTGCAGCATGAAGTGCATGGCATTCCCGTCCTTCTGCAGCAATGTCTTTTGGGTAGGCTTTCCCGGATTGGAAATCTTGATGGTGGAACCGCCCGATGTCGCGGTTCCCCGATTGATCACCCAGAGGTTCCCTTGCTGATCGAAATCGAGATCCTGGGCGACGGCGACCTTGTCCTTATCCGAGGCCACCTGGATGAAAGTGGTCGCGGCGGGCGTCGCGGTATAGGCGGCGAGCAAATCGGGAATCTCCGCCCGGGATGCGATACAGCCGGCGGCTGTTACGAGAACGAGAATCCGGGTATGCTTATCCATGCTTGGCTCCTTTGCCGACATCGTCGTGTTCAGGGATGGATCCATCGTCCTATCAGGTCGGTCAGGCCGTGGCCCCAGTCCAACCGTCCCGGCTTCCGGTGCGATTGGCCGGGGCGCGACCGGGGCGCGATCCCGGTCGCAAGGCTGATGGTGCTGTACTCGACGTAAACGACCGCGGAATCCTTGGGATCGGCCTTGTCGAAAAAGACGTAGGCCACCCTGTCCACGCCCGGCGCATGGACGTGCTTATCGAAGGAATAGCTGGCCTTCAGTCCCGACTCCATCCCCTTATCGGACGCGCCCGCGGCCAGCGTTTCCGAGTACGGGGACTCGAAGGTCCGCGGGGAAAAGCAATACCCGGCGAAGCAGAACGAGTGCGCGACATCTTCCTGCAACGGGGTGAGTTCCACTTTCTTGACGCAGATGTCCAGCTCTTTGACGCCTTGATTGGCGACGGCGAAGCGTTTCTCGATGAGCGCGCCGGACTCGCCGCCGGCATCCGCCCAGGTATAGGTGACCGTATTCCCGGTAACCTCGGACCCGGTCTCGTTCTCGTATATGCTGAGGTTTCCGGCCAATGCCGATTTCGACAATAGGGACGTCAGGCATGCCGCCATCGTGAACAGGATAGATTTGCTGATGCGAACCATCGAGCCTCCCCGCCGGGTTTCCCCGGCCGCTGCGTTTTCGGCAAAGCAATCCCCGGAAGGCGCAAGGGCCTTTCTTTTCGAGGGGATGTCGGATTCCGGAATCCAAATGAGGGCGGGGGTGCCCCTGCCGCTGCTCCTAATAAAACTCCGGAGCGGCGAAAAAATCCCGCCGCGCCGGAAAAAAACGGTGATAGGGTTATCACCTTAACGACTGAGCGTAACCAGCGCGTGCGCAATATTCCCAAAGCGTGATCGAGGCGTATACGCTTAAACTTTGATTGCGAATCACGTATCCCCAGTTGGAAATTAGGTTGTCGGCGGGTTACTTGCGCGTACCGGGTGGGCCGGTTCGGGCGTCTAACCGGTCTTCACAGGGGTTCCCGTATGCAGCAACCGTATTCCCGTTCCGCAATATCTCCGTTCATCTCCATCCTCGCCTCCGCGCTCCTCTTCTCCTCCGGTATCGGTTCGGCCGCACCGCTGGAAAGCGGCAACGCCGCCTGGAACATCAACCTAAACGGGGATGGTTCCAATCCCGCCGCCTACTATGGCGACTGGCCCGGCCACGTTTACTACCCGTCGGCGCAGGATTGGCGCCAGCAATCGGTCTATCAATTCATCACCGATCGCTTCGCCGACGGCAACCCCGAAAACAACGACGACAAGTACGGCGGGTATGATCTGGGAAGCGTATCCATGCGCCACGGCGGCGATTTCAAGGGCATCACCGCCCGGCTGGATTACATCAAATCCCTGGGTTACACCTCCATCTGGATCTCCCCCATCTTCCAGAACCGCTCCAACGGCTACCATGGCTACGGGCAAATCGACTTCACCTTGCTCGACGATCGCTTCGGCACCGTGGACGAGATGCGCGAGATGGTGGCTGCGGCGCATGCCCGCGGCATCTACGTGATCGTGGATATCGTCGTCAATCATCTCAACGACCTGTACTATTTCGAAGGGCACCAGAATTCCGGCACGCCCTTCAAGCTGCACGAAGGGGAGTACAAGCTTTTCCCCCGTAACGCCGGCGAGACCTACCGGGATTTCTGGGTGGACAATACCAAGTACGCCACCGGCACCTACCCCACCGTGTACGGCTATGACGGCTGGCCCGTGGTGGACAATTACGCGACAGCGGGTTCCTACTGGTTCAGTGACCTCCACCATAACGGCGATCTATCCGACTACAACGACGCCTGGCAAAACCATCTGGGCAAGATCTACGGCGGCCTGGACGATCTCCGCACCACCCATCCCCGGGTGCAGGACAAGATCATCGCCATGACCAAGTCGCTCATCTCCAGCACCGACATCGACGGCATCCGCATGGACACGCCCATGCAGGTTCCCCTTGCCTTCTTCCAGGCCTGGGCCCCGGCGGTCAAGGCCCATGCGGCCAGCCTGGGAAAATCGGACTTCCTCATCTTCGGCGAATTCTTCTGCCCCCGCGAGCGCGCGGCCACCATGACCGGGCGCGGCAAGACTCCCGCCATGTACAACCAGAACAGCTTCATCGGCGGGCAGTACACCATGCACGGCGGCATCGATTACCCCATGTTCTGGTGGTTCAACGACGCGGTGCGCAACCAGGTCAACGGCAAGCTGGGAGACGCCAAGACCCTGTTCGAATCGGACAAGAGCATGTTCGATTTCTGGAACCCGGCCCGCAACGAGTTCCGCTACAACCATTTCAACTTCTTCGACAACCACGATCAATGGCGCATGTCCACGGTCGGCGACGGGTTCGCCAAGACCGATCTGGCCAGCGGTATCGTGGCCTTCTGGCCCGGCGTCCCCCTCTTCTATTACGGCGACGAACAGGGATTCAAGACCAACGGCACGGCCCTGGACGGCTGGGCCCGAGAGGATATGATGACCTCATTGGCGTGGAAGTCGCTGCCCACGGTCAACGGCCATAACCCTGCTGAGACGGATAATTTCGACATGACCAGCGCCCACTATCTATGGGTGCAAAAGCTGATGAACGTGCGCCGCCAATATCCCGCCCTGCAGAATACCGATTCCATGTACGAGCGCTGGAAGCAAGGCAACAGCGGCAACGGCATCTACGCGTACACCCGGGTATGGGGCCAACCCAAGGACTGGGCGCTGGTGGCGTTCAATACCTGGAGCGCGACCCTGAGCGCCGGCGGCAGCTTGGGCGCCTTCAACACCGGCTGGAACGCCGGCGACGTGATCGTGAACGCGCTTAACACCTCGGAGAAGTACACCTTGGGGGCCAACGGTACCTTGGCCTCCCTAAGCATGCCCGGCTACGGAGTCAAGGTTTTCGTGCGGCAGGACAATCTCAAGGCGCTTGATCCGGTAATCACCTATGTCACCCCGTCCCATGACCAACGCATCACGGGAACCGCGTGGACCGCGCGCGTGCGCTTCAGCGAGGACATGGACATCGCTTCGGTAAAAGCAGCCTTCCGCTATGACGACCAAACGGTGGACCCGGCCCAGCTTACCTGGGTAGCGGCGTCGAAGCAAATCGAATACGCACTTTCCAGCATCCCGGATGGCATTCATACCCTGCGCGTCCTGGAATCGGCCAAGACCACGGGCGGACGTTTCCTAAGCGGGGCCTTCCGGGCCCGCTTCCGCAAAGGCGCGGACAACAACGTGGTCATGAATCCCGCCTTCACCAGCGATGCGGCCATGATCAACGTGACCAACTCCGCGACCGGAGCGGCCGTACTCACCCATCGCGCTGCGGGCGCCCAAAAACTGCGCGTGAAAAACGAAGGCGGGGCCTGGAGCGCGTGGAGCGACTACCAACCCTCGACGGCCTGGACGGTGGCCCCGGGCAACGGCACCAAAAAGGTGACCGTGCAATATTGGGCCGACAACAGCGGCGCCTATTTCGTGAACGGATCGGTTACCGTAGGCGCGGCGTTCCAAAAGACCTATGCCCAGGTGTATTTCCGCGGAACCCCGAATGGATGGGCGACCAACAAGAAGTTCGACCTGGTGGGCGATTTCACCTGGCGTACCACGGCGGTTACCCTGAATACCGCGACGGAGCGGTTCAAGATCGACATTAACGGGGATTGGAGCTTGAACTTCGGGGACAATGCGCCGGCCAACGGCGTGGCGGACCAAAGTGGCGCGGATATCGCTTTACCGGCGAACAAGACGGTGACGATTACCTGGAACGATAAGACCAAGTCGTATACGGTAGTAGCCCAATAGTTTTGGATTTGAAAGTGGCGGCGCGCACCCCTACGGCGCCGCACCGGGACCGGTTGCCTGAATAACCGGATTCCGGCCATGCGCACCCCGCGCATGGACTGGCGGGCGGCCTACCCCCTTTGGCCGTCCGCCGCAATTTTACCCATTCAATGGGCATGGAGATGCCATATTGCCATCCAAGGCGATATTAATTGAAGTTATTGAGTTGATATAAATGTTCAACGGATTCTCTACCGAGTTTCCGAATCGTCCTTAGCCTGATAGTCATACGCCTTACGTTACTCTACGTTACAACCGGCAGGTTTTCAGGGGGTGACGCGCCCCCTCGCGTGAGGACAGGGGGAGTATCATGCAGTTGCCAAAGAAATCCACTTTCGCTTGGTCTATTGCATTCGGGGTTGCAGGGCTGGTGCCGCTCGGATCGTATGCGGCAGACTACGCAACCCAGCAATGGGTTGCCCTCGAAATCCCGCTCACCAGCTCGCGCGACTACTCGGATGCCTTTCAGGACGTCGACGTGACAGCCACCTTTACGGGGCCCGGCGGGAAGACTTTGACTAAATAGCATGCACTTGATCTGAGACATTTCACGCTGCCATCGTAAGTAGAGAGACCTGGGTGCCCGGAAAGGGCTGAGCGCCCCTCAGAAATTGTTCAATCGCATTAATTAGGTCATCC
>JAHFCH010000251.1 GCA_023249635.1 Fibrobacterota bacterium
AAAATGCGTAAAAATCCCTGAAAAGGAATTTTCTATTCGACCCCGTTTGCCGAGCAGACATCCAAGGAACTGGTTATTGCTTTTGTGACGGATGAGATTACGGTCACACCGAAAATTCAGGCTGCTTAATATGGGCCGAATCTATGAGCCGATTGACTGATTCCAGCTTTTCGTGTCATCCATGAATGTAGAGTTGTGAAATCTTTCACGACGAACTAAATTTTCAAAGTCCGCGTTTTTTCGAAGATATAAGAAGTTTTTTACGGTGGCTTTACGCAGCGCCAGCCTTCAATTTCTATGACGGAGAGCGTTTTCCGGGCGGAAAGTATCTGGCAGAATGCGAAAAAGAGGAAGTATGTCAAGTGAATTTCCAGTCCCTGAATCCCGTCTGATACAGACCTTTTTCGCTCTGTTATTGACTGGAATGCTGGCTCTCCCGACGGCCGTTCCCGCCGAGTCCGAGGGAAGTAGCTGGTTCCCGATTCCGGCCGGATTGACCTCCCTTCGGGGGAAAACGGTCAATAACAACTACTACACCCCCCAAGGCGCGGGAGGCACGGTTCTCCACAATGTGAATATGCTGACCGGCCAACCCGCTTACTCGGTGCCGATTGCCAATATCTCTATGGGTAAAACGTCCTTCCCTATCGGGTTCTCGTATTCCGGATCGGTGCGCCAGGCGGCCTCTGCTGATAATGAACGTGGCCCGAGCTCTTGGATCGGTTTCGGTTGGAGCTTCTCCGCCCCTTTCGTAGCGGTGAATAACAAGGGCACGGTTGCCAAGGATGACGACAATTTCGTGTGCAATTTGGGTCCTTACGGAGGTGGACAGCTCCTGCAAAACAGTTCCGGAACCTTTTTTCTGGCAACGAATCCGGCTGTCAAGATCCAATCGACCACCGATGCTTCCGGATTAATCTCTGCCTGGGAATTCAAATTCCCGGATGGCGTTCGGATGAAATTCGGATCTTCTTTTTCCGGCGATCTCGCTGAGCGGTACATGGTGCGATTCGGGGGCGCGTTTGTTTCCTCGCCTTTTCCGGCATCAGGAGGAGCGAAATTCATCTACCGCTGGGATCTTTCCGTAATGGACAGTCGACCCTTGGGGAGTAGTTTATTGGACCGATTGGAATTCCGCTATGACCGGGTGAATATCGATATCACTCCGAGTGGGAACGGCGGAACAGGAAGTAGTTACACCCGGGAATCCTATTTGAAGGAGATTGTGGCCGTAAACCACCTGGGGAAAGAAGTCGAGAAGTACAAATTCATTACGGCGAATAAGGGAACGGATGAGTATTCGACGGCTACCGCTGAGCGTTCTCTAAATCAAGCCCTTTTTGAATCAAAGCGCCTAAGCAGTATCGAATGGACCGTCGAGGCTACGCCGGCCATACAGAGGAACATCACCCTCTTTTCCTTTACGGCGAATCCGTCCCCGTACAAAAAGCGGTTTTTGGATAGCCTACTGGTGGAATATCGTAACTCAATCGGTGCAATGGTAAATGATCCGGAACGAAATTGGAAATTCTCTTACGATGCCGGCAATTACTATGGCTTGAAAACCATGGCACGAGGATTGTCCAAACAAGAGTACTTCTACGATCAACCGAACTATGCGAATACGCCTTGGGCCAACAGGACCCGGCAGGAAGCCTGGCCAAGGAAACTAAAATCCTCAGCGACTACAGATGTGGTTTTACCCGCTGCCAGTACCGTTAAAACCGACTGGGAAACCCAAACCCAATGCACGGAAAGGTTCTGCCTCGTTTCCGCCACCCAAAGGCTTCCTACCGATAACATGTACTTGGAGGTCTGGAAAAACAACGGAAATTATTTTACGCTCGCGAAATTGGATGGGGCTGATTTCCGCATCCATGTATCAAGCATTTATCCAAAGTCCATACAACTCATCCCCTGGAACGGCAACTTCATTCTAGCGGATACAAGAGCGCGAACGTTTACCCTTTATGAATGGGATGGAGAAATGTTCAAGGCGAATACCAATGTCCTAAAAAGGTGGAAAGGTACTACCCTGAAAAACGTCCTCCCATACGCTACCGCCTCGACCGCGCCGCAGCGATTTGTATTAGGGGGGGATTATTTCCTGGTAGTCGATGAAGGCTTCAGGGATGCCTGTACCGATACCGACCCGATTGTCAGCGGGTCCGCCAAGGTATACGTGGTCCGGAAAAGTCTGGCGAAGCAACGATTCGCGGATCTTAATGAAAACGAATGTGATGCGCCCATAACTTGCGTGAATGACGTTGCCAATTATGGAGAATCCTACGCAGGAAGTGCTAACCGATGTTTGGAATACAATTCGACCAATATATTTGTAAGCGCTTCACCGACCATGTTTCACGTAGTTCATAAACCGACAAACATCGTCCTTTCTTTCGTTCAGAACTCGGATGGAAATTCGTTTTTACCCATCGGATCAAAATATTCCCATTCAGCGGATGGAAGCGATGCCACGCATCGGAACAACTGGATCCATATCATCACGGAACCCATTCAGTCGGGGAATGACTATTTCCTGATAACGACGAATCCGCCAGGACAATTGGAGGGGCGGATCAATGTCATGCATTATAATGGCGGGACGGTAAGCTGCCTAAACCAAACCGCTTACCCTAACATTACTGGTCCAGGAGCCGTCAAGACTTGGGTTGGTGGCGACTATTTCCTCACCTATGTCCCAGCGCTAAACTCAGTGGGTACCCTTAACCTTACCCGGAAGACAGTTCAGACCAGTGGTGGAGTTCCGAACGGAATGACATTTAACCGCTTTCAGGTGGCAACGGGTTTTGACGTCAGTAAGCAGTATCAGGTCAGCACCCATCCCTATGCATTCACATTCGAGGGGTATCCAAACGGTAGCTTGAATGACGGCTATGTTTCCAAGCCGCCTGTCGTCTCTGGCACCAATTACATGGCGAGCATTTATGAATACAATCCCGGATTACTAACCTCAACAGGAGTTCCTTTTCGCGATGTATCATCGATGTTCCGGGACGGAAATAATCGAAATTATTTCGACGTCTCGTTTGCCTCTGGGGACAACTTAGTAGTGGCGAAATCCTGTGTGAGCAGTACCAATACGGCCTGTATCGGAGCGGCCGGAGACAATATCCAATACGTATCAGCCCAGATATTTCCTGAATATCCCGCGCCCAACATGCCTTTTTTCGCCAACATCCAAAACGTATTCCAGAGTTGGACCGCGAACGCGAGTTACAACTTCAACCAATTCAGGATGAGCGCCGCGAATCGGGTCGCCGCATTGTCTATGCTCAACGTGAATTCCAGCCGGGCCGAATTCCGTACCTTGCAGAACATGGGCGAAGGGTTCACCCAAAATCCCTGGCAGTTCGGAGCGGCAAATGGAACCGGAAAATTCCCCTTCGTCAAGACATTCAAATCCTATTCCGCGCTGACCGGGAGTAGCCGCGGAAATTGGACCCAGTATGGATTCACCTACACACCGGGCCCAAATTCATTGGTTCTTACCGATCCCGAATTCAACACACACACGCAAAATTTCATTTTCCCGGGTTCGAGTGTCACTACCTATAAGGGATCCGAGACCATGACCGTACCCGTGGCCCAAGTCATGGAAACGGTAAAGCACGTCTTCGACGACTCTTCGGCACCTGTTTCTGAAGCAAGCCTGGATCAAGTCGGATTGCGCATCCAATCCAGGACCCACGATGTCGATGGCGCCTTGGGAGCCGAATCAATCAAAGACGAAGCTTCCCGATTGGATCTCGAATACTATCCCCCACAAACGGAAACGGGTTGGCCGCTTAAATTGTCGATGTCGCATCTGAAAAAAACCACGCAAATAGTCTGGGCAGCCAATCGCTCCCATCAGACGCAGATAACCAGCTATCACAAATATGATGCCGATAACGGCCAACCGCTGTTCACGAAAAGCAAGGCTGCGGGAAAATGGTACCTGAACCAGACCTTGTTTCAAAAGACGGGAGAGAATCGATCTCTCCCAATCGGGAGCTATGCGTTCCGGTTCGACACCGAACCTCCGGACGCGACCTTGAATGCCTGGTCGGATCCGACACTCATCTATAACTTGGACAATGCCGATGCGAAAACCGTCTCCGCCGCGAAGACGGAATATGACGCGACCTTCCCTTTCCTGGTTTCAAAAACCCGCGGGTGGCGTGATGCGGATCCGACCCTGACTGACGAGGAGCTCAAGATCGGGGACGACCCGATCTACGCCAACGCCGCGAATTGGGAAGACCATGATATCGTCGAAAAACGGTCCGCAACGGGATTGCCCTTGCAAATCCGCCATGCCCTGAGCGAAACCAACGGATTGAACCGTTATACCTCTTACTTCTATGAGGGCCTCGCGCCCTTTCTGATCGGGACGGTGGAAAATGCCGTATGGGATGAGGCCGCGATCCTATCGGGGGAAAATCAGCTGAACGGTTCAATGGATCCGGAAGGGCGTTGGACCTTGACCACGGGCACCGCGGCGACGTCGTGGAGCGACAAAGCCCACACGGGCCGATGGGGAATCAAGATCACCGATAACCCCGGGGTGTTTACCAAGGTCAAGTTACGAGGAGGCTCGACCTTGACCAACGACTATGTTATATCCGCATGGGTCCTCGCGGAGACGGCAAATAAACCAATCATTACCATAAGCCGGTACCAGAAGAATGGGTCTGCCCCGCTGGAAACGTTTCCGATTTCCGATCCCACAGGGCAAACATTTTCCGCGAACAAATGGCAGCGATATGAAAAGCGCCTTACTGTCGCGCAACTCAAAGGGAGCCAAAACATATTCGGAACCCTTAATTCCGGCGACTACCTTTTGATTACCTTGGGCACGGGTAGCACAACCGGCGACGGACGAAAAGTGCACTTGGATGATATCGTCTGCAGGCCAGCCAATTCCGTTTACTCCCTTACCGGGTTCGACAAGTGGCACCGGCCTATCCATGCCACGAACAACGAAAATTTTACCCGTTCATTCGAATACGATGTATTCGGCAGAGCAACAGGAGCCCGCGACGATCGCTTCCGGATGTATTCCGAACAAAGCGCGCATGCCGTTGGGGAGAATGACTGATGCGCGCCCAAGCCAAACTCTTCAGCGCCTTTTCGCTCGCTGTTTTAACGTCAGTAGTCCCAGATGCCGCCACCAACCTTGGCCGCGCCTACAGTTTTGGATTCATGAATGGCAATCTGGTCCGCAATTGGAGCTTCGAATCCCGAGGTGATAATTGGATCGACGACACCCAGGCCGATGCCAGGTATCGGGCCAACCAGTCGGGTATCGTTGCCGTTAGCGGCTCCTATGTCGCGCGGATTACGGGTCCCAATAACCCTGGCGGGACGCTCAAACGTTTGTCCTCTGAATTCATCCCCGTTGATCCCGGAACCTTGTATCAGCTTTCCTTCTATGTGAATACTGCCGCAGGGCTAACCGGAACCCATCCTTCCGTCGGGTTCTATTCCGACAAAGCCGCCGTTTCGGCGGGGCCAGATTTCACCAGCGCCGCTTATCCGGCCGCTACGGATTGGACTTTGAAAAAGTATTCATTCATAACACCTGCCAGCGCCAACTTCCTGCAAATCAATCTGGCCGAAATTCCCAACAACCAGGGCGGCACCGCTTATTTCGACGATGTCGTCCTTGAAATGGGTGTCTCAACCGCCACTTCCCGTGACTCCATCCAAGAATCCGTCGCTTTCATGAACGACATGGGCCAATCGCTGCAAGTCCACCAGAAAATAGCGGGCGGCGGGTACAACCTCGCCCGTCGTTATATGGTCGCGAGTGATAGCGTGGATTACCAATTACGCGGATTGAGAAGCTATCTCCCCTATGGCCGTAACGGTTCTCCAAGCTATGATGCCGCCTTCCCGGCCAATTCCGCTGCGTTCAACAACGGCCTTAACGGGAAAGGCTCGTTGGGTACGGTTCCCTATACGCGTTCGGAATATTCTGATTCACTGATGCGAGGGGATACCGCCGCCTATATGCCGGGACAACCTTGGAGCACGGTGGATAAACGCATCAAGAGCGGGTCTTATTTCACCGCATCGCTCATCGCCCCCACAATTCCCGACGTGGTCGCTATCGATGACGCGGAACGGGATTATCTGCTTTCCTGGACGCGGGACGTTGAGGGGCGCTTTACCCTTTCTTGGGCCAATGCCCTTGGGCAGACCATCCAAACCGCCGTCAAGCCCGGAGCGACTTGGATATATACCCGGTACGAGTATTTTCTCAATGGGCAATTGAAAAAAACCTTGCAGGAAACCGATGTACCCGCCAACGTTGATCAACAGGATTTCCGGGAAGTGACCAATTACAATTCCGCCGGTCAAGTGACGAGCACCTATACGAAGGATCGCGGCCTCATCAAATTCTGGTACAACCGCCTGGGTCAATTACGTCTCTCCCGGCATGAATCCCAACCCAATAATGAATACGACTACACGAATTACGATGAGAACGACCGCCCCATATGTTCCGGCGTCCAGACCATTGTTCCGCTTACGCCTGGAGCCATCGAAGCCAGGGCCGCCACGGCAACATCAACGACAGAACATAAAGGCATCCTTTACGACAACTTGAACAATTTCCAGGCCCGAACCGGTTTGCTCCTTTCCGACCTCATGCCGGGTAAAACCCTGGGCCAGTATGGGGAGGGTCGCGTGGTGTGCGAATACAACTACAACAAAGGCGCGAACATCAATGGTATGGCCGCCAAAGACAAATTCGTAGCAACCTTTTACAATTACAATGCCTACGGCGAAATCGTGGAAGCGTACAAATACATCGGCCCCGTGAAGGATCCCGCTCGGCGCATCCATATCGCCAATTACTACTACGATGTAAATCATCGCTTGAACCAGACCATTATGGCGGACAACGGAAGTCCAGCTTATTCCACGTTCCAGAAGTATACCTATGACGCTCTAGGAAGGGTCTCTCAGGTGAATGGTTATGGGACCAAGGTCTACGCGAAATACCAGTACTATGAGTGGGGCGGCGTCAAATCGGTAACTCTGGGTTCGGCGACGACCACGGCGGGCACTCGAATCGATTTCAGCTACCATGCCCAAGGGTGGGTCAAGGAAATCAAGGCCACCCAGCAATCGTCCAACATCGTGGTCTTCCAGCAACTTCTGGGATATGAGGACAAGGCCTATGTAAGCCCCAGTCTTCCTTCCGTCGTGCCCAAGTTCGACGGGTCCATCGCTCAGCAGTTGGTCAAGTTCGCCGATGATGTCAAAGACTTGAATCCGATCCGGGTCACATCTTATGGCTACGACAATACCAACCGCATGTTGACCGCAGATGCCCGGAAAAATGCAGGAGACCCGCCGTGGGATGCCACCAAGCAAATCAATTTCGGTAGCCTTGCCTTTACGGATACGGATGATTTGGACAGCCGCCTTTCCTATGATGGTAACGGGCGTATCGCGACAAACCAGAATGGAGTCTCATCCGCCAATCAAGCGAACTACGCTTACCAGACCAATTCCTATAAGCTTGACCATGTCAATGGCAAGCTTTCCGCCGCGGGAACGCGCGATGCATCGACAGCAGGCACGTTCGTCTACGATGCCCGTGGCCGCATGACCGAGGATAAATCCAAAGGGTTGAAAATCACGTATGGCTGGGACGACATGCCTGTCGAATTCGGCATCGACAACGGGGATACCCTTGCTTCGACGATAAACTTCTACGATGCCAATGGGAGAAGCGTCTCCAGACTTAGCGTCAAAACCGAATACCGCGTGTGGGTTCCCATTGATGTGGACGGCATTACCATCATGATAAAGGGTTTCAAGGAACCGTCCTCGGTAACCCCAGTCGTCATAACCTCGGTTACCGACGTCGGCCTCCTCGCGGATGGTGACCGTCGTCATGTGGAAATCTATGACATGGCTGGATCGATCGTTGCCACCTCGGACCGGAAGGGCATATTCGGTATCTCCGGGCAGATTGGTGAAATAACTCCAACGGATTCATACCGGTTTTTCATCAAGAACCACCAAGGTTCTATTATGCGATCGGTGGGAGAGAATGGGCAGTATGCTGGTGATGATCCCGGTGGGAATGCGATCGATTACTTGGCGTATGGGTCGCAGAACCAGTTGAAGTCGTCGGGGAGTTCGGTGGAAGTGAAGACATTTACCGGGAAAGAACTGGAGTTGGCGACTGGGTTGTATGCCTTTGGGGCCAGATGGTATGACCCGGAGCTCGGGATGTGGATGAGCCCTGACGGGGCAGGACAGTATGCAAACCCTTATTCTTACGTGGGCGGGAATGTCGCGAATATGGTTGATCCTGATG
>JAHFCH010000252.1 GCA_023249635.1 Fibrobacterota bacterium
AGGGCGAAGGCAAGAAGGCGCTGGCGGCATGGGACTCATGGTGCATGGGAAAGAGGATGCGCCCGGAGTAACCCAGATGTTTCCTGAGCGCGCTCCGCATCCACAGTTTGCTTCCGGCCCAGGCGGGCAGGGCCGCCCGGAAGCTGGCCAATCCACGCGGCGCGGCGGCCAACCAGGTATCCAGGATGCGGTCGAAGAATTTCAGGAAGGGTTTATCGTAGAACGCGACCAGCCCGACGTCGGCGACGGTGATGCCGGCTTCACGGAAGCAGTAGGCTACAGCTTGGGCGGGAAAGGCTTCATCATGGCGGATGCGCGTGAAGCGCTCTTCCTGGGCGGCGGCGACAATGACGCCGTCGCGGAGGAGGACGGCGGCGGAATCGTGGTAGAAGCAGGATAGGCCCAGGATCCACGGTGAGGCGGATGGGGGCGCGGGGGACGCCGTGGCCATCCCGCTAAATGTAGTGTACTTTTCCGGTTATCTCCGGACATGACGAAGCAAACGAAGGAAACCCGAACCGACCGGCAGCGCGCCCCTTGGCCCTATCCTGTGGCCCTAATCGCGGCCGCGATCGCCGCGGCCAACCCCAACCAGCCGCTGGACCGGCCCTTCACCTTGCGCAATCCCTCTCCCTTCCTGGTGGAGGCGGAATTCCACCGCATGGCCGCCGGCACGGCACCGCGGACTTTCATCCTCCCCCGCCCCTGCTTTTCCGAGGGGGATTCCAGCCGCGTATGCTCCGAAGGCGGGGGTTGGCGCTATGAAGATTCCCTGCGCGCGCGCGCCTTGCGCGTTTCTCCCTTGGGCGGTTACGAATACCGCTACTGGGGCGAGAACGTGCACGCCTTCGAGCTGGGCCTGATCACCGACGGCCGTTCCGGCCCCGTCAGCTTCGCGCTCGACGCGCGCATGTTTTCGGAATCCCATGAGCTGCCCGTACACCCGAGTTTCGACCGCGAAGCCGTGGACGAACAGGACGAAACCGAATCCGGTTCGGTCTCCTATTCCTCCTACGCGCGGTACCGCGCCAACCTCAGCTACGATTGGGCCTGGGGCCGCCTCTCCGCCGGCCGCGACGCCGCCCATTGGGGCCCCGGCATGTTCGGGAACCTGGTCTTCAACCAGGGCGCGGTGCCCTTCAACCAGATTACCTTCACGACCCGACTGGGCCCGATCACCGTGCAAAGCCTGTACGGCCAGCTCGCCATAGGCAGCGATTGGGAAACCAACCTCTCCACGGATGAACGCCACCTGTACGCGCACCGCTACGAATGGCAGCCCGCTACCAACCTGCTGCTGGGCGTGAGTGAACAACTCGTCCTGTTCAAGCAGTCCGCCCCGTTCGCCTTCATGCCCATAGTGCCCCTGTTCATCGCCAAGTATTCCGAGAAGGAGCGCCTCAACAACGGCAACATCGCCGCCGACCTGTCCTGGCGCGTGCCCGGAATCGGATCGGCGTATACCGAATTCCTCATCGATGATCTGCAATCGCCGGGCTCGCTGTTCAGCGACTTCTGGGCCAACAAATGGGCTTGGCTGGCTGGCGTCCACGCCATCCGCGATCTTCCCTTCGCGGCCTGCGGCGCGATACTGGAATACGCCCGCGTCGAACCTTGGGTCTACACCCACTACCGGGAAAACACTTCGCAGACGCTCAACTTCGATCAGCCCCTGGGCAACCAGGACGGCCCCAATTCGCAATCCGTCACGGCCAAGGCGTACGCGCGGGGCAAGAGCGGTTGGTACGCGGGCCTAAAGGCGCGCGCGCTATGGAAGGGAACGGGGCCGGGATCCTCGGCGCTGGACATCCATCCCGACTCCATCGATAAAAAGGTATTCCTGTCCGGGGATCCGGATGCGGAAATCACGGCTGGACCTTCGCTGAGCTGGACCGGGAAGCGGTTTACCCTGTACCTGGAGGCCACCCTCGGCGGCGTAGACCGGGTGGTGGCGGGGGCGCAGGCGCGGTACTGAGCCACCGGCGGCCCTGGCTCACTTTCCCCGGTAGATATCGACCTTCCCGAATCCGCCCTTCTTGATCACCCTGGCCAAGGAGCGGAAGGTGTTATCGATGCGGCAAAGCGAACGCCGCAATGAATGGCCGGGCCGTGCCATAAACGAAGTAACATGATAATAATCCGAGCCGGTGGGCGATTCCTTCGAGAAGTAATAGTTGGATACGCAGCAGCGATGCGAGCCGTCCGGTACCACCCGGGAAACGGAATGCCAGGATAGGCTGTGCGTTTCCATGAGCACCAACCGGTTGAACGCGCTTACGAGGGTTTGCTGCTTCTGTACGCGCTTGTCCCATAGCTCGAGGTTTCCGCCCTTTTCCAGCGACCAACCGGGCGTCAGGTAATAGAGGAGGTTAAGCCTGCGGTAGACCTGCTGGAACTGATCGTGGGAATTGTCGATATGCGGATCGAGGAAATCCCCTTCGCGCATCATGCTAAGCCCGCCGGCATAGAGCTTGGGATCGGGAAGCTGGCCCTGGATTCCGGTGATCTCCTCGATGAGGGAAACCACGCCCGGAGCCTGCAAGGCGAAAGTGATTTGCTTGAGGATGGGATCGAAGCAGTCGAATTGCTTGCTCGTCAGCTTTCTTTCCCGGAAGGTATCCATCAGCCTCCAGACGGGGTTGCCGAGCGCAAAGGCCGCATATGCGGCTTGGGCGTCGGCCTCGGGCAACAATCCGTCTATGGCGCAGAAACCGATCCCGTGGCTCCCTTGGTTGGCGGCGAATTCGGCCTTCGCCCCGGACGCCCTATCCTTAAGACGATCCGTGACGAGTGCGATCAATCTTTCCATGCCGCGGTCCTCCATTTCCTCAGTCCCTTTCCGGCAAGCCTGGAAGCATCTTCCTGTATGCCGTGCTGGATGGAGAAACCACGACCCAGGCCGTCAGGAAAATCAGCTTGAGGTATAGGGCGAAAGAGCGGTTTTTCCCGTACCAGATTTCCAACTTGCCTTTATACGGGGAGATGTCCTCCTTGTAGCATTCCAAGTAGGGCTTCCCGCTCTTCGCCAGGATCGACTCCTCATCGCGGAACACGATGGAACCCACCCCGCTCAAGCCGGGCTTGAGCTTCGCCAGCGTTGCCTTAACGGCTGGGGAATAGAAATCGAAATTCTTCGGGGTAAGCGGGCGCGGCCCAATCAAGCTCATGTCCCCGTTGAGAATGTTCAGGATCTGGGGCAATTCATTCAGCTTGGTCTTGCGAAGGAAAGGGCCTAAGGGCATGAGCCTGGGATCGTTCCTGAGGGTGATATCGCCTGTGCCGACATTAGGGCTGTTCTTCAGCATCGTGGCGAATTTTATCAAGCCGATCTCCTTACCGCCCTTTCCGACCCGCCTATTGAGGAAGAATATCTCCCCCTCCCCGGTTAGCCGCAGGGCGATAGCAAGCGGCAGGAATACCGGCAGCGCTACCAATAATGCGGCCGTGGATAGAGCGATATCGCAAATCCGGATCAGCGCGTCACTTACGGGAATGGATTTCACATCTTCTGATCGAGACTCTTCCCCTTCTCTTCGTGGTAGAAGTTCGGCATGAGGTCCTGGAACAGTTCCAATACGTTCTGCTTTGTCCATGCGCCGGAGGCCTTCCTTTCCGCGATCCCCTTCAGGAATCCTTTTAGCTTGTCCCCATCGTAAACGGCTTCGTTCTTGATGACGCCGATGTTCTTGAACTTGGCCCAATCGAGCTGCTCGTTCTCGGTATAGAATTCCTCGAAGTCCTTTTCCCCCGTTGTGTCCGAGCCGAAAAAGAAGCAAGGCCACTGCTTGCGCCGGCCAAGTTCGACGACGCGGCCGCGGGCCTCCTCTTCGGACGCGCAGACAACCGGCGCATAACCGAGATTTTCCAGGTACTTCGCGGCTATTTCCGAAAAGGTTACCTGGTGCAATTCATCGCTCAGTTTCGGGAAGAAAATGTCGCGGTTATCCCCGAGCAGGCCGGACAGCACGCAGAGCTCCCCTGATTCGTCTGGCGTCACGAAATACCTTTTCACGTCGTTCGGCGCGGAAAGCGGCTGCCGCTTGATCATCCTTTGGTTGAAGCCGTGGAGAAGGCTGCCGTCCGAGAAAGCCACGTTTGCGAACCGGGCCGTGGATACCGGTATCGATTCGCTCGCCCGCATCAGGAACAATTCCATGATCCGTTTTGAAGCTCCCATCATGTTGACCGGGTTGGCGGCCTTGTCCGTCGAAACGCAGAAGTATTTCCTGCACTTGTTGGCTGCGGCATATTCCAGCAGCCTTTCCGCGTTCAGGATGTTCACATCGATCATGCGCATAAGCGTGAAGGGATCCTTTTCGCTGCGCACGTGCTTGAGGGCTGAGAGGTTGAAGATGTAGTCGAACGGCGCCTGTTGCTTGAGGTAGGCCCCGAATTCCAACGAGCCCGCGTCCAATGCGAAGGTCTGGAAATCCCCTTTGATGTATCCCAGCGAGCTCCGGATATCGCGGACAAGCTCCACCAGGTTGTTCTCGGAAATATCGACTACGTGGAGGCGTTTCGGATCGCGCTTGAAAATCTCCTTGGCCACTGCCTGGCCGATGGTACCCGCGCCCCCGATCACCAGGAACGAATGGGATGCGACCAGGTCGAGCAGGCGCGCTTCGTTCCCGGCGAGGTCCTCACGGAACAACTCTTCGGTCCTACCAATCAGGCTGAGCAACTCCATCATTCCCTTTCCGTACTATGACGGCGGCCCGCGCTCCTCATGACCGGGCCGCCAAGAACCATTCCGCGGTCGTTCGCAAGCCAGACTTCATGTCGTAAGGCGGCTTCCATCCGAGTTTCGCCTCGAGCTTGCCGATATCGAGGTTCAGATCCCCGAAAAGCCGCTCGACGGCGGCGGACTTCCCCGAAATCCGACCAGCCCATTTTATCAATCCGGCCGGCACCGAAACCAGGCGCGCCTTTTTCCCCATGGATTCGGCTATTCGTGCCACCAGTTCCGGGGTCGAAACGCTTTCCTCGTCCCCGGCCAGGAAGACCTCGCCCGCGGCCGAAGGGTGCCACGAGCAGCACAAGATGATATCGACAAGATTACCCAGGTAAACCATCCGCCTATGGTTGCGGATGGTCCCGAAGGGAAGGGGAACGCCGCGGTGGACGATATTCATCAGGTTGCGGAAATTGGCTTTCACCCCAGGCCCGTAGATGAGAGGGGGCCTGATCACCACGATTTCGAGTCCCGAGCGCTTGCCGATTTCCCACAGTACCGACTCCGCCTCGAACTTGCTGATGCCGTAGGGGTCTTGCGGCGCGGGCCGATCCGATTCGCGGAATGGCGCATCGCTTTTTTCGCCGTTCACCTTGATGGTGCTGATATATACCAGCCGCTTCACGCCGTGTGCCGCTGCGGATTCGGCCAGCCGGCGCGTGCCCTCCGTGTTCACCTTACGGAATTCGGCCAAAGGATCGGGAACGGATTCGCGCATGACGTGCACACGGGCGGCCAGGTGGATAACGAGCTCCGTACCCTTCACGGCTTCGGCCCAATACGTTTCCGGGCCGATGGAGCCGACCACGGAGGTTTCGCATCCGGCCGGCAAGGCAGCACCGCCCTCCCCGCCGCGGATCGCGCAGCGAACAGCATGCCCCGTCTCTAGTAACCGCTGGCATAGCGCCTGGCCCACGAATCCCGTCGCTCCTGTGACCAATATCTTCATGCGGCGCTGCCGATGGCTTCCAGGATACGCCCGGCCGCGCCTGCCGTGGAGAATTGCTTCAGCAGCAGGCTTCTGGCGTTCCGCCCCATTTCCGATCGCGTTTCCGCGTTCTCCATCAGCTTCACTGCGTCACGGCGGAGCGTTTCCGCTTCCCCGTTGATGCTAACAAAACCGCAACGGGCGCCCTCGAGGGCTTGCTTCAAATCATTCCCGGGATTGATGCTAGCGAGGATCGGCTTGGAGAAAAACATGTAGTCGAGCAACTTGCCGGGGAAATTGTGGTTCCTGAGGTTCTTATCCAACGAAATCAACCCGACATCCGCCTCGCCCACCATCGCCAGGTACTCGTCCTGGCCCACAGAAGGGAGTATGAAAAAGTTGCCGAGGCCTTTTTCCTGGATGGCAGTCTTCAGGCGCGGCACTTCGCTGCCCTCCCCGACCAGGAGGAAGCAGGCTTGCGGGATATCCCTCACCCCTTCCGCGAGCTTGACGATATTGTCCATGTCCTGGGCGACGCCGATATTGCCCCCGTAGAAGAAAACCACCTTGCCCGCGAGCCCCATCTCCCGCCGGAAGCGGTGTCCGCCTACGGCCGGATCCGAAACGGTTTTCCAATTGTAGAGGACCTCCAGCCGATAGGAGTTTCCCCAGCCTTGCTGGCGGAAATATTCCAGGTTGGCGGGGGATTGCACGCCGATCACCGTAGCCGCCCTATGGTGCTCGATTTCCTTGCGCCGGAAGTACCGGTGAGGTAGGCCGTTTTCCCGAAGGATCCCCGCGTCGACGGCCCACTGGGGGAAGATGTCCCTGAGGATGAGATAGCTTTTCGCCCGCCATAGGGATTTCAACTTATGCACCAGGGATCCGAAGAAAACCGTGGGGGAGTAGTAAACGATCAGATCGCAGGGGTATTTTTCGAACTCCTTTAACCCGTATCGGTAGATGCGCGACGACATGCGCCATTCGTTCAAGGCCCGGCCCACCCGCGAGCTGGCGTCCATGCTTCCGCAATTAACCCGAATCTCCAGCCAGTTCCCGTCGCCTTTGACCTCGCCCTTTGCCGCCACGCTATCATCCGCCGAGATGATCATGATCTGATGCCCGCGCGCGCGGAACTCGAGCGCCAGGTCATGGAACAATTGCGCGCATGATTTGCGAAAGGGCAGGTAATATTGTACGAGAAGGAGGATCCGCATGCTTGTTGGCGGCTAGGGCGCGCCGGCGCCGGCTAAGAACGCTGAGCCGTCCGTGGGAGCCGACCGCGCATCCTAATTCCTCCTCCACACGGTACGATTCACGTAATCGGTATAGCTCAGGATGACGCGGACCACCTTGGTCGAAACCATGCCGGCGTCGTAGTCCTCGACCAGGCGCACAGTGCGGCCTCCCGCCAGCTTCGCTTTGGCCTGCGCGGTCACCACCTCGATGGACTGCAGGATGCGATCGGCCTTGAGGCCGGCCATGATCAGCACGCCCTCGTCGAAGCCTTCCGGCCTCTCATGGGCTTGGCGGATGGTCACCGCCGGGAAGTCCAGGATGGAGGACTCCTCGGTTATCGTCCCACTGTCCGACACCACGCAGAAGGCGTTCTGCTGGAGGTGCACATATTCGAAAAAGCCGAAGGGCTTGAGGAAGCGGATACCCGGATCGGTATCCGCCTTACCGGAAGCGTCCAGTCGCTTGCGGGTGCGAGGATGGGTGGAGACGATCACGGGCATGGAATAGCGGGCCCGGATGGCTTCCAGCGATTCCAGCAGGTCGCGGAAATTCTCCTCGCTGTCCACGTTCTCTTCTCGATGCGTGCTGACCACGAAGTACTTCCCCTTTTCGAGCCCCAGTTCCTTCAGGATGCCGGAAGCCTGGATGCCAGCGCGGTGGTGCTCCAGCACCTCCTGCATGGGGCTGCCGGTCTTGAGTACGGTCTCGGGGCGCACGCCTTCGGCGCGCAGGTATTCCCTGGCATGCTCGGTATAGACCAGGTTGATGTCGCTGGTGTGATCGATGATACGACGGTTGATCTCCTCGGGAACGCGCTGATCGAAGCAGCGATTGCCGGCCTCCATGTGGAAGATGGGCACCTTGCGGCGCTTGGCGGCGATCACGCCCAGGCAGCTGTTGGTATCCCCGAGGATCAGAAAGGCGTCCGGCTTGACCTCTTCTAGCAAGGCGTCCACCTTCGCGAGCACGTTGCCGATGGTCTCCACCGGGGTCTTGCCCGCGGCTTCCAGGAAATGATCCGGCTTGCGGATGCCGAGCTGCTGGAAGAATATCTCGTTGAGCTCGTAATCATAATTCTGCCCGCTGTGCACCAGGACATGGCGCACGCGCACGTCCAGCTCCGCCATCACCCGGCTGAGCTTGATTATTTCGGGACGGGTCCCGACCAGGGTCATTACCGTGAACGCCATGAGATCCTTACCACGGGGCGCTCAACGCAGGAGCTCCCCGTCGTATTCCTTCTTCTTGTCCGAAACCATGAGGTCGTACTTGTTGAGCAGATCGATGGTGCCCTTGAGGTCGAGCACATCGTCGCCGGAGGAGTACTCCTTGCCGATGGCGTCGCCCGGGCCGTCCTTCTCGTCCAGCAGCTCGGGGAGCATGGGCTGGATGGCGTAGAAGTTCCC